>DASQFU010000096.1:0-16703 GCA_035632955.1 Candidatus Limnocylindria bacterium
CCTCGACGACTACCTGCGCGTGGTCAAGGGCTACCCCAAGGGCCTGCTCGGCCGCTACAAGCTGGCGGGCCAGGTCGCGCTCGGCGCGGCGATCGGCCTGGTGCTGATCGTGTGGCCCGAGTCCGGCACGCCCGGCCTGGCGCCGACGACGACCCACGTCCCGTTCCTCAAGTTCCGCTTCATCGACTTCGGCCTGCTCTTCATCCCGTTCGTCATCCTGGTCATCACGGGCTCGTCGAACGCCGTGAACCTCACCGACGGGCTCGACGGCCTGGCCTCGGGCCTGGTCGCGATCGCGGCGATCGCGATGGCGGGCATGTGCTACCTGAGCGGCCACATCCGATTCAGCGAGTACCTCAACCTGAGCCACCTGCGCTACGCCGGCGAGCTGACCGTGTTCTGCTCGGCGGTGCTCGGCGCCTCGCTGGGTTTCCTCTGGTACAACTGCCATCCGGCCGACGTGTTCATGGGCGACACCGGCTCCCTCGCGCTCGGCGGCGCGCTGGCCACGGTCGCGGTGCTCATCAAACGCGAGTTCTGGCTGGTGCTGGTGGGCGGGATCTTCGTCGCCGAGGCGCTGTCGGTGATGCTGCAGGTGGCCTCGTTCAAGCTGTGGGGGCGGCGTGTGTTCCGGATGTCGCCGCTCCACCATCATTTCGAGCTCGTCGGCTGGGCGGAGTCGCGCGTCGTTCTGCGCTTCTATATCGTCGGCGCGCTGCTCGCATTGCTGTCCCTCTCCACCTTCAAGCTGCAATGACGATCGACGCCCGGCATCCGCTCCCCGGCCGCCGGCCGCTCGTCGTCGGCGCCGCGCGCTCGGGCTTGGCCGCGGCACGCCTGCTCGAGCGTCATGGGCTGCCGGTGCGCCTCGCCGACCGCCGCATCGAGGCGGGCAGCCAGGGCGAGTTCGCGGCGAGCCTGGCGCGGCAGGGCGTGACCGGCGAGCTCATGCCCGACCACCTCCCGGCCCTTGAGGGACGCGACTTCGTGGTGTGGAGCCCCGGGATCCCGATCGACCATCCGCTCGCGCACGCCGCGGCCCGGGCCGGCGTGCCGGTCCTGTCCGAGCTCGAGCTCGGCTATCTGGCCGCGCATGCGCCGCTCCTCTGCATCACCGGCACCAACGGCAAGAGCACGACCACCGATCTGGTCGGGGTGCTGCTGCGCGCGGCGGGGCGCGAAGTCGAGGTGTGCGGCAACATCGGCCGGGCGGTGTGCGAGGTCGCCGAGCAGGTCTCGCCGACCGGGTTGCTGGTGGTCGAGGTGTCGTCCTTCCAGCTCGAGACCGTGGATCGGCTGAAGCCGTTCATCGCCACGTGGCTCAACCTGACGCCGGACCACCTGGACCGGCACCGCGACGTCGCGACCTACGGAGCGCTCAAACAGCGCCTGTTCGCGCGCCAGGAGGAGACGGATTACGCCGTGCTCAACGCCGACGATCCCGAGGTGCTCGCGCACCGGGCCGGCGCCGCCACACCGCTCGGCTTCTCGACCACCGGTCCCGTGGATCTCGGGGCGTTCGCGCTTGGTGGCGAGCTGGCGCTCGCGTGGCGGGGCGGGCTCGAGCGCCTGATGAGCGCGACCGAGTTGCGGCTGCGCGGCGCCCACAACCTGAGCAACGTGCTCGGCGCGATCGCCACGGTGCTGCCGCTCGAGATCTCGCCGGCCGTGCTGCGCGGCGCGTTGCGGGAGTATCCGGGGCTCGAGCATCGGCTCGAGCCGGTCGCGGTCATCGAAGGCGTCGAGTTCGTGAACGATTCGAAGGCGACCAACACCGGCTCGCTGCGTGTGGCGCTGGAGAGCTTCCCCGAGCCGGTCGTGTTGATCGCCGGCGGACGCGACAAGGGACAGGACTTCACGCCGCTTGCCCGCCTGGTCGCCGAGCGCGTCCGCCATCTGGTGCTGATCGGCGAGGGCGCGCCACGCCTCGCGGCCGCCTGGCCCAACCCTCCGGCCACGCATGCAGCGACGCTGGACGAGGCGGTGGATCGCGCGTTCGACATCGCGCGCGTCGCTCGCGCGGCGTCGCGGGAGCCGGTCGTCGTGCTGTTCTCTCCGGGGTGCGCGTCGTTCGATATGTTCCGCGACTACGAAGACCGCGGCCGGCACTTCAAGACCGAGGTCGAGCGCCTCAAGCTCGCGGAGGCGCGCGCATGAATCGCGGCGATCGCTGGCTCTTGGTCCTGCCGCTGGCGCTGACGGCGCTCGGAGTCGTGATGGTGTATTCGTCGAGCGCGATCCTCGGCATCACCCGCCACCAGGATCCGAATCACTTCCTCACCAAGCAGATGCTCCGCGCCGGCATCGGCGTCGTGGCGATGCTGATGATGGCGAAGCTGCCGCTGCGACGCCTGGAGCGCGCCGCGCCGTTCCTGCTCGCGGCGGCGGCAGGCCTGCTCGGGCTCGTGATCGTCATCGGGCATGCCGCCGGCGGCTCGGAGCGCTGGCTGCATGGCGGGGTGCTCAACGTCCAGTTCCAGCCGACCGACTTCGCCCGTGTCGCCGCGATCGTGTGCCTGGCGTGGTGGCTCAAGCGCCGCCCGCCCGCCGAGCACGGGTTCGTCCGTGGTCTGCTCGTGCCGCTCGGAGTGCTGACCGTGCTGTGCGGCCTGATCGCGAAACAGCCGAACCTCTCCAGCGCGATGATGCTCGGCCTCATCGGACTCGGCATGCTATTCCTCGCCGGCGCCCCGCTACGCCACCTCGCGGTGCCGGTCGGCGCGGGAGCGGCCGGCGTCGCGGTCGCGCTCGCGACGCATCCCTATCAGTGGGATCGCGTGCGATCCTACCTCGACTTCGTGCTGCGCGGCACGCTCGAGACCCGCGGCTCGGGATGGCAGCTCGACCAGTCGCTGATCGCGCTCGGCTCCGGCGGCTGGCTCGGCCGGGGGCTCGGGGGCGGGCTGCAGAAGTATCTGTTCCTCCCGGAGGCGCACACCGACTTCATCTTCTCGATCCTCGGTGAAGAGCTCGGGTTTCTCGGGGCCACGATCCTGCTCGGGCTGATCGCACTCTATTTGTGGCGCGGGCTGCGCACCGCCGTGCGCGCGAGCGACGCGTTCGCGTTCCTGGTTGCGGGCGGCCTCACGTTGCAGATTGGGTTCTACGCGCTGGTCAACCTCGCGGTCGCGACCGGGCTCGCGCCGACGACCGGGCTGCCGCTGCCGTTCGTCTCCTACGGGGGGTCGGCGTTGCTGCTCAACCTCGCGGCGGCCGGCCTGCTCTATCGCGTCTCGGTTGGCAACGAACGCGACGAAGCGTTGGCCCGCCAGCGCTGGGGAGCCGCAGCGTGAAAGTCATGATCGCGGGCGGCGGGACCGGCGGCCACGTGTATCCCGGCATCGCCGTCGCCGAGGAGATGATGCGCCTGCGGCCGAGCGCCGAGGTCGTATTCGTCGGCGGCCGCCGCGGTCTCGAGGCTCAGGCGGTCCCCGAAAGCGGCTTCCGCATTCGCTTCATCGTCACGCGCGGGTTTCCGCGCCGCGCGTGGTGGCGCTGGCCGGCCGCGCTGATCGCGAACGTCGTCGGGTTCGCGCAGGCGCTGGGAGTCGTGGCGAGCGAGCGACCGGACGTCGTGCTCGGGACCGGAGGTTACGTGAGCGGGCCGGTGGCGCTGGCCGCGCGCGTGCTCCGCCGGCCGTTGCTACTGCAGGAGCAGAACAGCATCCCGGGGCTCTCGAACCGGTGGCTGGCTCGGATCGCCGACGAGGTGCACCTCTCGTTCACGGAAGCGCGCGCGTATTTCGACCGCAAGGACCATCTGAAGATCACCGGCAATCCGGTGCGCGCCCACATTCTCGGCGGCGACCGCGCGGCGGCGATGCGCGAGTTCGCGCTCGCCGCCGGGCGCCCGACGGTGTTCGTGTTCGGCGGCAGCCGCGGGGCGCACCGCATCAACGAGGCGGCGCTCGACGCGATGCGCCGGCTCAAGGGCCGGGTCGACGTGCAGTTCATCCTTCAGACCGGACGCGACGACTTCGAATGGGCCAAGGGCCAGGTGGAAGCAGACGCGCTGCCGGCGCGGGTGATGCCGTTCCTGCGCCAGATCCATCTCGCCTACGCGGCGGCCGATCTGGTCGTGTGCCGCTCCGGAGCCATGACGCTGGCCGAGATCGCCGCGAACGGCACCCCGGCGATTCTAATTCCCTATCCCTATGCGGCGCACAATCACCAGGAGGTCAACGCGAACAATTTGGTGGAGCGCGGCGCCGCGGCGCTGATCCCCGACCGTGAGCTCGGCGGCGAGCGGCTGGCGAAAGAGATCGCGCATCTGCTCGCGGACCGACAGACGCTGCGCCGGATGTCGGTGAACGCGCGCACGTTCGCGCGGCCCGACGCGGCCGAGCGCATCGTGCGCAGCCTCGAGCGCTGGGCCGAGGGGCGCGGGGCGACGACGCCCGACGCAGCCGGCGCGGGGGCGCGCTGATGTACGGCCGCACGCACCGCATCCACTTCATCGGCATCGGCGGCTCCGGCATGTGCGGGATCGCCGAGGTGCTGCTCAACCTGGGTTATCAAGTTTCGGGCAGCGACCTGCGGAGCAGCGAAGCCACGCAGCGCATCCTCGCGCTCGGCGGCCGGGTGTTCGTCGGTCACGCACCGAGCAACGTGGAGGGGGCGCACGTGATCGTGTTCTCCACCGCGGTTCAGGAGAACAATCCGGAGCTGGCGGCCGCCCGCGCGGCGGGCGTGCCGGTGATCGGCCGCGCCGACATGCTGGCCGAGCTGATGCGCATGAAGTACGGGGTGGCGGTCGGCGGCGCACACGGCAAGACGACCACGACGTCGATGATCGCGGCCGTGCTCGCGCGCGGCGGGCTCGATCCGACGATCGTGGTCGGCGGCCGGCTGCACGCGCTCGGCTCCAACGCGCGCCTCGGGCGGGGTCAGTTCCTGGTGGCCGAAGCGGACGAAAGCGACGGCTCGTTCCTGAGGCTCTCGCCGGCGCTGTGCGTGGTGACCAACATCGACCGCGAACATCTCGACTTCTACGCGGGGCTGGACGACATTCGCGCCGCGTTCGTATCGTTCGCCAACGGCGTGCCGTTCTACGGTGTCGCCGTGCTGTGCGCGGACGATCCGGAAGTGCGGGTGATCCTGCCGCGGGTCAAGAAGCGCGTCATCCTCTACGGCACCCGTCCCGAGGCCGAGGTGCGCGCGGAGCAGGTCACCCTGCGGCCGCACGGCGCCCGCTTCGAGGTCGTGGGCTCGGGCCAGCGCCTGGGCGTGATCGATCTCCAGCTGCCCGGGCGGCACGCGGTGCTGAACGCGCTCGCGGCGGTCGCGGTCGCGATCGAGCTGGAGGTCGGGTTCGGCCACATCGCCGAAGCGCTGGCGGAGTTCCGTGGCGTCGCGCGCCGGTTCGAAACGCGCGGCGAGGCGGCCGGCGTCCGCGTCGTCGACGACTACGCCCATCATCCGACCGAGATCGCGGCGACGTTGAGCGCGGCGCGTGGCCTCGGCGGGCGCACGCTGGTCGTGTTCCAACCGCACCGCTACACGCGCACGCTCGCGCTTCGCGACGAGTTCGGAACCTGCTTCGCCGAAGCGGATCGCGTGTGGGTGCTGGACGTGTACGCGGCGGGGGAGAAGCCGATCCCGGGGGTCTCCGGAGCGACGGTCGTCGCGAGCGCTCGGGCGCATGGGGCGCGCGCCATCGAGCACGCGCCGGACCCGGCGGCCGCGGTCGCCGCGGTGGTGGCCGAAGCGCGGGCGGGCGACACGGTGATGACGCTCGGCGCGGGCGACGTGTGGAAGCTGGGCGACGAGGTCCTGCGCCGGCTGGACCCCGGGAACGTGCCGGCAGAGCGGGCGCGCTGATGGGTTACTACCAGGGACGTGCGCTCGAACGGCGGCCGCTGCGCCGCGCCGGGCGGCTGCGGCGCTGGCTTCACGTGGCGATCGCGCTGGTCGTCTTAGCGACGCTTGCGCACCTGCCGTGGTCGCAGCTCCGGCGTCGCTTCGCGGTCGTGTCCGAGGTCCGGGTCGAAGGCATGCACTACCTCGACGCCGCGCACGTGCAGGCGATCAGCGGTATCCAACGGGGCGACGATCTGTTCCGTCTCGACCTGCCGCGCGCGCGTCAGGAGCTGTTGCTCGATTCGCGGGTGGCCGAAGCGGAAGTCGGACGGCGGCTGCCGCGCGGCGTGCGCATCCGGATCGTCGAGCGCGTCCCGGTGTTGCTGGTCGACCACGGTGTCCCCTGGGAGCTGGATTCGGCGGGCGTGCTGCTGGCGCCGCTGGCGCCGGGCGTGGTCGCGGACGTGCCGCGGCTGATCGGGCCGCGCCTGGTCGGCGAGCCGGCCGGGACGCAGCTCGGCGGGCCCGAGGTCGATCGCGGGCTGAGCTGGGCGCGCGCGCTCGAGGATCCCGAGCTCCAGCTCGCCGGGCAGGTCTCGGAGCTGGACGTCCGTGATCCGCAAACCACGGCGATCACGCTGCTCTCCGGCACCCGCGTGCTCGGGCCGGCCGCCCCGCCCTCGCGCCGCAGGCTGTCGGCGTTGCGCGTCGTGCTGGCCGATCTCCAGCACAAGGGCACGGTGGCGAACGAAGTGGACTTGCGATACGAAAATCAGGTGATCGTGCGACCCGTCTCGACTGCGGAGGCGTCGCACAGCGGCTGATCTCTCTCGGTCACAGGAGGTGAATCGCGACATGGCTCAGGCAACGCGGACGTTCGTCGGTCTCGACATCGGCACGACCAAGATCTCGTGCATCATCGCCGAGATGAAGACATCGGCGGCCGGTGAGCTCACGATCGTGGGGGTGGGGAACGCGCCGAGCGAAGGTCTCCGGCGCGGGGTGGTGGTGGATCTCGAAAAAACGGTCGGCAGCATCCAGCGCGCGGTGGACGAGGCCGAGCGGATGGCCGGCGTGGGCGTCAAAGGCGTGTACGCCGGGATTGCCGGCGACCACATTCGCAGCATCAACAGCCGCGGCGTGATCGCGGTCTCGCGCAGGGACAACGAAATCGGCCCGGCCGACGTGGATCGCGTCGTCGAGGCGGCCAAGGCGATCGCCATTCCGATGGATCGCGAGATCATCCACGTGATCCCACAGGAGTTCGTCGTCGACGATCAGGACGGGATCAAGGATCCGATCGGGATGAGCGGCGTGCGGCTGGAAGCCGAGGTGCACATCATCACGGGTGCGGTGACCTCGGCCAAGAACATCTGCCGCGCCATCCAGCGCGCCGGCCTCAAGGTCCACGACCTGGTGCTCGAGCCGCTCGCCTCGAGTCACGCCGTGCTGCAGCCGGACGAGCGCGACTTGGGCGTCGTCCTGCTCGACATGGGCGGCGGCACGACCGACGTCGCCGTGTTCTTCGAGGGCTCGATCCGCCACACCTCGATCATTCCGTGCGGCGGCGCCAACGTCACGAACGACATCGCGATCGGGCTGCGCACGCCGATCGACAAGGCCGAGCAGATCAAGATCGCGTTCGGCTGCGCGCTCGCGGCGCTGGTCGCCTCCAGCGAAGCCGTGAGCGTCTCGGGGGTCGGCGGCCGCGCCGATCGCGAGATCTCGAGGCACGTGCTGGCGTCGATGATCGAGCCGCGGATGGAAGAGATCTTCGCCCTGGCCAACCGCGAGGTGAAGAAGAACCACTTCGCGGAGCTGCTCGGAGGAGGGGTGGTATTGACGGGCGGCACGTCGCTGATGCCGGGCGTCGTGGAGCTCGCGGAACAGGTGTTCGAGATGCCGGTGCGTCTCGGGGTCCCGGAAGCGTTGGGTGGGCTCGGCACGACGGTCGCCGACCCGCGCTACGCCACCGGCGTGGGGCTCGTGCTCCATGCGGCCCAGGGCGAGAACGGCGATGCAGTGACCGGTGAGAGACGGGCCAGCGGTGAGCGTCGAAACGTGTTCGACCCGCGGCGCTGGTTCAGCGACTTGTTCTACTAAACAGACGCCGCATCCGCGGCGCACAGGGAGGTGCAATGTTCGAGCTCGAATTCGACAGCACGACGACGGCCAAGCTCAAGGTGGTGGGGGTCGGCGGCGGCGGCGGCAACGCGGTCAACCGGATGATCGGAGCGGGACTGAGGGGCGTGGAGTTCATCTCGCTCAACACCGACATTCAGGCCCTCAACCAGTCTCTGGCGCCGACGCGCATCCAGATCGGACTCAACGCCACGCGCGGCCTCGGCTCGGGCGGCGATCCCTCGCAGGGGCGGCGCGCGGCGGAAGAGGACGAGCACGCGATCGCCGACACGCTGGTGGACAGCGACATGGTGTTCATCACCGCCGGCATGGGCGGCGGGACCGGCACCGGCGCGGCGCCGGTGGTGGCGCGGCTCGCGAAGCAGACCGGTGCGCTCACGGTCGCGGTCGTGACCAAGCCGTTCACGTTCGAAGGCCGGCGCCGCATGCGGCAGGCGGAAGAGGGCCTGGCCGAGCTGCGCGCCGAGGTCGACACGCTGATCGTGATCCCGAACGAGCGCCTGCTCGCGGTCGTCGACAAGGGCACGTCGCTCACCGACGCGCTCAGCGTGTGCGACGAAGTGTTGCTCAAGGCCACCAAGGGCATCTCCGACCTGGTGACGGTGCCGGGGCTCGTGAATCTCGACTTCGCCGACGTGAAGGCGGTGATGTCGAATCGCGGCAACGCGCTGATGGGAACCGGCCGCGCCTCGGGCGCCGACCGGGCCTCGGCGGCCGCGCAGGCGGCGGTTTCGAGTCCGTTGCTCGAGGATGTCTCGATCGCCGGCGCCGAGGGCGTGCTGGTCAACATCACCGGCGGGCGCGACCTGACGCTGCACGAAGTGAACGAGGCGGCGAGCGTCGTGGTCAACGCGGCGGGCGAGGAAGCGAACGTGATCTTCGGCTCGGTCATCGACCCCAACATGGATGGCGAGCTCGTGATCACCGTGATCGCCACCGGCTTCGGTCACGCCGAGCCGCGCCTCAAGCTCATCGACAAGGGCCTCGAGACCGGAGAGGAGTTCCGGCACCCGCAGCCCTGGAAGCGCGAGGAGGCGGGCAACGGCCGTTCCAAGTGGGTCACCAAGTCGGCCGCGCGCGGCGATTCGCTCGAGGTGCCGACGTTCCTGCGCAAGCAGATGGACTGAGAGGAGGGTTCGCTGTCGTTCTTCTCGGCCCTCAGCCGATGGGGCCGCAACCGCAACTACAACCAGGGCATCCTGCACTTCAACCGGGGCGAGTTCGAGCGCGCCGCCGAATGTTTCGATCAAGCGGCGCGCGAACTCCGTGATCCCAACGATCCGGATTTCAGCCTCGCCCGCTTTCATGCCGCCGAAGCGCGCGCCAACCTCGGGCTGGCGCGCTTTCACGCCGGCGATTATCCGCGCGCCGAAGCGGAGTTCGTGCGCGCCCTCGGGGAGCACCCGAGCTACCCCGATCTGCGCTACTGTCTGGCGCGCATCTACGAGCGTTCGGGGCGCCTGCCCGATGCGGTCGAGGAGCTCCGGCGCGCCCTGAACGAGCAGCCGCGCTACGTCGACGCGTTGCTGCTGCTGGCCGTGTGCCTCGGCCAGCTCGGGGATCGCAAGGGCTCGCGGGAGTCGTTCGAGCGGGCGTTGGCCCTCGGCTATCAGCCGCCGGCCGACGTCGTGCCGCACGCGGCCGCCGACTGGGGACTCTCGGAGTGGCGCGCGGCGGCGCCCCGTTTGCTCGGCCAGCCCGGCGCGGCGACACCGGTCGAGCAGGCGCTGGAGCGTTATCACGCCGGTGATCTCGGGGGAGCGATCGCCGAGCTCGAGCGGGCGGTCGCGGAGCATCCGACCTACGCCGATCTGCTGTGCCGGCTCGGGGCGCTGTTGCTCGAATCCGATCGCGCGGCGGACGCGCTCCCGCATCTCGACGCGTCGCTCGAGATCAACGCCCGCTACCTGGAGGCGCGGATGCTGCGCGCGCGCGCCAGCCTGGAGCTCGGTGATTCGCGCGTCGCGATCGAGCACCTCGAGCGCGCGCAGCACGAGTATCCCGACTACCCCGACGTTCGCTTCTGGCTCGGGCTCGCCCGGTTTCGCGCCGGCGATCTCGCGGGGGCGGTCGAGCCGCTCGAGCGAGCCGTGGAGTTGAACCGTGAGTTCGCGCGCGCGCAACGCCTGCTGGCGCTCGTCTATCACGCGCTCGGACGTCACGACGATGCGCTGCGCGCGGCGCGCCGCGGCTTGAGCCGCGACCGAGAGCTGCCGCCCGCGACGCTCGAAGCCGCCTCCATCCTGCTCGCCGCCGGCGACCCGGAAATGGCGGAAAGCGAGCTGCTGCGGGCGCTGGCGCTGCAACCGGATTATCCCGATCTGCATCTGGCCCTGGCTCGGGCGCGTCGGGCCCGCGGCAACACGGTGGGAGCGCAGGAGGCGTATCGCTCGACGCTCGAGCTCAAGCCGGACTACGCGCCGGCGGCGCTGGAGCTGGCCGGGCTCGAGCTGTCGCTCGGCCATTCCGCGGCTGCCGAGTCGCTGCTCGAAGATCTGGTCACGCAGCGGCCGGCATGGGCGGACGCCCACGCGTTGCTCGGTCGCGCGCGGCTCGCGCGCGAGGACGCGGCGGGGGCCGAAGCGCCGTTGCGGGCTGCGGTGCAGCTCAATCCGTGCTACGGAGCGGCGCGGGCCGATCTCGGTTGGGCGCTGCTGGCGCTGTCGCGCTCGGTCGAGGCCGAAGCGGAGTTCGCCCAGGCGCTCGAGCTGGATCCTCTCCACGCCTTGCCGCGCCGGCAGCTCGCGTGGCGGGAGCTGCTCTCGCGCGCGGCGGGATGAACGCCTCTGCCGCGATTCGCGCGCGCGCGACAGAATGCTGCGCGCCGCCCGCGAGGTGCGAGGTCTAGGCGACGGCCTCGCGGTGCTGGCGGCGGACCGCCTTCTGCACCTTGTTGCCGCGCAGGCAACGGGTGCAGGCGTTGATGTTCTTCACCCGGCCTTCCACCATCGCGCGCACCCGTTGGAGATTGGGATTCCACTTGCGCTTGGTGGCATTGTTCGCGTGACTGACGGAATGACCCGACATCGTGCCTTTGCCGCAGACATGACAGCGTTGAGCCACGAAAGAACCTCCTGGAGACATCGACCGAGGCCAGCAAGGAAAATGGCCAGGCATTCTAGCAGCCACCTGGGAGACTGACAAGCGCGGGCGGGCGTTCGGGCGGAGGCGTGCGCCGGCGTCTGTACGCGGCGAAGCGCCGACGGCCAGACACGCAACCGAATCGAGGGAGGGTGAGTCGCCATGAGGTCGCGCCGTCTGCTGGTGCTGTTGCTGATCGCGAGCAGCGCACTCGGAGCGTTCTGCGCCGTGCGCTGGCAGACCGCCGAGCGCCGCGAGCGGGCGACCAAAGCCTGGACCCAAACGGTCATGGACTCGCTGATCCGCACCTTGCCGATCCCGACTCCGACCGACGCCCTGGAGACCCGTGATTCGCTGTACTGGGTGTGGGTGGCGACGCTCGGGCAGCTGCAGAGCCGGCGCTGGCAGCAGGAAGTGCGGCGCGCCTGGACGACGCGGCGCACGCTGCTCGAGCCGTTCGACGTGGACGAGCTGCGTCGCCGCGGTCTCGCCGATCCGGCCCGGCAACTGCGCGACAGCCTCGTCGCTCATCCGGAGCTGATCCCAGTCGAGGGCGTGCTCGGCGGCACGATGGCGTTCGTGCCCGGGGAGGAGATCCTCCTGTTCTCTCCTCATTATGCGTTCGCCGCGTTCGAGGACGGCCACATCGGCGGCCACATGCTGCTGCGCTTCGGCGTCGAGGCCGAGGGCCGCGTGTTCTGGGAGCGGCTGTGGGTGTCACAGGACTGACGCGGGCGCGCCTCGATCCGGGCTCGCGCGTCCAGTTCCTGCCGGGCGTGGGTCCGGCGCGCGCCCAGGTATTCGAGCGCCTCGGTCTCAACACCGTGGAGCAGTTGCTTCGCCACTATCCCCGCACCTATCTCGACGCGCGACGCTTCGTCACCGTGAAGCAGCTCGCGCCCGGCGAGCTGATGACGGTGGTCGGCACGGTGCGCAGCGCCGCCGCCTTGCGCACGCGCGGCGGCCGCACCGACTTCTCGGCAGCCGTCAGCGACGGAACCGGCACGGTGGCCTGCTATTTCTTCGGCCAGCCGTTCCTCGCCCGAACGCTGCGCACCGGCACGCGCGTCGTCGTCAGCGGGGAGCTCGATCCGCTCGACGGCCGGATGATGAACCCGATGTTCGAGGTCATCGAGGGCGACGTGGAGACGCTGCTCCATGCCGGACGCCTGGTGCCGGTGCACGCGCTCACGCGCGGGCTGAGCGCGCGCGCGATCCGCAAGGCGGTGCGGAGCGCGCTCGATGCCGCCGCCGACCGCATGCCGGAGCCGCTTCCGGAGGACGTTCGCAGCGCGCGGGGGCTCGTGCCGCTCGGCGAGGCGCTGCGGCAGATCCATTTCCCGGACGATGATTCGCGCCTGGAGGCGGCGCGCGCGCGGCTCGCGTTCGAAGAGCTGTTCCTGCTCCAGGCGGTGCTCGAGCTGCGGCGGAGAGTGCTGTCCGAGACCGGAAGGGGGCTCGTGACCTCGGCAGAGGGCGCGTGGGCGCACGCGGCGCGCGCGGCGTTGCCGTTCACGCTCACGGCCGATCAGGAGCAGGCGCTGGCCGAGATCGTCGCGGATCAGCGCCGGACGTCTCCCATGCACCGTATCCTGATCGGCGACGTCGGCAGCGGCAAAACGGTCGTGGCGCTGCTCGCCGCACTGCACGCGATCGAGGCCGGCCATCAGGTCGCCTTCATGGCGCCGACCGAGATTCTGGCTCGCCAGCACGGTGCGACGCTCGAGCGCCACGCGGCTGCCGCAGGCGTCCAGCCGGCGCTGCTGACCGGTGCGACGCCGGCCGCCGAGCGGCGCCAACTGCTCGCCCGGCTCGCCCGCGGGGAGCCGATGCTCGTGGTCGGCACGCACGCGCTGCTCGAGGAGAAGGTGGCGCTGCCGAAGCTCGGGCTCGCGATCGTCGACGAGCAACACCGGTTCGGCGTCAAACAGCGCGCGATGCTCGCGCGCAAGGGCGTGATTCCGGACGTCCTGGTGCTGACCGCGACGCCGATTCCGCGCACGCTCGCGCTCGCGTTCTATGGGGATCTCGCGACCAGCCGGCTGCGCAGCCGTCCCGCCGGCCGGGGACGGATAGTCACGCGCGTCACCGGAGAGGAGAAGTTCCCGCAGGTGCTGGAGTTCATGGCTCGCGAGCTCGCCGCGGGCCGGCAGGCGTTCGTCGTTCTCCCGGTGATCGAGGAGGGCGGACGGCTCGAAGCGCGCGCCGCCGAGACGGAGTTCGAGCGGCTCGCGGAGCACCCGTTGCTCCGGGAGTTCCGGCTCGGGTTGCTCCATGGGCGGCTCAAGAGCGACGAGAAGCAGGCGGTGATGGACGGGTTCGTCCAGGGCGCGATCCACGTGCTGGTCGCGACCACGGTGGTCGAGGTCGGTGTGGACGTGCCGAACGCCACGCTGATGGTGGTCGAGAACGCCGAGCGCTTCGGGCTCACGCAGCTTCATCAGCTCCGCGGGCGCGTGGGCCGTGGCGCGCACCGCTCGGTGTGCGTCCTGATTCCGGGGCCTGCCGCCTCGTCGCTCGCCCGCGAGCGGCTGGCCGAGCTGACGCGCACCGAGGACGGGTTCGTCCTCGCCGAAGCCGATCTGAGGCTGCGTGGCATGGGTGAGCTGTGGGGTGTGCGCCAGAGCGGTCTGCCGCGGCTCAAGCTCGCCGATCTCGCGCGTGACGAGGCGCTGGTGCTCGCGGCCCGCGACGCCGCGCGGGCGGTGGTCGCGGCGGACCCGCAGCTCGCTCAGCCGGCGCATGGCGCGCTGCGAGAGATGCTGATGGCGCACTATCGCGAGCCACTCGAACTCGCGCTCGCCGGCTGAGGCTGGACCCGCAGGGGCGGATTCGATGAGCGCAGAGCACCCATCCGTAACGCCCCCGGAGGAGCTGCGGAAGGGTGCGATCCTGGTTCGGCCCTTTCGCAGCGGCGACGTCGAGCCGATGCTCGAGGCGGCGCGCGAATCGATCGCCGAGGTCCAGCCTTGGCTTCCCTGGTGTCATCCGGACTATGCGCGCGCCGATGCCGAGCGCTGGGTGCTCTCGCGCCCGGATGCATGGGCTCGATGGGAGGAGTTGAGCTTCATCATCGCCGACGCGGACAGCGGGCGGTTCCTAGGCGGATGCGGGCTCAACCAGATCAACTGGCCCTATCGCACAGCCAATCTCGGCTATTGGGTGCGCACCGGCGGAACGCGGCGGGGTGCAGCTACCGCCGCCGCGATTCTGGTCGCGAGCTACGGCTTCCGCGGGGTTGGCTTACAGCGGATCGAGATTCTCGCCGCCGTCGAGAATCGCGCGAGCCAGCGCGTCGCCGAGAAGGTCGGCGCGCGTCGCAAAGGCGTCCTCCGGAGTCGGCGGTTGATGTATGACTCGGTGCTCTACTTGCTGGTCCCCGAGGATCTAGATTGATCCCGCGCATCCGGTCATCGACTTCGCTCCGGCCTTTCGCATGGCACCCGCACCGGCGATGCGCCAGAATGCGCGCGGCTGCTCGGCCCTCGGATGGGTGATGGCGCCGCGGCCGACCTCGATCCGTCATGACCGTCCACTGCCCGCATTGCGCGACCGCTTATCAGCTCCCCGACCGGCTGCTCGGGCCGCGGGGCGCTCGCGTGCGCTGTCCGAAGTGTCACGGCGCGTTCCTCGTGATGGCGGAGGCGGGATCGAACACACCGACCGCGACCGCCGCCGAGAGCGATGCGCCGAGCTCCGCACCCGCACCCGGCTCCGGCGATCGGAGCCCCACGGCCGCCGATCCGATTCCCGAAACGGTCGCCGCGGAGATTCTGGACGAGCTCTCGGCCCGGCTCGGCGAGCAGCTCGCAGAGGCGCGAGGGCGCGGACGGCTGCTCTCGGAGCTGGGTCCGGCCATGATGGACGCCTACGAGGAATACCGACGCCGGCTCGGGCAGCGCGCGACCGCCGTCGCGTTCCGCCACGCGCTGCGTGAGCGCTGGGCGCTGGACCTCGGGCCGGAGCACTGAGCGGTCGCTTTAGCAGAAATAGCTGGTGTGGATCTCGCAGTAAGCAATGAGGCGAGCGCCGCCAGGCGCTCGCCTCGAACGTCCGATCGAGTCTCCGACTAACGATAGAGCTGCTTGACGCGGCCCCACGTGCTCTCGCTCGTCGCGGTCGGCGTGCACGACACTGCGTTGGAGGCATCCGGCGTGGGCGTTGCTTGCAGATAGGACGTCGTGTTCCGCAGCCCCCCGCTGCCGTTCGGGCACCGTTGGTTCGAGTGGCCGGTTCCGTTCCCTCCACCGTTTTCGTCGACCTGGGGCTGACCCGCGTTGAGGAGCACCAGGAGACCCGGATCGTCCGCATCCGCCGTGTCGTAGACGATCGCGTCGAGTAGATTGGCCGTCGTCGTCACCGGCGTGTTGGTTGGAAAGGCGGAGGCGTCGCCCGTGTAGAGCGCGACGGCGTCGGCGCCATTCTGGAGGTTGTCATTGGCGAAGGTCAGATCGACTCCCGGGACGCCGACATTGCCGAGCGTCCAATAGCCGGAGGCGTTGGTCGTCTGACCATCCAGGTCGAAGGCTGCGTAAGAGAGGTCGTTCGACCCGTTATAGAAGACCAGTACTAAACCGGTGAGCGACGTGTTGCCAACCCCACCATCGAAGAGCTCGACGAACTCGCCCGCGTCCGCGCCGACCTGATCCGAATCGAGCTCGTTGATCCTCACCTGCGCGGATGCCGGGGCTCCCGCAACCAGCAAGCACAGCACTGACAACGCAAGAACCTTACGAACAAGCTGCATACGCTACCTCCCGATGAGCGGGCCCGCCGTTTGCGCGGAGGACCATGGAATGAGGATGCCATCGAGATCATACGTCAGTGCGTGACCGCCCCAAAGCATTTCCACACGCGCGAGATACAGTCCTGCGCATCGGTGCCTGTAGACGCGGTGTGGTGCGCTCTCGCGGGGGCTAGTTCGTGTCCCAACGCCGTGAGCGCTGCGGACATGATCCACTCGACCCAGGCTTCGTACATGCGGCGCGAGGGATGGAGCCCGTCCACAGGCCGGGATCGGTGGCCGCGCGCCGCGAGATCTCCGTCACGTCGACGTAGCGCACGCCGGCGCTCCGCCTGGTCGCGCTTCGCCTGGTTGAACCGGACGATTGTCGCGGCGATCCGCTCTTGATCCTGGCTGGCGGCGAACGGAGTGACGCTCCAATCGGGGATCGAGAGCACGATCACCCGCCCAGGCTTCCCGCCCGCGAGCTCCACGGCCTGCCGCAGCCGCGCGCTGAACGCGCGGCGATACTCGTCGGGCTCGGCGCCACGCGCCTGATCGTTGACGCCGATCAGGAGCGTCACGAGCAGGTAGGGTCCGCGCGGCCGCGCCCGTTCGATTCCGGCCGCGAGCTCGTCCGTCGTCCAGCCGGTGCGCGCGATGATCTCCGGATCCTCGATCGCGATGCCACGGGCGCGCAGCCGTTCGACCAACACGGCTGGCCAGTCTTCGGCCGCCGCGACGCCGGCGCCGATCGTGTACGAATCACCGAGCGCGAGAAAACGGACGGGCCCCGTGCCGGGCAGCATCAACCCGCCTGCGGCGCGCGCTGGCTCGCCGCACAGCCGGCGAGCGTCGCCACCAGCGCCCCGAGCGTCGCGAATCGTGCGAGCCGGCCCACGCCGCCACTCATGCCCCGCCCGGGGTCGGGCTGCCGGGGACGTGCCAGAGGTCGGGA
>DASQFU010000097.1:0-13843 GCA_035632955.1 Candidatus Limnocylindria bacterium
GACCATCTCATCGAATACAACTATTGCCGCGACCCCAGGATCAGCCTGTGGCCGTGGGCCGCGACCAAGGCGCACAACGAAGAGAACGCGGCCATCTCGCATCGGGGAGGCCGCGGGGTCGTGATTCGCTTCAACACCTGCCGGGGCACGACCGACGGGGTGGACACCGGCGGGGACGATGGCGTGACCGAGAACATCGCGGCCGACACCGACATCCACAACAACTTCGTCACTTCGATGGGGGACGACGCGCTCGAGCCCGAAACCATCTCGGGCATCAACGTTCGCGTCTGGCGCAACCGCGTGGACGACGTCTTCAGCGGCTGCTCGATCTCGCCCAACGCCGTCGGCCCGACCTACGTGCTCTACAACACGATCACGAACTACTGGCGCGGCGGCTTCAAGTTCTCGCTCTCGGGAACGGCGCAGATGTGGATCTGTCACAACACGCTGACCAGCGATCGTTCGGGCACGGCGGCGGTTCACCCGAGCGGGCCGTATTCGAACATCCACTTCCGCAACAACATTCTGGTCGGCAACGGCGCCGCCGCCGTCAGCGACGACGCGGGGGAGAGCCAGATCGGCAACACCTACGACGGCGATCTGGTGCACTCGAACTACGCCGCGCTGTTTCGCTGGAAGGGCGTCAACTACGCGACGCTCGCGGCGCTACGGACCGGGACCGGGTTCGAGCTCGCCGGCCGCTCCGGGGATCCGCTGTTCACGTCGGCGACCTCGGGCGACTACACGCTCCGCACCGGCAGCCCCGCGATCGACGGCGCGATCCGGATGCCGGGCATCAACGATGCCTTCAACGGCACGGCGCCCGACATGGGCGCCTGGGAGTTCGGCGGCTCGACGCTCGACGTGACGCCCCCGGCGGCGGTCACCGATCTGAACTGAGCCGGGGCGGCGCGGTCGGCGGAGGCGCGTCGCGTCTCGAGGCCGCGGTCCCGCCAGAAGCGACGTCCCGCCGCTAGTGACGCGCCTCTGGGTCGTCGGGATTCTCGTCCACGCCGTCCACGCCGTTCTCGTCCGGAGCCAGCTCTTCGGCGTCGATCGTTTCTTGTAAGCCCTCGTCGGAGTCGACCACGCCGGTTTCCTTTTCGTTGGTTCGGGCGATCCGCCGAGCCTGGCGCGCGACCCGTTTCGCGTTCGCGCGCTCGAGGCGTTTCTGCTCCTTTTGGCGCTTCATGAACGTCGGGTTTCTTCTCGCCATTCAATCTCCTCCATGGTTCGGGTTCGGGCGTTGCCGCCGGTGTTCCCTACGCGCGCTCGACGATCACCGCGATTCCCTGGCCGCCGCCGATGCACGCCGAAGCCACGCCCCAGCGCTTGCCGCGCTTCGCGAGCTCGAGCAGCAGCGTATAGAGGAGGCGGGTGCCCGTGGCACCCAGCGGATGACCGAGCGCGATCGCTCCGCCGTTCACGTTGACCTTCTCCCGATCGAGACCGAGCTCCTTCTCCACCGCCAGGTACTGGCCCGCGAACGCCTCGTTGATCTCGATCAGGTCGAGCTGGTCGAGCCCGAGCCCCGCGCGCTCGAGCGCCTTGCGGATCGCGGGCGCGGGACCGATGCCCATGGTGCTCGGGTCGACGCCGACGCTCGCGTAGGCGCGCACGACACCGAGCGCCGGTTTGCCGGCCGCGCGCGCGTGCTCGGCACTGGTCACGACCACGGCCGCCGCACCATCGACGATCCCCGAAGCGTTGCCGGCGGTGACCCCGGACTCGGGGCCGAACGCCGGAGGCAGCTTCGCGAGCCCTTCACGACTCGTGCTCGGAAACAGATGATCGTCCTTGTCGACGACCATGCTCTTGCGGCCCTGCTTGACCTCGACCGGCACGATCTCTTCGGCGAAGCGGCCGCTCTCGGTCGCCTGGTTGCCGAGCCGGTGCGAACGCAACGCGTACTCGTCCTGCGCCTCGCGACTGATGCCGTAGGTGCGCGCCAGGTTGTCGGAGGTCTGCGCCATGTAGCAGCCGCAATACGAATCCAGCAGCGCCACCATCAGGCTGTCCTCGAGCTGACCCTGGCCGAGACGCAGCCCGCCGCGAGCGCCGCGAATCACGTGCGGGGCCTGGCTCAGATTTTCCATCCCGCCCGCCAGCACCCAGGTCGCCTCGCCGGTCTGGATCTGCTGGACCGCCGTCACCACGCTCTGGAGGCCGGAGCCGCACAGGCGATTCACCGTCAGCGCCGGGACATCCTTGGAGATGCCGGCCTTGAGCGCGACGTGGCGCGCGCCGTAGAGCGCATCGCCGGAAGTCTGGAGCGCGTTGCCCATCACCACGTGATCGATCGTCTCCGGGGAGATGCCCGCCCGTTCGAGCGCCGCTTTCGCCGAGATCGCTCCGAGATCGAGCGCCGAGACCGGGGCCAGGGCGCCGCCGGGCTGCCCGTCGCCGCGTTTGCCGCCGATCCATTCCGCCATGGGCGTGCGCGCCCCGGAGACGATGACGATGTCTTTCAGTCCGTTGCTGGACAAAGGGATGACTCCTTGAAGGTGAGCCGGTGCATGAAGCGATGACGTTCCGCGGCGCGGCTGGGTCGTCGAAACAGCTTGGAGGGTCGCGGGCGAGTACCCTAGCAGACGCCTTGGCCGCTCTCAACGAGTCCGGAGGAACGACGACGGATGAAATCGAAAACCGAGTACCTGACCATGAACGTGCCGAGCCGGCGCGGGTTCGTGAACATCACCGGCGACGTGGAGCGGGTGGTGCGCGACAGCGGCGTGCGCGAGGGGCTCGTGCTCGTGAACGCGATGCACATCACGGCCAGCGTGTTCATCAACGACGACGAGTCCGGCCTCCACCACGACTACGAAACATGGCTGGAGCGGCTGGCGCCGCACGCGCCGCCCTCGCAGTACCGCCACAACCAGACCGGCGAGGACAACGCCGACGCCCATCTCAAACGCCAGGTGATGGGCCGCGAGGTCGTGGTCGCGATCACCGGCGGCCGGCTCGACTTCGGGCGCTGGGAGCAGATCTTCTACGGAGAGTTCGATGGCCGGAGGAAGAAGCGCGTCCTCGTCAAGGTGATCGGCGACTGATGTCAGCCGAGCTCGGCGATCCGCTCGGCGACGGCCTGTGGCAAGGGCTGCATCCTAAGCTGCGCGAGCGCTTCCGGATCCGGCCTTAGACTCACGTGTCGGAACAGCCGTTCCGATTTCTCAGTTCGTCCGAGCAGTGCGTAAGCGACCGCCCAGCATTCGGGACTACCGAGCGGGACGCCCCGCCAGCGACCTCGCACCAAGGTCGGGATGCGCACGATCCCGCCCTCCGCGAAGAATGCGAAACCGACGATCACCTCGACCGGGGAGTGCGCGAGCTTCTGGTCGGCGTGGAGATCGTCCGGCCCGAAGCGCTGAAACGGGAGACCGTCGAGCGCCGCGAGCACGTCGTCCACCGGCGCATCGGTCGTGAGATCCCAATCGTGGACCGACGTCTCGAGCCCGAGCGCGGCCAACAATCCGCTGCCGCCGAGCGCGCACACGAGGCCGCGCTCCTCGAGCCTGTGCACGACGTCGATCAGCGGCTCCAGCGGCGGGGCGCCGCTCGACGCCGGCGCCGGCGGGCGAGGCGGTTGCGAATGAGCGGGCTCCGTCACGACGCGCTCCGCACCGCTTCGGCCGCGCCTTCGACCAGGGCTTCGTGGAGCGCGCCGACCAGCTCGGCCAATCCATCGGGAGGCGATTCCGGGGCCGTGAGGTGTCGGGCCGCGGCGACTCCGAGCCGGCTCGCGACCGTCGCGGCGCCGGAGGCGCCGCCTTCCTGGCCGATCGCGCCGTACTCCTCATAACGTCGCGCGACGAGGCCGCGCCGCTCGGTGAAGCCTTCCATCGATTCGGTTCCGGCTAGTGCCTCCGAGAGCAGCGTTTCGTGGAAGGCGTCGAGCGCGGCGCCGGTCTCGCGGTTGAATCCGCCCGCCGCCACCAGCCCGCGCACGCACGCATAGAGCGCGAAGCACTCCCATTCGGCGCGCGCCTGGGCGGGCGGAGCGCCCTGGAGCAGGCCCGATTCCTCGAGATCGTCGAACAACCGCGGGCCGAGCACGCGGTAGAGGTCGGCGAGGACGCGGCCGCGCCGTTCGGGATCCGGGATCATTCAGCGGCTCACGACGGAGGGTTCGTGCTCCAATCGTAGAAGCCGCGCCCGGTCTTGCGGCCGTGGCGGCCGGACAGCACCATGCGCCTGAGCAGCGGCGGCGGGGCGAAGCGCGGCTCCTTGAACTCGGCGAACATGATCTCCGCGATGTAGAACGTCGTGTCGAGCCCGACGTAATCGCCGAGGAACAGCGGCCCCATCGGGTAGCCGCATCCGAGCTTCATGGCGTTGTCGATGTCGTCGCGGCCGGCGACGCCCTGCTCGTAGAGGCGGATCGCGTCGAGCATGTAGGGAACCAGCAGGCGGTTGACGACGAAACCGGTCGTGTCCTTGGTCGTCACGACCGTCTTGCCGATCGCGCGGCACCACTCCGAAGCCGCCTGATACGCGGCGTCGCTGGTGTCCAGGGTTCGCACCACTTCGACCAGCTTCATGAGCGGAACCGGGTTGAAGAAGTGCAGGCCGAGAACGCGGTCGGCGCGTTTCGTGAAGCCGCTCATCTCCGTGATCGATAGGCTCGAGGTGTTCGAGGCGAACAGCGTCTCGGGTTTGCAGGCCGCATCCAGCGCGCCGAAGACCTCGCGCTTGAGCGCCAGGCTCTCGATCACCGCTTCGATCACGAGATCGCAGTCGGCGAGCTCATCGAGCTCGACCGTACCGTGAAGATTCGCGAGCGTGTTCTCCATGTCGGCCGCCGCCAGCTTGCCCTTGTCGACGCCGCCCTGGAGGAACTTCCGGATCGACCCGAGGCCCTTCTCGAGCAGCGCCGGCGACACCTCGCGCACCACGGTCGTGAAGCCCGCCTGCGCGCTCACCTGTGCGATGCCGGCGCCCATCAGTCCGCAGCCCACCACGCCCACTTTGCGAATCGCCATGTCAGGAACGCCTCCATCGGGATTTGTGAGTCGGGGCCGGGCCGGCCGCGGTCGTGCGAATGGGCCGGTGGCGCGAAGCACGGGTTCCGAAGCGCCGGTCGCGCAAGATAAGGCGCGTCTCTCCGTGCGGCAAGCGAGGTCTCATCGTCATTTGCGGCTCCGGACCTCGGGCGTGCCCGTGTCGCTGCGCCCCTTGCGCAGCTCCTTGCGCGCCTCGCGTGCGAGCTGCTCGTATTCGTCGCGGATCTTCTCGAGGTCACGGTCGTTCAGCTCTTCGAGATCGAGCAGAGCGAGGTGCGCGCCCTTGGACGCGCGAATCAGCTCGTCGAGCTTGATCTGAATCGCCTCGCTGTCGCGGTTCTGCTGGTTCTGGATCAGGAACACCATCAGGAACGTCACGATCGTGGTGCCGGTGTTGATGACGAGCTGCCAGGTGTCGCTGTAACCGAACACCGGCCCGGTGGCGAACCAGACCACCACGATCGCGAGCGCTGCGCCGAACGCCCACGGTCGCCCGGTGGCAAGGGCGGTGCGCTTCGCGAAGCGCGCGAACGGAGTCGCGGGCCGCACGGTATCGGGTTGCATGGGAATCCTCCGCGGGAACGTCGTGCCGCCGGCGCGTTGCCGGCGGCCGTGAGCGAACGAGCTCGCGCCAGCGTACGTCTCCCGAAGTGGGCGTCCCAAACACGGACGCCGGGGAAGGCAGCCTGTGGAGGCTGCGCAACGCCCGGCGCCGCTCGCGGTCGCGGCCCGCGAGTGAAGAACTTGAAGCGTGATCAGCGCACGGCACGATCCGAACGCCGGGGGCGATCGGTGTTCGAGCGCCGTCGCGGCCGGCTCGACGCCGGCGCGTCCAGCTCGGGGCCCCACTCCTCGGGCGCCGGCCAGACCGCGGGGGGCAGGCGTGCCGGGATGCGGGTGCCACGCCGCGAGCGCGACGGCGCGTTCACCGGTGCGCTGCCGCGCCGCGTCGGTCGCTGCGCCCGGGCGCTCACCAGACGCGCACGACGCGACGCACCCGGGACCATCCCGGCGCGCTCATCCGCACGAGATAGACGCCGGGGGCCACCGTGCGACCCTGTCCGTCCCTGCCGTCCCACCGCAACGCTCCGGAGGCCGGTGCCGCGCCCTCGTGCAACGTGCGAACGGCGCGGCCGGCGAGGTCGAACGCCGTGACCTCGAGATGGTCCACCGCCGCCGGCAGCCGGAAGTGGACTTCGAGCGGACCTGAAGACACGGGATTCGGCGCCACGCCGAGCTCGATGCCGCTCGCCGGCGACGGCGAGCCGACGGCGACCGTGCTCTGGACGCGGAACAGATAGATGCCGTCGCCGGTCGCGAGGTTGAAGCGCACACGAGCGACACATTCGCTCGCGTCGTTGAGCGAACGGAAGCCGCCGAAGTCGCGCGCGGTGAGGGCGTTGAAATCGGTCACCGTGCGCCCGTCGATCACGTCCCCGAGGCGCAGCACCTTGGTGATGCCGTCGACCTGGTCCCACAAGTAGATCCCGGCATCGTCGGAGGAGCCTCCCGGCGTCCCACGCAACGTGGCTCTGAACAACACCTGACCCGCGGCATTGACCGCGACCTGATTGCCGAAGCTCGCGAAGCGTCCGCCACTTTCGGGAACGGTCTCGTCCTCGCGCGCGACCTGGATCAGCACGACCCCGTCGCCGCGGAAGACACCCGAGTCGTCGAACCCGCCGCCGCTCGTCCCGTTGAACACAGCCGTGAAGGCCACCAGGCCGCCGGCCGACAGCGAAGGATCCCGGATCAGCGAAGAGAACGTGCCGTTGAGATCGGGAGCCGTCTGCCCGGTGCGCACGATCAACGCGCCGGCGCGTGCGATCCCGGTGCCGTCGCTGGTCGGGTTGTAAGTAAAGCTGAATGCGGCCTGGCCGCCGATGTTGAGAACCGGCGTGCTGAACTCGGCGTAGGTGCCGCCCCCCGGGGCCGGCTGGCGGCCGCGCGCCACTTGAGTGAACGAGCCCACCTCGGCGAGGAACACACCGTCGTCGTCCTGCGAGGCGAACGTCGTTCCGGTCAGATGAGGAATGATCGCGACCTCGCTCGCGTTTGGGCGAACCGCGGGCGGGACGCCGATGAAGGAGAACACCGAGCCGTTACCGTCGGGCGCTGGTTGGGCGAACCAGCACACACGAGCGACGCTGCCGCCCCGCTCGAGATAGATCCCGGCGGGACTGGCCTGGAACGCCAGAGACGCAGGCGATTCGTCGTTGATCGTCGGGGGCTGGAACAGCGTGAAGGCCGTGCCGTAGCCGGGTGCGAGGTCGCCCTTGCGGACGTGTTGCGTGAGCGAGCCCGGTCCGACCGAGCTGAACAACCCATCGTTGTCCGAGGTGCCGCCCGGCGTGTTGTTGAGCGGTGCACGAAACGCCACGCGCCCGCCGTTGTTCATGACGTAGATCCGCGGCAGGGGGAATAAGCGTCCGAACGCCGCAGGTCCTCCGGCGATCAGCTCGGCTTCCCGCGCGATCAGCGTCAGCGGCCCGCCTTCGCGCGCGCGAACCAGGACCTCGTCGTCGGTCGAGCCGCCGGCTGTGCCGCCGAGGTCGGCCGAGAACGCGACGTGTGCCGAATCGTTGAGGCACGGCTCGCCGTAGCTGAACCAATCGCCGAACGTGCCGTTGCCGTCGGGACTCGCGTCGGCCTGGCGGACCAGCCGGACGGCGGTAACCGTGGCGGCCGTGCAGGCGGCAGGAGCGGCCAACAGGACGGCCGCGATCACCCATCGGTAGAGAGTCCGCTCGCTCATCGTCTCCTCCTTCTTGTCGGGGGCCGGCCTTTGGCCATGCCGCTCCACCTCCGAGCGGCCACGCCGAGCATCGGACTCGCGTCTTACGCCGCCCTTACAGGCTTGCGGTCTTTTCGGTAGCCTCGCCGGCCATGGAGAACCGAGAGCGCGTCGCGCCGCCGCGGCTCCAGCGGCCGCGGCTCATGAGGCGGCTCGACGGAGCCTGGAAGGTGGCGGTGCTGACGGCTCCGGCCGGGTCGGGGAAGACGACGCTGGCGGCCCAGATCGCGGACCGCCGGGACGCCCTGTGGTGCCGCGTGCGGACCGAAGACCGCGATCCCACTCATCTTTTCGGCAGCCTGCTCGGCGCGGCCGCTCGCATGCGACGCCGGACGGGTTCGAGAACGCGCAGGCTGTTCGAATCCCATCGCGACATGGAGCGCGACGGCGGACTGCTGATCGCGAGCTTCCTGGACGAGCTGGAAACCGGCGTGGGCAAGAGCGGGCGTCTGGTGGTCCTCGACGACCTGCACGTGCTGGCGGACGCCCGCGAGGCGCTCGGCTGGCTGCGCCGGCTGATCGAGGAGAGCGGTCCGCGCTTGCGTTTCGTCCTCACCTGCCGCGGCGAGCCGCCGTTGCCCGTGACCCGCTGGGCGCTCGATCACACGATCGTGATCCTGCGCGGCGCCGACCTCGACTTCACCCTCGCGGAGCAGGAGGCCTTGCTGCGCGGCGTTCTGCGTCTGCGACTCGATCCCACGGCGCGCTCGGCGCTGCGCGCCTCCGTCGGCGGCTGGGCGGCCGGGCTGGTGCTCGCCGCTCGCCACTGGACGGTGACGGGACGCGCGCCCGAGCGAGCGCAAGGAGAGCCGGGGACCGCGCGCGCGTTCGCGTTCATGGCCGAGGAGGTGTTCGCGCCACTCCCGGCTCGGCTCCAGCGCGCGCTGTGCCGGGCAGCGATGCTCGAAGAGCTCGACCGCGATGCGGTGCGCTTGGTGCTCGGGCCGGCGGATGCCGAGTACTTCTTCCGCGAGACCGCCCGTCGCGACCTGTTCCTCCAGTCGCGCGAAGGCGATCCGGCGGCGTCGTTCCATCCGCTGTTTCGCGAGTTCCTGCGCAACCGCGCGCCCACCGCGCCGGATCCCGGCCGCGCTCGGCGCCTCCGGCGCTTATCGAGTCACTGGGCGCAACGCGGCGAGCCGGGCCTCGCGGTCCGCGCGCTGGCCGAGGCGGGAGACCTGCGGCAGGCGGCGCGGGTGTTCGATCGCGTCGCGCGTGGCGATCCCGAGGTCGGCAAGGCGGCGCTGCGACCGGTCGCCGACCAGCTCGCCTCCGCTCCCGAGGGCCCGACCTCCCCGCTCGTCCTCCTGCACGCCGCCATGCATTCGCGCGACGCCGGTCGAATCGACGAGGCGCTGCGCCGCGCGCTGGAAGCCGCAGACGGATTCGTCCGGCATCGCGCCTTCCGGATGGCGGCGGCCGCGTATCGGCTCGAAGTCCAGCTCGCGATTTTGACGGGCCGCTGGCGCGGCGCGTTGCGGCACGGTGAGGTCTTGCTCGGCGCGCTTCCGGCTCGTCCGCGCGTGGCCCGTGCCGAGGTGTTGATCCAGCTCGGATACCTGGCGCTCCACGCGGGCGATCCCCGGCGCGCGCAGGAGATGCTCGCCGCGGCGGTGCCGATGCTGCGAGGCCGGGGCCTGGTCGTGCAGCGCGCCGAGGCGGCGTTGCGCCGAGGCGTGGTCGTCTTCACCGAGGGGCGATGGGACGTCTACCTCGATTACGCGCGGCAGGCGCTCGGCGTGTACCGGCGCACCGGGCACGTCGCCCGTGCGCAAACGTTGCTCGTCAACATGGCTGAAGCGTGCACGTACCTCGGCGAGGAAGCGACGGCGCTCGCGTACCTGGACGAAGTCCGAACGCTGGTCCCGCGCTCCGGCACCCCGAGCAACGTCGTGCTCGCGGCGATCGGCCGGGCCCGGGCGCTCTCCGAGCGCGGATCGCTGAGTGATGCCGAGACGGCGTTCAAGGACGCGCGCGAGGAGCTTGGCAAGCGGTCGCTCCCCATGATGGCGCTCCAGCTCGAGGTCTGGCACGGCATCCTGGAGCGCCGGCGCGGGCGGCTGCCAGCCGCCGAGCGCATCCTGACCCGGGCGGTCGACGGGTTCCTCTCCTTGGAATCGCCTTCGTGGCTGACGCTGGCGCGCATGGAGCGGGCGCTCGTTCGCGGGCTGCGAGGTCACCGGGACGAGGCGCTGCGCGATCTGGCCGCGGCGGCGCACGTCTCGCGCCGGCTCGGGGATCGCAAGGAGCTGGCGCGCAATCAATTGTTCGAGGCGCGCGTGCGTCAGACGGGAGGGACGTCGTTCGCCGCGCCGCTGGCTCGCGCGCTGCGCGCGCTCGAGCGTGACAGCTATCTCGTCCTGCTGCGCAAGGAAGTCGACGTCGCAGCGCCCTTGCTGGCCGGCGCGCCTTCCACGCCGGCGATCGAACGAGCCCGCGCGAACCTGCCCGAGGCGGCTCGCAACGGCCAGGCGAAAGGGCGATCGCCCACGCGCGCTCGCGCACAGGCCGGACGAGCCGCGACCCGGACGACCTCCGGGCGAATCCCCGAAGTGACCGTGCGCTTGCTCGGCGGCTTCGAAGTCCGGGTGGACGGCGATCCGGTCTCGTTCGCGCGCCGTGCGGCCGAGCATCTGGTCGCCTATCTCGCCCTGCGTCGAGGTCAGCCGGTGCGCCGCGAGGCGCTGGCCGAGCTGCTGTGGCCTGGTGCGGCGCCCGAGGCGAGCCGTAACCGTTTCGACGTGGCGCTCAACACGGCCCGCCAGGCCCTCGAGCCGAACACTCCCGCGCGCGGCCCATTCCGGCGGTTGCATACCGAGGGCGGACTATGCCGCCTCGCGTCGGAGCGTCTCGCGCTCGACGTCGAGCAGTTCGAGCGACTCGCGCGCGCGACTCAGCCGTGGCTCGAGCGACAGTCCCGCACGCCGTGGGTGCCACTCGCGCGCGTGGCGCGCGGCGACGCTCGGCGGGCGGCGGCAGCGCTCGAGATCGCGCTGGCCGCGTATCCGGGCGATCTCCTGCCCGAGCTCGCCGATGCGCCATGGGTGGTTCGCGAGCGCGAGCGGCTCCGCGAGCATTGTCATCGGCTCCAGCTCGCGCACGGGCATCTGGCGCTGGCGTTGGGGCGCGTCGAGCCGGCGGCCGACGCTGCACGTCAGGTGCTGGCGAGCGATCCACTCCACGAAGAGGCCGAGCGACTCCTGCTGCGCGCGCTCGGCGCGCTCGGCGAGCGTGCCGCCGTCGTGCGCAGCTACGGCGAGTTTGCGGCACGGCTCGCCCGCGAGCTCGAGACCTCACCCAGTCCCGAGACCGCGGCGCTGGCCGAGGAGCTGAGCGGGCAACGCACGCGGCCCGCATTTGCCACCGAGGCCGGCGACCGGGGATAGTCGCTCGACGTTCGGCAGGAACGCCCCGGACGTCATTTCGGCGCGGAGGGTCGTGGTGCTCGAGTCGCTGATTCTCGAACAGACGACGAAGATCGTGCTGCTGGTGCTGGACGGGGTCGGAGATCTGCCGCACCCGGAGCATGGACTGCGCACGCCCTTGGAGGCGGCGCGCACGCCGAATCTCGATCGTCTCGTTCCCGAGGCCGCGCTCGGACGCATCCTGCCGGTGGCGCCCGGCATCACCCCGGGGAGTGGCCCCGGGCACCTCGCGCTGTTCGGCTACGACCCGATCACGACGCGGGTCGGGCGCGGCGTGCTGGAAGCGCTCGGGGCCGGCATGGAGTTCCGGGCGGGCGACGTCGCGGCGCGCGCCAACTTCTGCACCGTGGACGAGGCCGGCATCGTCACCGACCGGCGCGCCGGCCGCATCTCGAGCGAGGAGTGCGCCCGCCTCGTGACGCGGCTGAGACGGGAGACGCCGCGCATCGACGACGTCGAGATCATCCTCGAGCCCGGCAAGGGCCATCGCTTCGTCGCCGTGCTGCGTGGGCCGGATCTCGGCGGCGACGTCAGCGACGCCGACCCGCATCGCGAGGGCTCGCCGATTCCGGCGGTGCATCCGCTGCGTTCGGCGCCCGGCGCCGACAAGACCGCGCGGATCGTCAACCGGCTCATCGAACGGTTCCGGGCCACCCTGGGCGGCGAGCATCCGGCGAACGCGGCGCTGCTCCGGGGGCTCTCGCTGCGCCCGGCGTTCCCTGGTTATCGCGAGCGCTTTCGCCTGCGCGCCGCGGCGATCGCGGCGTATCCGATGTACCGGGGCGTGGCGCAGCTCGCCGGCATGGACGTTTTGCCGACCGGCGAGCGGGTGGCCGACGCGTTCATGGTCGCGGCCGAGCGCGCTGCCGATTTCGATTTCTTCTTCATCCACGTCAAGGGCACCGACATGGCGGGCGAGGACGGCGACTTCGCGGCCAAGGTCGCCGCCATCGAAGAGGTGGACGCAGTCTTGCCGGTCCTGCTCGCGGCCCTCCCGGACGTTTTGTGCGTCACCGGCGACCATTCGACACCGGTGCTCGCCCGCGCGCATTCGTGGCATCCGGTGCCGGTGTTGGTGCACGGGCCCCTGTGCGGAGCCGACCAGGCGCCGCGTTTCCACGAGCGGACCGCGCGCGCCGGCAGCCTCGGCGTTTTTGCGAGCAAAGATCTGATGGCGGTCCTGCTCGCGAATGCCGGTCGTCTCGACAAGTACGGAGCGTGAGATGAGGACCCTACGCTGGACCGAGCGCCTCCCTTGGCTCGCGGCGGCCGTGCTGCTGAGCTCGCCGGTGCTCGCCGCGCCGCCCTCGCCGATCGAAGCCACGTTGTTCGCATTCCCGGGTCAGGTGATCGCGCCGGCGACGGCCCGCTCGGCCGGGCTGGCGATGGGAGAGCGCTGGCTCGGCGACGATCCATACGCGAACCCGGCCGCCCGGGCGCGCTCCGAGCTGGTGGTGTCGCCGGCGCTCGTGCGCGTGAGCCGGCAGGACCTCCGCGCCGGCAATCGCAACTACGACGAGACGCCGGCGTTCATCGACGGCGCGGGGCTCTCGCTATCGGCGCCGTGGCGTGACGTCGGGCTCTGGCTCTACGGCCACCAATCGGGGCTGAGGCTCGAAGACAACGCGTTCGAGAGCGGCCGCGACGTGATCCCGCCCGCGGTCATCACCAGCCAGAGCGAGCTGCGCGAGTTGCGCCTCGGGGTCGCGGCCTCCCAGCCGCTCGGTCCGCTGCGTGCCGGCCTCGGCGCCGAATGGACCTACCGATCGGATCTCTATCAATCGCGCGAACAATCCGGCTCGCCGCAGTCCGGCGAGCGGCGCGTGGAGTTCTCGGGCAGCGGCATCGGCGGCCAGGCGGGACTGAGCTTCGACGTCGGTGATTCGACGCTCGGCGGCTTCTCGGTCGGCGCGGCCGCACGCTACCTGCCCGCGCTCGCGCTGACCGGCGAGCAGCAAATCTTCCTGTTGATCGGGGACAGCGTCGCCACCGTCGAGGTCGAGCGCGAGTCGGGTTGGGAGGCGGGCGTCACGACCGCCGTGTGGCTGAGCGCCGCGTTCCGGGCGTTCGCGAGCGTCGGCGGGCACACGCCGCAGGACTGGCCGGAGTTCGGAGTCACGCGCGGCTCCGGTTTCGAGTGGAAGCTGGCGGCGGAGTTCCACGACGCGCGCGATCCGTGGACGTTGCGTTTCGGATTCGGTCACGAGCAGCAGTCGGGCGTTCCCGAGCCGCGCGCCGGCGTGTTCGGATTGGGCGCGGGATGGCAGCTCGAGGGGACGACGCTCGACGTGGGCGCCGTGCGGCGCACGTTCCGCCGCGCCGGCGAACCGAATGCGTTCGACGATCGCGTGATCGCCTCGCTGCGCATCGCGTTCTGATGCCGCGCGTGCGCGGGCGTCTCCGAGAGGCGCAGGAGCCCTATGCTATACTGCGCCGCAAACTGAACGTCCATCGCCGAGAGACGCGTGAAGTCGATCATGACGTGTGGTGCTCGAATGGACGGGGTGCGCTCTCGGTCCTGCGTTCCGTGCCGGAAGCCGGCCCTGCACCGCACGCGGGCCGCGCGCGACGGGTGCGAGAGTGGCGGAACTGGCAGACGCGCTGGACTTAGGATCCAG
>DASQFU010000098.1:0-11894 GCA_035632955.1 Candidatus Limnocylindria bacterium
GCTCCGTGGTCAGCACGATCCGCTCCGGCAGCGCCAGGCGTGGAGCGCGGTCCTCGGACGCGGCGCGCCGGGCGCGGCTCTTCGCCAAGCCTTCCTGACCTCCGGGCAGCGCCGCCGCCAACACTTCGCCCCACGGCGCGAGGTAATAGTCGGCGACCCAACGGGTCAGCGCCAGCAGATGGACGGAGAGCAGCGGCTCACCGACGACCGCCGCGATCTCCTTCACGCTCTCGCGTGAACTCTCTTGCGAAAGCTCGACGACGATCCCGCGCCGCGTCCGCCCGCGAAACGGCACCTGGACCTGCACGCCCGGCGTGAGCCCGGAGGCGAGGTGGTCGGGAACGCGGTACGCGAACGTCTGCCGGAGCGGCAGCGGAAACGCCACCTGCGCGAAGGACATGGTGGGAATGTAGCTCGGAACGCAAACCGGAGAACCGAAGGCGCGCGGCGCGCGCAAACGCACATGCGGCCGGTCCCCGGACGGTGCCTGGGAGGCTCCGAGAGCTCCGGGGACCTAAGCCTGCATGCGGTGAGGGCTGCTCTGGCCGAGGATTGCGTTGATGCGCTCGACCAGCTTGCGGGGACTGAAGGGTTTGGTGATGTAGTCGTCGGCGCCAACTTCGAAGCCGATCTTCTGATCCACGTTGCGGCCCTTCGCCGACAGGAGAATCACTGGAATCTCCCGCGTCGCGTCGTCGCTCTTCAGCATCTTGCACGTCTCGTAGCCGTCGAGCTTGGGCATCATGATGTCGAGCACGATCAGATCCGGCTTGTCGGCACGCGCCTTTTCGAGCGCCTGCTCACCATCCAGCGCCGTGATCACCTCGTAGCCTTCCATTCCCAGACTGAAGTCGAGGATGTGCACGATGTAGATCTCGTCGTCGACCACCAGGATCTTTCCCTTCGCCATCCGTCTCACCTCCTCACGTGAGCGGCCGGCGGCTCCGAAAGGGATTCCGCCGGGTGAACGTTGTCCATGCGGGTCAGCACGCGCTCGAAAGCGGCGACGACCTCGGGGTCGAACTGGCGGCCACTGAGCCGCTGAATCTCCGCCAGCGCCTCGGCCGGCGGTTGCGACGGCCGGTAGGGCCGGCCGAGCGTCATGCTCTCGAATGCGTCCACCACCGCGAGAATGCGGGCGCCGATCGGAATCTCCGGGCCCTGCAGGCCGCGCGGATAACCGGTGCCGTCCCACCACTCGTGATGGGAGATCACCACGTCGCGCACCGCGCCCATGGTTTCGAGCGGCCGCAGCAGGTCGGCGCCGAGCTCGGCGTGGCGCTTCATCTCTTCGCGCTCAGTCGGGCTCAAGGAGCCCGGACGCGCGAGCAGATGCTCGCCCAGCATCGTCATGCCGATGTCGTGCACGGTGGCCGCGAACCGCACCGCGCCCACGGCGTCGTCGGCCAGATCGAGCTCCCGAGCCAGCGCCTGCGCCAACCGGGCTCGGTCGGGGGCGATCGTCCGGGAGCGCTTGACGTGCTGGAGCAGCTGTCGCAATGAGGACGCCGTGTCCTCCAGCTCCTCCTGGCTCACCTCGTGCCGGCGCGACCGTTCCCAGGCCGTCGCGATGCGCTCCGCCAGGTCGAGCAGCATGTGGCATGCCTCGGCGTCGAACGACTCGTGCGCGAGCGGATCGGTGACGTTGAGCACGCCGAGCAGCCGCTCGCGGCCTTCGAGTGGCACGGAGATGAACGTTCCGCTCCGGTATTGCGGGCGGCCCGAGTGTCCGACGTCGCCCGCATCTTCGGTGCGCGAGACGCACAGCGGCCGGCGATGCTGAGCCACCCAGCCTGCGACGCCGTGACCGGGCTTGAGGCGCGCTTCGCGGACGATGCGCTCTTCGAGCCCCTGCGCGGCCTGGATCACCAGGTCGCCATCGGCTTCGCACGACATCAGAGACACCACGCGAGCGTTCATGACCTCCGCCACCATCTCGACCGCCAACTTCAAAACGTCCTCGACGCCGGCTTCCGGCTGCAGCCCGGGACGCACGATCGCGCGCGGACCGGCGCGCCGCGGCAGCCGTACGGTGAAGCACGACCCTTCCCCGGGATGGCTCGAAGCAAATACTCGCCCGCCGTGCCATTCGACGATCGACCGGCAGATCGACAGCCCGAGACCGGTCCCGCCAAAACGGCGCACCAAGGATGAATCGACCTGGTAGAAGCGCTCGAAGATCTTTTCGAGCGCCGGTTCCGGAATGCCGATGCCCGTGTCCTCGACCAGCATCGTCACCTCGTGGGCGTCGCCGCCCAGCCGGAACGTGACCGACCCCCCGTGTGGGGTGAACTTCACCGCGTTGCTTCCGAGATGCAGCACGAGCTGGCGGATTTGATCGCGGTCGGCTTCGATCTCGGTATCGGCCAGATCGTTGACCACCTTTAGGTTCACCTGACCGGCCTGCGCCGTCGGCTCGAGCACGGCCGCCGCTTCGTCCAGCACCTCGGTGAGATTCACCACCTGCTTGCGGCCTTGCAAATTGCCCGCGCCGAGCCGGCTCAGGTCGAGCACCGACTCGATCAAGCGGGTCAGGCGCTGGCTCTCGTCGTTGATGATGGCGAGGAACCGCTCCAGTTGCTCGGGCGGCACCGGCTGGCGGTGCTCGCCGGCGAGCATCAACGTGTCCACGCACGCGCGGATCGCGGTCAGCGGCGTGCGCAGCTCGTGCGAGATGGTCGACACGAAGTTGGTCTTGAGCGCGTTCATCTCCTGCAGCCGCTGGCCGGTCTCTTCCAGCTCGCGCGTATGACTCTCCAGCTCGTGGTAGAGCCGCGCGTTCTCGATCGCCACCACGGCGTGGTGACCGAAGATCTCGAGCAGCTCGATCGCCTCACGCGAAGGCACCAGCCGGTCGACGGGATCGTCCACCGAGTAGTAGCCGACCAGATCGCCGCTGCCGTTCATCAGCGGCACGAGCAACACATCCTGTTCGTTCCATTCCCATTCCTGGCGGCGCCCGAGGTCCGCGACGCATCCCGGCGGCAGGATCTTGCTGAACGAATGCTTGTGGCTGATGAAGTACGACTGGCTGACCCGAAATTCGTCCTTGAGCCACGAGCGGAAGTCCTCGAGCAGCACGTCCTCGGATTCGAGCGCGGCGCGCGCGCCGTCCGCGAGCCCCGCGAAGGCGCGGGCGCGCAGCCGGTTGGTGCCCGGCTCGCGCACTCGGATCAGCACGATGCGGAACCCGAGGCTGTGCTGGATCGTGGCCGCGATCCGCTGCATCAGCCGGTCGAGATCGAGATCGGCGTTGATGTCGCCGATGATGCGCAGAATCAGGTGCAACCGCTCGGCACGCTTGCGGTTCTCGTCGAGCTGCGTGAAGTAGAGACGGCTGAGGCGCTGTTTTGTCTTCTCGAGCTCGTCGTTCTTCGCCTGCAGCGCGGTGAGTGCCTCCGAGTCCGGTTCGAGCTCGGGCGCAGGCGCGGCGGCCGAGGCGGCGGCGCCTTTCTTCAGCCGGGCGAGCTCGCGGCGCGTCCGGTCGAGCTCACTCTTGAGCTTCAGCTCGATCGCCGAAGCGTCGGCCGAACGGATCTTGCGGCTCACGAGCCGTTGCTTTCGCGATCGAGCACGCGCGCGAGCGCCTCGACCACGCGCGGATCGAACTGAGTTCCGGCTTCGTGGCGCAGCTCGGCCAACGCCTCCGCGCCGGGGCGCGCCCCGCGATACGGGCGCTCGCGAGTCATGCTCTCGTACGCATCCACCACCGCGAGGATGCGCCCGCCGAGCGGGATCTCCTCGCCGATCAGGCCGCGGGGATAGCCGGTGCCGTCCCAGCGCTCGTGATGACTCAGAATCAGGTCGCGCACCGAGCCCAGGAACTCGAGCGGCCGGATGATCTCGACGCTCACCTCCGGGTGCTGGACGAGCGCGTCGCGCTGGTCCTGTTCGAGCTGGCCGCGCTTCTCGAACAACTCTCTCTGCAATCGCGTCATCCCCAGATCGTGAATCGCCGCCACGTAACCGATCACGTCGACGTCGGCCGCGCTCAACTCGAGCTCGCGCGCGGTGGCCCGCGCCCGCCGCACTTGCGAATGGCTGCCGAGCAACCACTCGCGGCGCAACCGCGTGATGCTGCGCACCGCTTCCAGCGCCTCGGCGATCGCTCGGTTGCTGTCGGGGTAGGCGTACGCGCGCTCCACCGCGCTGCCGATGCGCTCGACCAGCGCCACCAGCAGCGACAGGTCGTGCTCGTCGAACGCCTCGCGCGACGCCTTGTTGTTGACGTTGATCACGCCGAGGACTTCGGACTCGACGCGCAGCGGCACGCACAGCAGCGACTTGGTGCTGTACTGCGGGTGGTTGAGGCGGCGGAAACGGCGGTCGGTTTCGATGTTGTCCACCAGCACCGGCCGGCCCCAGGCGGCGACCGATCCGGCGACGCCCGAGCGCACCGTGGTGCGGCGCACCGAGAGATTCTGGTTTTCGAGCCCGCACGACGCGGCAATGAACAGATCGCCGGCATCGGGATCGACCATCATCAGCGACACGATCTCGGCGTCCATCGCCGCGGCCACCATCTCGACCGTGGCTTCGAACAGCTCACGCACCTCGGCGCGGCCGACGATCTGGCGCGCGATGCGCCGCGCGTGACTCGACGCCATCTGCCGGATCGGCATGGTGAAGCTGAAGCGGCTGCCGCACGGGCTCGCCGCCTCGACCCAGATGCGGCCGCCGTGCAGCTCGACGATTCCGCGCGCGATCGCCAGGCCGAGGCCGCTGCCTTCGATGTGCTGATCTCCGGGCTGGCGGCTGCGGAAGAAGCGCTCGAACACCCGCGGCAGATCCTCGGGCGGGATGCCGGGGCCCTCGTCCGCGATCGTCACGCACCATTCCTCGCCGCGCGCCGACGCGTCGAGGCGCACTTCGGCGCCGACCGGCGAGTACTTGATCGCGTTGGCCAGCAGATTGATGAGCAGGCGCTTGAGCAGGTCGGCGTCGGCATCGACCGCGAGGTCGGACTCGATCGAGATCCCGAACGCGACCTGGCGCGGCCGCGCGAGCGGCGCGAGCCCCGCCAGCACGTCGTCGACGATCACGCGCGGCTCGAGCCGCGACAGCCGCAGCGGTCGCTGGCCCGCCTCGAGACGCGACAGATCGAGAATGTCGGTGACCAGGCGGGTCAACCGGTCGCACTCGTCGTTGATGATGCCGAGGAAGCGCTCGCGCGGCGTATGCGGATTCTCCAGCGTCTCGAGCAACGTCTCGGTGTAGGCCTTGATCGCGGTCAGCGGCGTGCGGATCTCGTGGGCAACGACCGACATCAGGCTCGCCGAGGCTTCCTCATCGGCCAGCACGCGCCGCTCGATGTCGCTGCGGCGGTGCCGCTCGTCGTCGAGCAGGCGGATCAGCTCCGCGCGCTCGAGCGCGAGCGCGAGCGCGTCACCCAGGGTCTGCACGAACAGCAGCTGGTCGGCGGGAAACACCCGCGACTCGGGGAACGCGACCAGAAGGAGTCCGTAGAGCGTGTTGCCGGCGGTCAGCGGCACGGTCGCGAGGGCGCGGGGAGACGACAGCCACAGCAGCGTCTCGCGCGTCTCGGCGTGGGTGGGCCCGCCTTCGTCGTAGCTCGGCACCTCGTGGCGGACGACCCATTCGACCGGACCGCCCGGCTCGGGCAGGTACGGCGTTTCGACGCCCGATTCCTCGAGCAGACGCACCGCGCCGCTGCGCGAATCGATGCGCAACAGGCGATACTCGGCGGCTTCGAGCGCGCTCACGACGCAGGCACCGGCGATCGCGCACGCCGTGCCGAGGTCGCTCGTGCTGCGGAGCGCGAGCAACGCCTGGGAGAGCAGCGCGAGGCCGTCCCCGCCCAGCTCCGGAGGGCCGGTCGCGGGTCGCGTCGGAGTCAGGGTCATGGGGGTTCGCCGCTCACGCCACGTGCTTGGCCGGAGTCTCGGTGTCGCCCTGACGACGCTCGCCGACCACGACGCTGCCGGGGATTCCCTTTCCGTGGGCCTTCAGCTCCTGCGCGATGTCGACGAGCTGCGCCAGATGCGAGACCGGGATGCGGTCGGTGCTGACGAGCGCGATGGTGAGGCTCATGAACGGGAAGCGCTCGGGCACGTGGAGGCGATTGCGCACCTCGACGTAGCCGCGCTCGACGTCTTCGGGCGCGTACAGCTTCAGCACCGCCTCGTTGAAGCGGGCGATGATCTCCTCACCGACCGACACGGCGCGATCGGGACGCGAGACCACCACGAAGTCGTCGCCGCCGATGTGGCCGACGAAGTCCTGGCCTCCGCCGCGCCGCGTCGCATCGACGAGAATGTGCGCGAGCGCGCGGATCGCCTCGTCGCCGCGCGTGTAGCCGTAGTAGTCGTTGAAGGACTTGAAGTAGTCGATGTCGATCTGGAGCATCGCGAACGGCGCTTGCAGCAGCAGCCGGCGGCGCAGCTCCTCGTTGATCGAGAGATTGCCCGGCAGTCCGGTGAGCGGGCTCGCGGCGCGTTGCTGGTTGCTCCAGTCGAGCACGTTCCGGATACGCAGGAGCAGCTCGCGTGTCTGCCACGGCTTCGTCACGTAGTCGTTGGCGCCGCCTTCGAGCCCGGTGACCTTGTCGTCCGCCTCCGATTTCGCGGTCAGCATGATGATCGGGATCTGACGGGTCAGGAGCGACGCGCGTAGCCGGCGGCACACTTCGTAGCCGTCGAGACGCGGCATCATGACGTCCAGCAGGATCAGGTCCGGCAGCGATTCGGACGCGTAGGCGAGCGCGGTCATGCCGTCGGCGGCTTCGATGACTTGATAGCCGGCCGTGCCGAGCTGGAGCGCCAGCACTTCGCGCAGGTGCGGTTCGTCTTCGGCGATCAGAATACGGGCGTTGGACACGAGGCCTCTGGATCGGACCGTGTGGATGCGGCACAGCACTCCGGATCGGCCGGAGCGCCACGCGAGAGGTATCGACCGGAGCGCCCTCTGGCTTCAGTCCCGAATCGGTGACTAACTCGATGCCCGCGTGAAAGAAGCGGGCGTGGCGCTGGGGGGATTTTCCGCTCGTCAGCGGGGTTGCGAAACGCACGACCCCGAAGCCCGGGCCCGGCTAACCCGCCGTCACGCCCATTGCTTCGAGCGAGGCGACGGCGTCCATGTCCGGCTCGGATGGCGCCCCGCGCTCGAGTCTCCACGCGCCGACCAGCGCGACCATGGCGGCGTTGTCCGCGCACAGCCTCGGAGAAGGCACGCGCAACGCGATCCTGCGCGCTTCGCACTCGGGCGCGAGCCGGGCGCGGAGCGCCCGGTTGCACGCCACACCTCCGCCCAGCGTGAGCGCCTGGGCGCCGATCTGATCGAGCGCCCGCACCGTCTTGCCGACGAGCGTGTCGAGCATCGCGGCCTGAAACGAGGCCGCGACGTCGGCGGCCAGCGCGCGCGGATAGGGCGGCTCGCCGCGCGCCTCGAGGGCGACCGCGACCGCGGTCTTCAGCCCCGAGAACGAGAAGTCGAGACCCGGCTCCGCCAGCATCGGGCGCGGAAACGAGAACGCCGCCGGATCACCCTCGGCCGCCAGCATCTCGATCGCCGGGCCGCCCGGGAAACCGAGGCCGAGGCGCTTCGCCACTTTGTCGAACGCCTCGCCCGCCGCATCGTCGCGGGTGCTCCCGAGCCACCGGTAGGCGCCGAAGCCCTGCACCTCCACCAGCTCCGTGTGCCCCCCCGAGACCACCAGGCTCACGGCCGGCAGCGGCGAGTCGCCGTGCTCGAGCGTCGCCGCGTGCACGTGCGCTTCGATATGGTTGACGCCGACGACGGGGATCCCGAGCGCCAGCGCGTAGGCCTTTGCGAACGCGACGCCGACCACGAGCGAGCCGACGAGACCGGGCCCGCGCGTCACGGCGATCGCGCTCAGCTCCGCCGCGACGATCGCCGATTCGGCCAGCACTCGAGCCACCAGCTCCGGCAGCAGCTCGAGATGGGCGCGCGCCGCGAGCTCGGGAACCACGCCACCATAGAGCTGATGCACGTCCTGGGCGGCGATCAGATGAGCGCGCAGCGTCCGCCCGTGCTCGAGCACCGCGACCGACGTGTCGTCGCACGAGGTCTCGATCCCCAGCACGAGCCGGTCGCGCCGGTTCACGTCGGCTCCGGTTGGAGCGCCTCCTCGAGCCACGCCATGTATTTCGGCGCGCCCGCCGCGACGCGCACCGCGACGCATTCCGGCGTCTCGTAGGGATGCAGGTCGTGGAGCCGGGAGAGCAGCACCGCCCAATCCTGCTTGCGGGTCTTCATGAGCGTGACCACCTCGCGCTCGTCCGCGACCTTGCCTTGCCAGCGGTAGAGCGAGCGCGCACCGGGCAGCAGATTGCCGCAGGCGATCAGGCGCTCGTCGATCAACGCCCGCACGACGCGCGCCGCGTCGTCCTCGTTCGCGAAGGTCGTGAACACCAGCAGCATCTCCGTCATGGACCCCGCAGTGTAGCATCGGGTCGTGCTCCGATTGCGTGGTCTCCCGCCTCGCGCGCTCGCTTGGGCGCTGGTGCTGGCGCTGGTCGGCGGCGCCCGGCCGATGTCGCGGACCGGCGCCCCGGCGCCGGTGCCGCCAATCGTGTTCGTGTCGCGCCAGCCACTGCGCGGCGAACCGGGCGCGATCCCGGGCCTCGGCCCCCACCACCGCGCCGCAGCGCCGGGTGGACGATTGCTGGTGCGCGAGCGCGACGGCCGGGTGCGCAGCCTGCTGCCCGCGGGCGTCCTGTTCGACGTCGCCGATCCCGCCGTGTCGTTCGACGGGCGCTGGATCGCTTTCGCCGGCACGCCCCACGCCGACAGCGCGTGGCGCATCTACCGAGTCGCCGCCGACGGCTCCCGCCTGACGCCCTGGACGCACGGCGATCGCACGCTCGATCTCGGGCCGCTCGGTCCGGGCGCCGGACGCTTCGCACGCTACGACGACCTCGACCCGTGCTGGCTCGATTCGCACACGTTGTGCTTCGCGAGCACCCGCTATCCACAGCGCTCCCAGTACGCCGACCTGCCGGTCACGAACCTGTTCGTCGTCACGCTCGGCGGCCGCCCACAACGCATCACGGCCGAGCGCAACGGCGCCGAGGAGCCCTGCCTCGATCCGACGACCGGGCGCGTCGTGTTCACGCGCTGGTGGTTCAACCGCCACCGCCCGAGCCGGTCGGATCCGCGCGGCTTCACGGCCGCGCACGCCGAGGGCGCGGACAGCGTCAACCTGTGGCAAGCGGTCGAGATCACGCGCGCAGGGCGTGACGAGCGGCTGGCGGGCGGGGACCTGCGCTCGCGCCGCGGAGCGATGGTTTATCAGCCCGCGGTGCTTCGGGACGGCACGCTGCTCGGCGTGTTCGCGGCCAACCTCGGGTGCTCGCCGCGGCCCGGGGCCACCGGCATTCACCGCTTCGCCGGTCGTTTTGGCGCCGCACGCCACCTCGCGGGCGCGATCGTCGCCGAGACGGCCGGCGACGCGTACAGCGGCGCGCGCGGTTTAGCCGCGCCATCGGCGTGCGCGCCGGCGGCGCTGCCCGACGGCCGCGTCGCCTTTGCCTACGACCCCGGCGCGCGCGGCGACTTCGGGCTCTACGTCATGCGCAACGACGGCACCGCGATCGAGCGGCTCGTGAACCTCCCGGGCACGCTCGAGCTGGATCCGGCTCCGCTCGTCCCGCGCGAGACGCCACGGCGCTTCGCTGCCGCGAAGGGAGCTGGAGCAGCGCACCGGCCGAGCCTCCTCCCGCCGCTGTCCCTTTCGGGCCTGGCGGCGGAGCGTGGATCGTTCCGCTATCGGTGCCTGAACGTGTTCGCGAGCGGACCGCTGGACCATCCTTCGCGGACGGCGCCCCCGCCGGTCGGCGGAGCACGCATCCGATTCTTCGCGGCGCTCGCGCGACCGGAGCGCGAAGGCGGGGACAGCATCGCTCTGGTGCGCGAAGCTCCGCTCGGACCCGACGGCTCCGTGGACCAGATGCTCCCGGCCGACGTTCCGTTGTTCGAGCAGGTGGTGGACGCTGGCGGCCGTGTCCTGATCTCGGCGCACGGGTCGGCCCACGTCGCCGGGTTCAACGCCGGAGGCCCGGGAAGCACGAGCCGCTGCATCGGCTGTCATACCGGCCACTCGACGTTGATCCGCGGACGGCTCGAGGCGGACGCAGCCTGGTTCAACGCGGCCCCTGGGGCGGAGGTTCGCGCCTCCAGCAGCGAGCCGGGCTCGAGCCCACGGATGGCCGTGGACCGGCGCGTTCGCGGCCGGCGCTCGGAGGTGGCCTGGGTGGCATCCGGTGGCGAGAGCGAATGGCTCGAGCTCAAGTGGGCCGGGCCACTGCAAGTGCGTGCCGTAGAGCTCTACGGCATTCAGCGCGACCGCGCGCAAGGAGTTCAGCCGGGTTACGATCTGCGGCTTTTCTTCGAGGGACGCGAAGTCACTCGCAAAGTAGCGGGCAGCGCCCCAGGCCTTCGCGGGACGCGCATCCCGATACCCGGAGTCGTCGCGGATCAGATCGTGATCCGATTCGGCAGCGGTGCACGGCCTGCCACGGGCCAGATCGCCGCGTTAGGCGAGATCGCGGTCCAGGCCCGCCTACCTAGCCGACGGTAACTCTTTGCTAACCCGGCACAATTTCCTCGATCTCCCTCCGCCCAGAGGAGTCCAAGGGCGGGGTCATTACCGTCATGTGTCCCGCTGGTACACACGCCCGGGCCGAACCCCTGCTCATTGTAAGAACGGCCGCCTTGAGTTCGTGGCTGCCCTTCATGCGTTCGCGGGACGTGTCTGACCTAGTTCCCGATGGCTCAAGTTCGGAGCGCTTGATATAGTTAGCGCCCCCTCAAGTTCCTTTCAGGAGGATACCCATGCCCAGGTTTACCCGATTCGGAACGTTGCCGTCCTACGCGCTCCGCGGTCTGATCGCGTTTGCGTTGGCGCTACTTACACTGCATCCGTCCCTGCCGGTCAGGGACGCGTCCGCGGCGATTCGGAGCGACGACGTCGACCGCATCGGGCGACCGACGCTGGTGGCTCCCGCCGACAAGGCGCAGATGGCGGAAACCGCCGTGCGCTTTGCTTACGAAGTGCCGAGCGGATGGGGGAAGGCGCAGTTGATCGTCTCCCGCCGTCCCTTCGATCCCTCGGGCTGGACCCGGATCGAAGCCGAGTCCGACATGAAGGTCGCCGAACTCGCGAACGGCATCGTCTCGCTCGCCGACGCCGGCGTGGCGCTCGACTCCGACACGCGCCTGTGGTGGGCGATCGCGGTTGAAGAGCAGGGCACGGGACGCCTCAAGGTCAGCGAGGTGCGCTCGTTCAACGCGGTGCGTAAGTTCAGCAATCGCGTGGCGCCGCATCCGCTGCTGAAGGAGGGACGCCGCGGCACGCTGTCGCCGACCGACCTCCTGAGCGCGCCGCGCGCCAACGGCGAAGCCGCCGGCGCCGCACCGCGCATCCGGCTCGCGGCGGGTTACGACTTCGCCCCGTCTGTACAGCTCCCGGCGCTGCCCTCCGATCTGGCATCCATCCAGGCTCCACGCGAGGAGAGCAGCCAGAGTGGCTTGCGAGCCTATCTGGTGCAGTTCGCGGCGCCGCCGAGTGCCGGCGAGATGGCCGCGATCGCGAAGGCCGGCGGCTCGGTGTTCTGCTACGTCCCCGATCAGGCGTACCTGGTGCGCATGACCGAGCAAGGGCGCGCCCAGCTCGACGCGCAGGCCAAGCCGGCGTGGATCGGCGACTACCAGCCGGCCTACAAGCTGAGCCCGCGTCTCGATCGCGCTCAGGCGCAGGTCATGCCCTTCAGCACGCTGCTATTCCCGGATGCCGACATCGCGGCCGTGCGCGCGACGCTCACGGAGCTAGGCATCGAGGTGTTCTCGCAGTCCGACAACGGCATCAACAAGCTGCTCCGCTTCCGCGCCGCCGGCCCCGAGCTCGCCAAGGTGGC
>DASQFU010000099.1:0-8885 GCA_035632955.1 Candidatus Limnocylindria bacterium
CCTCGACGACGGTCTCGGGCGTGGTGCGCAGGACGGCGACTTTCGACATTGGTATTCCTCGGGAACGTCAGCAGTGGGCGCGCGGCCAGGCGCCTGAATGTGCGAAGCGGACGCGGATTCTAACAGCTTCAAGAAGCCGCCCAAAACGTCGGTGTCGATGGGTATCGGTCGCCGTGGTGACGAACCGGAGGGCCTTTTCCCGGAGCCTTGCAAGCGAGACGACACAAGGGCTCCGGAATCCATCGGAGCCCCGTTCGTTACACTCGCACGCCGTCCTTGAGCAGGGAGCGCGCGATCACGAATCGCTGGATCTCAGAAGTGCCCTCGTAAATCTCCATGACGCGGGCGTCGCGGTAGTAGCGCTCGACCGGGTAATCCTTCACGTAGCCGTAGCCGCCGAACACCTGGATCGCCTGATGGGTGACCCAGGAGGCGGCCTCGCTCGCGTACAGCTTTGCCATCGAGGCTTCGCGCGTGTACGGGCGGTCGATGTCCCGCAGCCATGCCGCGCGCTGGATCAGGAGCCGCGTGCATTGGATGCGACGCTCCATCTCGGCGAGCTTGAGCTGGATCGCCTGCATTTTCGCGATCGGCTGCTTGAACGCCCGCCGCTGCTGCGCGTAGGTAATCGCCTGCTCGAACGCCGCCACCATCACGCCGAGTGCCTGAGCGGCCACGCCGACGCGGCCGGCGTCGAGCATGCTCATCGCGATCCGGAAGCCGTCGCCTTCCTCCCCGAGCCGCTGATCGACCGGCACGCGCAGATCCTGAAGCGCGAGCGCCACCGTGTCGGAGCCGCGCAGGCCCATCTTATCTTCGGCCTTGGCGACGATCAGGCCGGCGGCGCCGCGCTCGACGATGAAGCACGAGAGCCCGGCGCTGCCTGCGGTCGCGTCGGTGCGTGCGAAGATCAGATAGATCCCCGCACGCGCGCCGTTCGTGACCCAGTTCTTGCCACCATTGAGCACGTAGTGCTCGCCGTCGCGGACGGCGGTGCATCGGACGGCCCCCGCATCGGAGCCGGCCCCGGGCTCGGAGAGCGAGAACGCGCCCAACTCCTTGCTCACGAGTCGCGGCAGGAAGCGCCGGCGCTGATCGGCCGACCCGAAACGGAACACCGGCAGCGCGCCCACCGAGTTGTGCACGGCGATCATGATCGCCAGCGCAGCCGAGACACGCGCGATTTCCTCGAGCACCACGGCGATCGTCCGCGCGTCGTACCCGACCCCACCCCATTTCTCGGGGATCGCCATCCCGAGGAAGCCCTGCTCGGCGAGACGATCGACGGCCGCGCGCGGCACGTCGCCTTCGCGATCCCAGAGCGCCGCGTGCGGCGCGAACTCCGTCGCGCACAGCTCGCGCACCGCGTCCCGGATCTGGATCTGCTCTTCGCTGAGATCGAAGTTCACGACTGCCCCGCGCTCGGGACGGTCGCGTTCACGGCTCCGGCTCTCACGCCGGTACCTCGTCGGCGTTCTCGCGGAAGCCGATCAGGCACACGAGCCCGATCACGGCCATCACCATGCCGCCGCCAGGATAGAGCAGCGTCCCCGCCGCGGCCGCGAGCGCCAGCGGATAGGCCCGGCCATCGCCCGCCCACAGGCCGAGGACGCCGGCGATCCACGCCAGTCCGAGCCCAGCCTTCAGCAGGTTCGGAACCAGCGGCGGAATGCCGAGGTTGCCCAGCCACGTCGTCCACAGACCCGGATCGCCGACCAGGGTGAACCATTCGCCGGCAACGAACGGGTAGAGGCCCTGAAACAGCATGGTGATGCCCGGGTAAACCATGCAGGCGGTCAGCAGAACGAGTGCCACAGGTCGCACGGGACGGCTCATCGCAATCCTCCGGGTCCTTTTCCTCGTCAGGCGGAATCGAGCGCATGCTCCTTGAGGAGCTGGGCTGCGACCACCATCTTCTGCACTTCGCTCGTTCCTTCGTAGATTTCGCAGATGCGGGCATCGCGCCACAACCGCTCGACGGTGAACTCGGTGAGATAGCCGTAGCCGCCGTGGATCTGGATGGCCCAGTTGGCCGCGCGCGTCGCCGCCTCGGACGCGTGCCACTTGGCGAGCGACGCCTCTTTCACGTGCGGCCGACCGCAATCGCGCAACCACGCCGCCCGGTACACGAGCAACCGCGACGTGTCGACTTCGATCACCATGTTGGCCAGCATCTCCCGGATCGCATCGAACTCGCCGATCGCGCGGTCGAACTGTTTGCGCTCGCCGGCGTAGCGCACCGCCGCTTCCAGCGCGGCCTGCGCGATGCCTAGCGCCTGGGCGGCGATCCCGATCCGCCCGCCGCCGAGCGTCGCGAGCGCCACCGAGTAGCCCTTGTTGAGCTCACCGAGCAGGTTCTCCTTCGGCACGCGCGCGTTGGCGAACGCGATTTCACGAGTGTCCGAAGCGTGAATCCCGAGCTTCAGCTCTTTCTTGCCCTTGGTCACGCCCGGCGTCGTCGCCTCGACGATGAACGCCGAGATGCCCTTCGCTCCCAAGCTCTTGTCGGTGGCGGCGTAGACGATCAGGATGTCGGCCGGGCCGGCGTTGGTCACGAACAGCTTGGTGCCGTTGAGAATGAAGTGATCGCCGTCCGGTGTCGCCGTCGTCTGCTGGTTCGCGGCGTTGCTGCCGGCATTGGGCTCGGTCAGGCAGTAGGCGCCGATCCACTCGCCCTTGGCGAGCGGCATCAGGTACTTGCGCTTCTGCGCGTCGTTTCCGTACGTCAAGATCGGGTAGCAGACAAGCGAGTTGTTGACGGAGGCGATCACGCCGTGGCTCGCGCACACGCGCGACAGTTCCTCGATCGCAATCACGTAAGCGAGCGAGTCCATGCCGGCGCCACCCAGGGCCTCGGGGACGAACATGCCGAGCAGGCCGAGCTCGGCCATCTTCTTCGTGGTCGCGAGCGGGAACTCGTGCGACACGTCGATCGCGGCGGCGATCGGCCGGATCTCGCTCTCGGCGAACTCGCGCACCATCTGGCGCACCGCCTCGTGCTCTTCGGAGAGGTCGAAGGCGGGCCCGGCGGCGAGCGTGACGGTCCCTTCGTCCATCGCCGCGCTCAGGCCCCGGAGTACTCGTAGAACCCGCGCCCGCTCTTGCGGCCCAGATGGCCGGCCTGAACCAGCTTGCGCAGCAGCGGACAGGGGCGGTACTTCGAGTCGCCGAAGCCTGCGTGAAGCACCTCCATGATGCTCAGGCAGGTGTCGAGGCCAATCAGATCGGCAAGCGCGAGCGGGCCCAGCGGGTGGTTCATCCCGAGCTTCATCACCGTGTCGATCGCCTCGCGCGTGGCCACCCCTTCCATCAGGCAAAAGGCGGCTTCGTTGATCATCGGCATCAGGATGCGGTTGGCGACGAATCCCGGGTAGTCGTTGACCTCGACCGGCGTCTTGCCGAGTCGCCGGCACAGGTCCTCGGTGATCGCGAACGTGGGGTCGCTGGTCGCGTGGCCGCGAATGATCTCGACCAACGACATGACGGGCACCGGGTTCATGAAATGCATGCCAATCACCTGCGCGGGGCGCCGGGTGACCGCGGCGATCTCGGTGATCGAGATGCTGGACGTGTTGCTGGCGAGCAGCGCGTCCGGTGGGGCGGTGCTATCGAGCGTCTCGAACACCTGGCGCTTGAGGCCGAGATCCTCGCTCACCGCCTCGACCGCGAGCTGGCAATCGCGCGCTACCTCGAGCTTCGTGCCCCCGTGCACACGACGCAGGATCGTGTCGGCCTGTCCGTTGGGCCAATTCTGTTTCTTGGCGACGCGCTCCAGATTCCTGCCGAGCGTGCCGAGCGCTCGCTCCACGAGCTCGGGCCGGACGTCCACCAGCTCGACGTCGAAGCCGCCGGTCGCGAACACTTGCGCGATCCCGTTGCCCATCGTGCCGCCGCCGATCACGGCAACGCGTTTCACGGCCGCCGAGGGGCCGTTCGCGACGGGCGCGGCCTGCACGGTCACGCCACCCGCTCCACCGCCAGCGCCACCGCGTTGCCGCCGCCCAGGCACAACGTCGCGAGACCCGTCCTCTTGCCCTGCTGCTCGAGCGCGTACAGCAACGTCACCAGCACCCGCGCGCCCGAAGCGCCGATCGGATGCCCGAGCGCGACCGCGCCGCCATTCACGTTGACGCGATCCCAGTTCCAGCCGAGCGCCTTGCCATCGGCCAGCGCCTGAGCCGCGAACGCCTCGTTCGCCTCGATCAGATCGAAGTGATCGATCGTGACGTTCATTTTCTTCATGAGCTTCTGTACCGCGTCGATCGGCGCGAAGAACAGGTCTTTGGGATCGCCGCCGCCGGTGGCATAGGCAACGACGCGCGCGAGTGGCTTGGCGCCACGCTCCCGGACCCGCTCGCCGCTCATCAGCACCAGCGCCGCTCCGCCGTCGTTCAGGCCGGGCGCGTTGCCGGCGGTGATCGCGCCGCCCTTGTCGCGGGTCACGGCCGGGAGCTTGGCGAGCGTTTCCGGCGTGGTGTCCGGCCTTACGGACTCATCCTTCGCGATCACCACGGGGTCGCCCTTGCGCTGCGGGATCGTCACCGCGACGATCTCCTTCGAGAACCGGCACGACGCGATCGCCGCCGCCGCCTTGCGGTGACTGTCAGCGGAGAACACGTCCAGCTCCTGGCGATGTAGCCCGGCCTTCTCGACCGTGTACTGGGCCAGCTCGATCATGTGGCAGTCGTTGAACGAGCACCACAGGCCGTCCATCACGGCGCCGTCCTTCATCACCGTGTCGCCGAGCTTCTGCCCAAGGCGCCCGCTGAACAGATAGTGCGGGGCCGTGCTCATGCTCTCCTGACCGCCGGCCACGACGCTGTGCGCGTCGCCCGCTTTGATCGCCTGTGCACCCATCATCACCGCCTTGAGGCCGGAGCCGCACACTTTGTTGATGGTCACGGCGCCGATGGAGGGGTTGATGCCGGCTTTGATCTGCGCCTGGCGCGCCGGGGCCTGGCCCTGGCCGCCCTGAACGACGTGACCCATCAACACCTCGTCGACGTCGTCGCCGCCGAGGTTCGCGCGCTGCAGCGCCTCGCGAATAGCGATCGCGCCGAGATCCGAGGCCTTGAGCGTGGAGAGTCCGCCGAGAAACTTGCCGATGGGCGTGCGGGCAGCGCCCACGATGAAGACGTCGGGATAAGCCGTCATGGGAGGATTTCCTGCGTAAGGGTCCGGAACGCCGTGGAGCGCCGGGAATACTACACGATGACGTTGCCGCGGGCATCCTTGGCCACGTGTTTTCAGGCGCGGGAATAGGGCATCGGGTGTACATTCTCGCCCAGGGAAGTACCACCATCGCCCGCGTTAGCCGGGGCCGCGCAATGAGACTTCTCGTCCTGTTTGGGATTCTCCTCTCGATTCTCGGCCGTCCCCAGCCTTGCGTCGCGAACGACGTCGATGGGCCAGACTGCCACGAGGATGTGTTGGACTATGGCGATGGTCCCGAGTGCGTGGCCGCCTATCCCTCGGGTGCCATTGGCCACTTTCCTACCTGCAGGGTAACCAACTGCGGAAGCGGGACACAGGAGACATCGCTCGAGTGCGCTCCGCGCAGCACACCACCAGGAGCGGTGACCCTGGGCTATGTCCTAAACGACAACATTTTCGACGCGTGGAGCTTGTGGCTCGGATGTTTCGGCGTAGGCACCGGGCTCTCGGGTACCGACAACGACGATCAGGCAAAGTACTCCGCTCCCGGCGGAGGAACCAACGCTTGTTCCCCTTCACAGTCGACCGACTGCACCACATCGGCCTTTGAAACGCTGACGTTCAGCCAGGACGAGTGCTATGGAGACAATGATTCGGGCCTGCGCTCGACTCCCGAGTTCACTGTCTGTGCACCGACATCCGTGACCGTGTCGTACGTCGCGTGCATCGCGCCTGGCCTCATTCTCAACGTGCTGATCGACATGAATGGCGACGGTGACTGGAACGATTCGTTCTCGTGCACATCGGGAACCGCAACCGCCTGCGCCTATGAATGGGCAATCAAGAACTATCCCCTGCCTTATCCCAACGATAGGTGTGGCTTGCTCACGCTGCCGGAGTTCATGATGGGTCCGATTCCTGGGCCGGCGTGGATGCGCATCACGTTGAGCATAGAGCCGGTGTCGGACAGTTTTCCTTGGAATGGAGCCAGACTCCGTGGAGGAGAAACCGAAGACTATCCGGCCGCGATTCTGGTCGGCACTCCGGTGACTCGCCCGAGTTGGGGAAGCCTGAAGACCCACTACCGGTGAGTGGCTCTCACGATGAAGACATCGCAAAGGAGGTCGCGTATGAGGGCATTGGTAATCTTGATCGTAGCTGCAGTGCTCGGGGCGAGTGCTTCGACAGCGCACGCCATCGAAGTGAGAAGTGGCTCCTTCGTGGTCGACCTCGCCTCGTTCACGCCGGGTGCGACCACCACCCCGCTGTGGGTTCCCACGGTACAGGCCCTCGTGAATCCTGGCTTCGAAACCGGAGCGCTCGCGCCCTGGACCACATCGGCATGGGTTGCGACGGGTGCTGATGCCTTCACGGGAAGCTTTAGCGCCGAGGTCGTCGGGAACGAGTGGATCCGGCAAGACTTCGCACCGATCGACGTGAGCAACATCCTGCTCATCTCGCTCTATTCGCGCGAACCGGACGGCGCCGCGATCCAGGCGATCGACTTTTTCTACGGCCCCAACGATTTCGACGAGTTCCTGATCTTTCCGCCTCACGACTGGACCGCCGCGGATGTGACCGCGCAACTGCGTGGAACTGGATCGCTCTCAGCCATCCGGATCTGGGGATACAGCACCGGAGGCTCGTTACCGGATCTGACTCGTATCGATGACATCGTGATCGACGTCGGGAGCACGGCTTCTGGACCGCGGACGTGGGGCGCCGTGAAGAGGCTTTACCGGTAACGATCGTCTGCTGAGCTGAGCAGTGAGGAGAGGGCCGGCGCGCCGTGCCGGTCCTCTTGCTTTGGACCGGGGCGCGTCGAGGAAAAGGATGATCGACTTTGCAGCTACGACGGTGGAGCGAGGCGCAGCCGGCTCAACACCGCCGCGAAGCGTGGGTCGCGACGCAGAGGATCCATCGAAGCGTCGACCAGCAGGAACGCCAGGTTTCCATCTTTGACCGTGAGCGCGCGATCCAGCCATTGGATCGCAGCGTCGTGGTTGCCGAGCTGCCCTTCCACGGCCGCGAGCCAGCTCGGCCAGTAGCGGTCGAATCCGCGCGCGAGCGATGCCTCGCGCTCCGCTTCCCAATAACCGCGCGGACCGCCGGCCACGAACGCCGCACGCAGGCGCGTCTCGGCGGCCGCCCGCATTGGCGGCGGGAATGTCTGCGCCTCGTGACCGATCGCCGTTGCGAACTGGCCGCGCGCGAGCGCCACGTGCCGCATCGCGCCGTGCGCGGCTGCGAACTCGGGCGCGATCTCCAGCAAGCGCCGTCCCTGTCGGAGCGCTTCGTCGTAATGCCGCGCGTAGTAGAAACCCCACTCCGCATTGACCGAGGTGAACAGCGAGAGTGAGTCCTGCTCGAGCGCGCGGCGCAGCTCGCCGACGCCCTCCTCCGGCCGGCCGACCGAGATCAGCAGAATGCCGAGCACGCTGCGCCCGAGGCTGTAGCTCGGATTGAGCTGCAGCGCCCGGCGGAACTCGCGCTCGGCCCCGTCCCAATCCCAATCCGCGAGCCACAGCACGGCACCCATCGAGACGTGGGCGTCGGCCAGTGATTCGTCGAGCGCGAGCGCCCGGCGCGCATACTCCCGCACCTTCGGCCACCCTTCCTCCGGCGGGACCGTGCCGATGATCTGCGTCAGTACGGCGTAGGCGTCGGCGAGGCCGCTGTAGGGGCGAGCGTCCTTCGGGTCGAGCTCGGACGCCTGGCGGTAGAGCTCGATCGCCTTGTGCACGCTCGCTTCGTTGAGCTGGTTCTGCTGGTGCCTGCCCTTGAGGTAAAGGTCGTACACCGCCGGATTCACGAGTTGCCGCCGATCGAGGCGTTCCCGCTCCTCCGGCGTGAGCTGGAGCCGGATGCGTTCGGCGATGTCGCGCGTCACTTCGTCCTGCAACGCGAGCACGTTGCTCAGCTCCCGCTCGTAACTCTGCGCCCAGAGATGCCGGTCCGACGGCGCGTGGATGAGCTGAGCCGTGATGCGGACGCGCGAGCCGGAGCGTGTCACCGAGCCTTCCACGATCGCATCGACGTCGAGCTCGCGGGCGATCTCGGGCAGCGACTTCCGCGTGCCCTTGTAGGCCATGACCGAGGTGCGCGACGCCACGCGCAGCGCCTGAATCTGGGCAAGCTGGGTGATCAACGCTTCGGTCGTGCCGTCGACGAAGTACTCCTGCTCCGGATCGCCGGAGAGGTTCTCGAGCGGCAGCACCGCCAGCGACCGCACGCGCGGTGTTCCCATCCCGGGAACTCCGCGAGCGATCATGATTGCGCCGAGCGCCAGCGCGAGCACCCCGATCCCGGCTGCGACTTGCCAGACCCGGCGCGGGACCCGGGGCCGCGCGTCGCGAGGGGAAGGTTCGATTGCGCCCGGGCGCGAGCTCTCGCCGGATTCCACGGTCTCCAGCGCCGCCCGCACCTCGCTCGCCCGCTGGTAGCGCTGGCCGGGCTCCTTGGCCAGACACCGCTGGATGATCGTCCGTATACCGGCGGGCACGCGCGCGGGCAGCGCCGGCAACGGATCGTGGAGGATGGACGAGCCGAGCTCGACTGGCGTGTGACCCTGGAACGGGAGCACGCCGGTCACCATCTCGTAGAGCAGGACGCCGAGCGCCCATAGGTCACCGCGCTCGTCGCCGTCCGCCCCGCGCAGCACCTCAGGGGCGATGGCGAACGGCGTGCCGACCATCATGCCCTCGGTGGTCAGCTTCAGCTGCTGGGGCGTT
>DASQFU010000100.1:0-6963 GCA_035632955.1 Candidatus Limnocylindria bacterium
TAGCCGATCGTGCTGCGAAACCCGCCTGCGAACGCGCCGCGCGTCGCGAGCGCCGACATTCGGGAGTCGAGGACGCTCCCCGCCAACGCGCGGTTCGCGAGCGCGAGCGCCGCGGCGTCGGCGTGGGACCGTGGCGGCGTGAGCCACCCGAAGCGGATCTCTGCGCGATCGGCGGAGGGCAGATCCACGAGCGTCAGGGCGCCGTCGCCGGGTGTGGACGGAGGCGCCGGGGCCGGTGGCTCGCCGCCCGACCAGCCGCCGAGGCGGGCTTCGACGAGCGCGAGCGCACGGGACGGCGCGATGTCGCCGGCGATCGCGAGCACCGCGCCCCGCGGGCGGTAGAACGCGCGATGAAACGCGCGGACCTGATCCACGCCGATCCGGGGCAGAGTCTCGATCGTTCCGAGCACAGGCCGGGCGTAGGGATGCCCGGGGAACAGATGCGCGGCGAGGTGATCGTCCGCCAGCGCATCGGCGTTTCCGCGCGCCTGGTGGGCGACTCCGAGGGTTTGGCGCTTGAGCCGCTCGAGCTCATCGCTCGGGAACACGGGGTTGAGCAGCGCATCGGCGAGCAGCTCGAAACCGCTCTCGAGCTGAGACGCAAGGAATGCACCGCCGACGATCGAATAGTCGCGCTGGGCGCTGGTGGTGACGATGCCGCCCAGGTCATCGACGTCGCCGGCGAACCCCTCGGCGGTTCGAGACGTGGTCCCGTGCCGCAGCATCTGCGCGGTGAGCGCGGCAACGCCGAGCGCGTGTTGCGGCTCGTGCGCGACCCCGGCCGGGATCATGAGCTGCATCTGCACCACCGGTACGCGGTGGTCCGAGAACACGGCCACCTCGAGCCCGTTCGAGAGCGTGCGGACGACCGGCGGCCGGTAGGCTTCCTCCGCGCGCACGGGCGCGACCGCAACCAGGAGCCCCGCGCACAGCGCCAACATCGGACGTCGCGTCATGGCCGCGTCCCTCCCGCGGCGGGCATCCACACCGCCGAGCGCGCGGCCGGCATCAGGTAGCGGGCGGCCGCACGCTGCACGTCCGCAGCGCTCGCGGTGCGCAGGCGTTCGAGATCGCGTGCGACCTGGTTTGGATCGTCGCCGAGGATCAGCGTCGTGCCCAGCACCTGCGCGCGGGATCGCGGGGTCTGCAGCGACGTCACCAGGCCGAACTCCGCCTGTCGGCGCGCGCGTGCCAGCTCGTCCTCGCTCACCGGCTCCCGCGCCAACCGCTCCACCTGCGCCAGGACTGCCTGCTCGACCGCCGCGCTGTCGGACTGGGGCCTGAGCGCGACCGTCACATAGAAGAGCGACCCGCCACGTTGCGGCTCGTGACCGCCGCCGGCGTACAACGCCATTCGCTTGTCCACCAGCTCGCGCCCGAGCCGCGAGGAGGCGCCGTTGGAGAGGATCATCGACAGCAGCGCCATCACCGGCGTGTCGGGATCGGCCCCGGCCGGCCCGCGCCAGCCGAGCAACAGGAGCGGATACGGCAGGTCCGAAGGCTCGGACGCACGCCGCGGCTCGGTTTGCGGCGGCTCGCTCGGCGACGTCTGGCGCGGCGCTGCCCCGGGCCGGGATGCGCCGGAGCTAAACGCCTTGCGGAGGGCGCTCAGCACCGGTTCGGGCTCGAAGCGACCGACGACCGACACGGTCGCATGGTGGGGCGTGAAGCGCGCTCGATAGTGGTCGCGCGCACCCGCGAGCGTGATGCGGTCGAGATCCTGGTCGAGCCCGAACACGGGCCACCGGTACGGCTGCGAGCGGAACGCGAGTCCGTAGAGCCGCTGCAGTCCGCGCGCGAACGGCGTCCGCTCGCGTGCTTCCGCGCGCGCCCGCCGCTTCTCCTGATCGAGCTTGGCTTCGGTGAGAGCCAGCGAGCTCATGCGCTCCGCTTCCAGCTCGAACGCCAGCGGCCACGATCCGGACGGCAGCGTCTGGTGAAAGCACACCGCATCGTTGGTCGTGAACGCTCCGGAGGAGCCGCCTTCGGCTTCGATCCGCCGTTTGTGCTCCTGGGGCCCGAAGCGTGCCGAGCCGTCGAACATCAGGTGCTCGAATAAGTGCGTGATGCCCGTCTGGCCGGGCCGCTCGGCGGCGCGATACCAGATCGCGACGTCCACGGAGCCGGCGAGCGAATCCGGCGCCAGCAACACGCGCAGGCCGTTGTCGAGCGTCACGAGTCGCAGGTTGGCGAGCGCCGGCACCGGGTCCGTGCCCGCGCCGGCGGCCGGCAGCACCAGCGCGAGCAATGCCGCTCCGATCACGTTTCGTGTCATGTCCTGGGTCGTCCTTTCAGGTCGCGAATCGCGCGCGCCAAACGCGACGCCCGCTCATGAATCACGCGCGGAGGCGAGGCGAATCAACGCAGCGAAACGATACGCGCCGAGATCCGTTCGCCGCCGGCTTCGGCGGTGATGAAGTAGAGTCCCGATCCCACCCGGCGTCCCTTCGAGCCGAGCCCGTTCCAGCTCACCGTGGTCCACGCGTCGCGCCGCAACTCCCCGGACCACAGATCGGCCACGACGCGGCCCTGCGCGTCCATGACGCGAACGCGCGCGGCGCTCGTCGCCGGCCCCGCTTCGCCGATCGCGAACCGGATCTGGACCGGCGCGCCGTCGCTGCGCAGCGGATTGGGCCCGATCAGCGCCAGGCCGATGAAGCCGCGCCCGCCGACCGGGACGCCGGCGGTCGAATCCCAGCTCAGCGCCGACAACCCGTTCGGAATGCCGTAGCCGACGCGGACATCGGGCTGCGTCGCGCGCGACGCCGTCTGGCGCAACGCGCGGATCACCCGCGCCGGCGTCCATGCCGGCCGCGCCTGCATCAGGCACGCCGCCAGCCCGGCCACCAGCGGGCACGAGAACGAAGTGCCGTTGCTCGTGCTATAGGCATTCGGGTTGCCCGAGGCCGATGCGATCGCGGCGCCAACCCCGCGCGCCGCGAGGTCGGGTTTGATCCGGCCGTCGGCGCTCGGCCCGAACGACGAGAAGCCGGCCACGGTGCCACCGGCGTCGACGGCGCCGACCGCGATCATGCTGTCGCCATGCACGTCGCTCGGGGCGATCAGGTAGTGCCAGGGCCCGCTGCCTTCGTTGCCGACCGAGTTGACGACCAGAATGCCCTTGCTGGCGGCGATCTGAGCGGCCCGACTCACGACCGTGGTGTGGCCGTTCATGTCCTGGTAGGTGTAGTCGTTGCCGGAGCCGTCGAAATCGAAGTAGCCGACCGAGGAAGAAACGATGTCGGCTCCCAGGCTGTCCGCCCATTCCGCGCCCATGCCCCAGAACACCATCTCGACCGGCGTCTCGCTGAAACTGTTCTCGGTGCGGCCGACGGCGAACTCCGCGCCGTACGCGGCGCCGACGTAGACGCCCGGGCGGTTTCCGGCGATCATGCTCAGCGTCCACGTCCCGTGGCTGTATCCGGCGAGCGCGGTCGTATCCTGGACGTTGCCGTCGCCCTGCACGAAATCGCGCTGCCGTCCGGGCGGGATCGACAGGTCGCGCAGCGCTTCGTGCTTGTGGATGTAGTTGAAGCCCTCGTCCAGCACACAGATCAGCACGCCGCCGCCGACGTAGCCCGAGTCGTGGACGGCCGGCACACCGATCTGAGCAAGCTGGCCGAGCGTCTGCCCGTAGTCGATCCCAGCGCCTTCCGGCTCGTTGTCGCCGGGCGGCCGGCTCGGGACGAGACGCTCGGGATCGGCTGGGAACACGGTCGTGCGCCGCGCGAGCAGCACCGGCTCGATCCGCGCCACGGACGGAATGGCGGCGAGCCGGACGAGCTGCTCCCCGTCGGCGCGTACCGCCGTCCAGTTGAACCAGCGTGAGACCCCGTACGGTGTCAGGCCGAGGTTGTGCAGACGTTCGAGATACGGCCCGTGCACCGGCAGATCGCGATAGTCGACCACCGGGTCGACGCCCGCACGATCGCGGCGCGCCCGGGCGCGCGGAGAGAGAACGGCCTCCGCGACCGCCAGCCGCGCCGCCAGGTCCGAGGGGCCGTGCTCGCCCTTGTCGGTGAACGTGACCCATACCGGCCGCGGCTCCGGGTCCGCGGCGAGCACGGCGCCGAGCAGGCGGCCGTCGAGCTTACGCGCCACATCGGGCGGCAAGTCGGCCAGCGCGGTGGCAGTGCACAGCGCCCCTGCCAGCATCGCGACCATGATTCGCCGACGTACGCCGAGCCGCATTGGCTCACGCTCCTTGGCCCGTCCGAACCCGCGTACTCATTCCCGACGTCGATCTCACGCGGTATGCGAGACCACCTGGACGGAGGCTTCCAGCGCCCCGACCTCGGTGCCCGCATCGTTGTGCAGCACCGGTCGCCGTGAAGCTGACAAGCGGTCGAGCTCCTCGGGGCTCAGCTCACCCAGGTGCTCGAGCAACGCCACGGTCGCTGCGGAGAGGCCACGCGCCTGGCCGTCCTCGCACTTCACCGCGATGCCGAAACCTCGGGCCGGCAAGCCGACGCATTCCAAGCCCTCGGCCCCGCCCTTCGCCACCATCCGGCCGGATGTGCGTTCCATGAGCGCGGTGCTGAAGCGGCCATCGCCGCCGACCGCCTTGGGGTGTTCGCTCATCGCCGTGCGGATGCGATGCAGCGCGCGCTCGCGCGCCGAGCCGCCGGGCTCCGCCGCCGCCAGATGCGCGTACGCGCGCGCCATACCGGTGAGCGGCAGGCCGAACACGCTCACGCCGCAGCCGTCCACCCCGACGCCGAGGCTTTCAGGCGGCAGGCCGCACAACTCCGCGACCGTCGCGCGCATCAACCGTTGCACCGGATGATCCGGCTGCTCGTAGCCGCGCGCCGGCCAGCCCTCCGAGAGTGCGAGACAGAGCATGCCGGCGTGCTTCCCGGAGCAGTTGTTGTAGAGCGGCGAGCGCTCCTGCGGATGCGCCCGCACGTAGGCCAGCGAGCCCGGGTCCAGCGGCTCGTGAAACCCGCACGCGAGATGGCCCTCGCCGAGACCGAAACGCGCGAGCAGATCGCGTACCAGCCGAACGTGGCTCTCGGCGCCGGTGTGGGAGGCCGCCATCACCGCCAGCTCTTCCTGGGACAGCCGCCAGCGATCCGCGTGGCCGCGCTCCACGAGCGGCAGCAACTGGAAAGGCTTCGCGGCCGAGCGGAAGGTGGTGATCAGATCGGCGTGCTCGGTTCCTTCGATCCTGTGACCCTGGCGATCCACGACCGCGGCCTGCACGCGATGGCGCGACTCGGGGATCGAGCCACGCCATACCAGGATGTCGATCTGAAGAGGCATTTCGTGCCGGGCGCGGGCGGTGGCGTCCGCCGAAGGGTCAAGGGTCAGCGGATGACAACGAACCGGTTCTGGAACGAGAACGAGGCCGATTCGACGCGGTACACGTAGATGCCCGAGCTGACGTTCTGCCCGTTCTGGTTCTTGAGATCCCAGCGCGCGAAATCGCGCACCAGATCGTTGTGATCGAGCTCGATCACGAGATCGCCCGACAGGGTGTAGATGCGAATGCGCGCCTGCGACGGAAGGTTGATGAAATGCAGCTCGTTGCCGTCCTGCGTATCCCAGGCCTCGTTCGCGCGGAATGGATTCGGGACCACGTAAACGCGCTCTAAATCCGCGGTCGGTCCGCCGGTCGGCTCGATCGGCGCCGAGGTCAGGTTACGCGCCTTGTGGTTCAGGTTCGGGCATTGCGGCGGAGGCGTCGTGCAGTTCGTGAGATCCGGGATGAACAGGTCGAGGAAATCGTTGTCGGTGATGTTCCGGGCTTCGTAGGTGATGCTGTACCACGTGCGGAAGCCGTCATGCGGGCCCGGCGGAGGCACGAGCCGGAACACCGAGTCACCGCGACTCAAGCACTGGCCGCGCTCGTCGACGATCCGGCACACCTTCTCGAAGCGGCCGCTCGAGTCGGGGTCGATGAACGTCGCGACCCGTCCCGGCAACGCCGTCAGCGTGTCGATGCGCGGGAAATGCCAGAGCAGCAGCGAGTCCGGCGCCTGCACCGAGAAGCGCCGGATCAGCACCAGGCGCGAGGTATCCGGCGAGTTGATGACCCGATAGAGGCGATAGCCGCCGAAGTCGGGACGCGCCTCCGCCCGCGGATCGCGCAACCAGCGCACCGTGGTCGTCCGGGGGCGGGCGGCGATGCTGTCGGTTCCGCCGACGTAGGCGCCCGAGAACGCCCACACCGGAATGCTGGGAAATCCCGGCTGGCCGAGCGCCGCGGGAGCCCAGCTCAGCGTGGCCAGCGCCAATCCAAGCGCGGGGACGAACGCACCGGATGTCTTTCGGAAGCAGCGCCCCATCGCCTACTTCTGGATCCTGGGCGTGCGGCCCGAGGTCGGGGACGGAGTGCGGCGCGCATTCAGCGTCCGAGTCGCAGCGCCGCCCGATGCGTTTCCTCGCCCGATCCCCGGTGCGGCCGGCTTCCGAATGCCCGGCGTCGCGGCAGATCGGACCGCACGCGCAGGTTGCGGCCCGACGACGAAGTCGGCCGGAATCCCCCAGATGTCCTGGAGCACGAAGTCCACGATCTGCTGCGCCTGGGCACGCTTCGGAAACCAGAGCGGGAAGCCCATGAACACCAGCGGGGTGTTGTCGAGGCCGTGATAGTACGTGGCGATCGGCTGGAAACCGCTGTTGGAGGGAGTGATGTAGTGATAGAGGGTATCGAGCGTCGATTCGACGCCGCCCGGAGCGCTCCCGTTCAAGTCTTCACGGATGACGTTGGGGCCCCCTCCGATCAGTTGATCCGCCAGGATTTCGGCTCCGAACGAGCTCTGGTAGAAGTTGGACGGCGACTGCTGATCCCGGAACGGCGGCAGCGGGTCCGGATTCGGCAACTCCCTCCTCAACTGCAGCACTTCGGGAAGGCGGGAATAGTTCGGCTGCCCCGTCCAACCACGTCCGGGTGGATCGACCCGGTACTGCGGCGGTATGGTGTTTGGAATCCTCATGCGTGCCCCGCGGCGCACTTCCTTG
>DASQFU010000101.1:0-2262 GCA_035632955.1 Candidatus Limnocylindria bacterium
CGTTTCGGGCCGGCCGCCAGCCGGGCTCGTCCGGAGTCGCGTGCTATAGTCCGAGCCCCGATCCGGCCGCGCGACGTCAGGCCCGAGGCTCCCGTTGACCGACCGCATCCCGCCGCCCGCGACCATCCGCATCCGCGGCGCTCGCCAGCACAATCTCAAGAATCTCGACCTCGATCTGCCGCGAGGACGCCTGACCGTGATCACCGGCGTCTCGGGGTCCGGCAAGTCCTCGCTGGCGTTCGACACGTTGTACGCCGAGGGCCAGCGCCGCTACGTCGAATCGGTGTCGACTTACGCCAAGCAGTTCCTCGACCGCTTGCTCCGTCCCGACGTCGATGCGATCCACGGGCTGACGCCGGCGGTCGCGATCCAGCAGGTCAGTCCCGCGCGCAGCGCGCGCTCGACCGTCGGGACGGCGACCGAGATCCACGACTATCTGCGACTCCTGTTCGCGCGCCTCGGAACCGTTCACTGCGGCCGCTGCGGCGAGCCGGTGCAGGCCGACAGCCCGCAGCGGATCGCCGCGGATTCCGCCGGGTGGCCCGAGGGCGAGACGCTGCTCGTGCTGGCGCCGGTCACGCGCTCGGAGCGCGTAGCGTGGGAGGAGCAGGCTGCCGACCTCTTGCGCGCAGGCTTCACTCGCATTCTGGATCGCGGCAAGGTCATTCCGCTCGAGCCATTACCCAAGCCCCGCGCGACCGCCGAGATCGATGTGATCGTGGATCGCTTCACCTGGCGGCGCGAGGAGACGCCGCGGCTGGTGGAGTCGTGCGAGCTCGCGTTCCGCCGCGGCGAGGGCCGGCTGCGGTTACGCCTCGGCGAGCGGCCGAGCGAGGAGCGCAGCGAGCGCTGGTCGTGCGCGGCGTGCGGCGAGCCCGCCATGCGTCCCGAGCCGGCGTTGTTCTCGTTCAACAGCCCGCTCGGCGTGTGCCCGACCTGCCGCGGCTTCGGCAACGTGCTGACGTTCACGCCGGAGCGGATCGTGCCCGATCCCAGCCGCACGTTGCGGGAAGGCGCGATCGACCCGTGGGCGCGGTCGTGGCGGAAGCTGTTCTGGCCCCGCCTCGAGAAGCTCGCGCGCGAACGCGGCATCTCGCTCGACACGCCGTGGAAGAAGCTCCCGGCCGCCCACCGGTGCCTGCTGCTCGAGGGCGGCGAGGGCTTCCGCGGTGCGATTCCCTTCCTCCAGCGCTTGCAGGCCAAGTCGTACAAGGCCGGCAACCGGTTCATCGTCAAGCGCTACCAGACCGCGCTGCCATGCGGCGCCTGCGGCGGAGCCCGCCTGCGTCCCGAAGCGCTGCTCGTGCGGGTGACTGGGAAGACGATCGCGGAAGTGACGGCGCTCTCGATCACGGCCGCGGATCGGTTCTTCTCGGAGCTGGCCTTCGGTCCCGAGCAGCGCGAGATCGCGGGGCCGGTCCTGACCGAGATCGAATCGCGGCTCCGCTTCCTGCTGCGTGTTGATCTCGGCTACCTCACACTCGATCGCATGACGCGCACGCTGTCGGGGGGCGAGGCGCAGCGTATCGAGCTCGCGAATGCGCTCGGCGCCAACCTGGTCGACACGCTCTATGTGCTCGACGAGCCAACCGTCGGCCTCCACCCGCGCGACAGCGATCGGCTCGCCGAGCTGCTGAACGAGCTGGCGGAGCGCGGCAACACGCTGGTCGTGGTCGAGCACGAGCCGTTGATCATGCGGGCGGCCGATCACGTCGTCGACCTCGGCCCGGGGGCCGGCGAGCAGGGTGGCCACTTGCTCTACGCCGGCCCTGGCGGGGCCGCGCTCGAAGGCGCGGACACCGAGACCGCTCGCTACCTGCGCGGGGAGAAGCAGGTCACCCGCGCCCGCGTGCCGGGCGCTCCGGATCGCTTCGTGACCGTCGAGGGCGCGACCCACAACAACCTTCAGGACGTCACCGCCCGCTTTCCGCTCGGCCGGCTCACCGCCGTCACCGGAGTCTCGGGCTCCGGCAAGAGCAGCCTGGTCGAAGACGTGCTCTATCGCGCGCTGCGGCTCCGGCTCGAAGGCCGTGAAGAGGAACCGGCGGGAGCGCACCGCGCCGTGCGCGGAGCCGAGGCGCTGAAGCGGATCGTGCTCGTCGACCAGTCGCCGATCGGCAAGACGCCGCGTTCGTGCCCGGTGACCTATCTCGGCGCGTTTGCGCCACTGCGCGGGCTGTATGCGCGACAGTCGGCGGCGATGGCGCGGGGACTGAAGGATGGCGCGTTCTCGTTCAATACTCCGGGCGGGCGCTGTGAGCA
>DASQFU010000102.1:0-10327 GCA_035632955.1 Candidatus Limnocylindria bacterium
GACGCCATGAGCGGAGAGCGTGCGTGAGCTTCGTCGATCCCCGCTGGCTCTGGCTTGTGCTCGGCGTGCCGGTGCTGATCCTGCTCGAGGGCCACGCGCACCGGCGCGCCCGGCGCGCGCTCGAGCAGCTGGTCGGGTCCCGCACGGACTCGGCGCTGCTCGCGCAACGGCTCCCGGGACGGCGCCGCACGTCGCTGGTGCTGCGCGCGCTGGCGCTCGCGCTGCTCGCGTTCGGCGCGGCCGGGCCGGAATGGGGCAGCGAGCTGATGCGGCGCACAGCGACCGGCTCCGACGTGATCCTGCTGATCGACGTCTCGGCGAGCATGGACGTCCGCGACGTGGCGCCGAGCCGGCTCGAGGAGGCACGCCGTGAAGCGCTGGCGGTGCTCGATCGGCTCGCCGGCAGCAAGGTCGGCGTGGTCGCGTTCGCGGGCGATGCCGTGCGCATGTGCCCGCTCACGCTCGACCGCAGCGCCGCGCGGCTCGTGATCGAGTCGCTTTCGAGCGGCTCCGTGAGCGAGCCCGGCAGCGATCTTGGCCGCGGGCTCCGGACCGCGGCACGCGCGCTGCCCGGCGGGCGGCGCAGCGAGCAGGTGATCGTGGCGTGGACCGACGGCGAAGATCTCGAGGCGCAGGCCAACGCCGCGATCGACGAGATCGCGAACGCCGGGCTGCGCGTGTTCGCGGTCGGCGTCGGCACGGCGTCCGGCGACGTCGTGCCGGTGCTCGACGAGCAAGGGCGCGCGGTCGACGTCAAGCGGGACGAGTCGGGTGGCGCAGTCCGCAGCCGGCTCGACGAGCGGCTGCTGAGAACCGTCGCCCGCCGCACCCATGGCGCCTATTTCAGCGCCGCGCGTCCGGGCGGTGAGCTACCGCGCCTGCTCTCCGCCCTGGGTTCGATCGCGCGCGGCGCACGCGGCGAGCGTCTCGTCGAGCGCCCGGTGCCGCGCTTCGCGTGGTTTGCCGCACTGGCGGCGGCGCTGCTCGCGATCGAGATCGGGCGCGCCCGCCGCCGTCGCGAGGCGTCCGCGACGCGCCAGGCGCAGGCCCTCGCCGCTGCAGCGACGCTGTTGCTGCTCGCGATCGGGCCGCGAGCGGTGGAGGCGCAGAGCCCGTGGGCGAAAGGAGACGCCGCGTTTCGCCACGGCCGCTACGCCGAGGCCGAGTCGCTTTACGCCAAGCGCGTGGGCAAGTCGGGCCCGATCGGCGCGCGCGTCAACCAGGCGACCGCGCGGGCGCTGGCGGGCCGGCGCCCGGAGGCCGAGTCGGCGTTGCAGGGCTTGAAGCAAGCGCCGGGAATGCCGGGTCTCGTGGCCGGGTACAACCTCGGCACATTGAAGGCAGAGCGTCAGGCTTACGACGAAGCGCTCAAAGAGCTGCGCTCGGTGCTCGAGCGCGATCCGGGTCACGATGATGCCCGCTACAACTACGAGCTCGCGTTGCGGCGCTCGCAGCAACCGCCGCCGCGCCCATCGCCCCAGAGCCCGCGACCGGAACCCTCGCCCGGCGGATCGCAGGGCGGTGGCGGTGCTCCTCCGCCGAGTCCGCCGCCGTCGCCGGGCGCGCCGCAACCCGATCGCCCGCCGCCCTCGCCGCAGCCGACCGAAGGCATGACCCGGGACCGCGCCGAACAGCTGCTCGGGAGCCTCGAGGAGCTGGAGCGGCTCGAGCGGCAGCGACTCAATCGCGTGCGCGTCATGCGCGAGCGCCGCGGCCGCGACTGGTGAGCCGCATGTGGACGTGCCGAGCGACGCTGCTCGCGCTGCTCGGTCTCGCGGCCGCGCCACCGGTGGACGCGGCGGTCGAGATCCAGGCTCGGCTCGAGCGCCGGACGCTGGCGGTGGGTGAGACCACGACGCTCGAAGTCGTGGTGCGCGGCGTGGCGATCGGCGCCAGCGAGCCCGAGTTCGCGGTGCCCGAAGGTCTGGAGGTGCTCGGCAGCGGACGCGAGCAGAACTTCTCGTGGGTCAACGGCCGCAGCACGGTCGAGACCGTGTTCCGCTACGAGATCGGTCCGACGGCCGCGGGCCGCTACGCGCTCGGTCCGATCGACGTCCGGGTCAGCGGCCAAACCTACCGCAGCGGCGTCGTCGGCCTGGACGTGAGCGCCGCGCCGGTGCGGGTCGGCGCCGCCGGGGGCGGGCCGGCGACGCTGGTCGTCGATCTGCTCCCACCGTCTCCGTACGTCGGTCAGCTCGCGATCTTGCGCGTGCGTCTGGTCCAGCGCACGTCGCTCGCCGAGGATCCGCACTACAGCCCGCCTGCAACCCCGGGGTTCTGGACCGACAAGCCAGCGCCGCCGGAGTCGTTCTATGGGGACCAGGGAAACCAGCGGGTGCTGGTGACCGAAACGCGCACGCGGCTCTATCCGCTGACGGTCGGCCAAGCGACGATCGGCGAGGCGATGGCGAATCTGGTGATCGCGGACGAGCGTGCGCGGGATCCGCTGGCGTGGCTCCATGGCTCGGCCCGCCGGCAGTTGGTCGTGAAGAGCTCGCCCTTGCGGGTCCGCGTGCGCCCGCTCCCGGGCGGGGCGCCGGCAGGTTTCACAGGCGCGGTCGGCGCATTCGAGGTGCGGTGGGTCGCGGATCGGCCGGCGACCTCGCGTGACGTGCCGGTCACCATGCGCCTCGACGTGCGGGGGATCGGCAACCTGCCCTTGATCCGGCCTCCGGAGCTTGCGTCGCCGGACTTCGAAGTGTTCGCGAGCAGCGTCGAGGACAGCCTCGGGATGGTTGGGGGCGCCGTCCGGGGACGGAAGCGCTTCCAATGGACGGTGCTGCCGCGCCGCCAGGGGCGGCTCGAGCTCTCCGCGCCGTCGTTCGCGTGGTTCGATCCCGCCGCCAGTCGCTACCAGAGCGCGGCGGCGCCCGCGGTGCGCATCGAGGTCGGCCCATCGCTGTTCGCGGCCGGCAGCGACGAGGAGTTCCCGGCGGTGTTCGCCGCCCACCCGCTCGAGCCGGGCGCCCGCGGCCCCGAGCCGTGGGCGTACGCGCTGGTGGGGCTGTTCGCCGGCGGCGGATTCGCACTCTGGCGGACGACCCTGCGACGCTCCCCGGACTCCGCGGTGCGCGCGCAGCAACGCGAGCTGTTGCGCGCGGTCGGGCGCGGAACCGGCGCCGACTTCTGGCGGGCCGCCGAAGAGGCCAGCGCTTGGCTCGCCGATCGGGGCGCCTCGGTGGGCGGGCTCCGAGACAACATCGTCGCCGCGCGTTACGGGGGCGGTACCCTGACCTCGGACCCGGAGCGATTGCGCCGCGCCCTGGTCGAGCATCTCGGCCGCGCGGTGCCGGCGCCGTCTCGTCGCCTGCCCAACCGGCTCGGGGCCGTGCTGTTGGCCACCGTCGCGGTCGTGCTCGCGGTGCAGTTCGGGCCCACCGTTGGTTCTTCCGCGGCACTCCAGGCCGCGCGGCGAGCGGATCAGTCGGCGCGCGCCGGCGACCTGCGGGCGGCGCACGCGGAATGGGAAACGATCTGGCGCCGGTCCGGACCGCATCCGGCGCTGGCCGCGCGGCTGGCGTGGAGCGATGCCGAGGCGGGAGCGATCGGCCCGGCGGCCGCCTGGGTGTTGCGCGGCGAGCTCGCCGAGCCGCGCGATCCGGCGCTACGCTGGGTGAGCGAGCGGGTTCGGGAAGGCGGCGGCCTGGTTGGCGCCGGTGCGGCGCGCCTGCCGCTGACCCGACTCGAGTGGTCGCTGCTGGCGCTCGCCGCCGGGCTGGGCGCCGGTGCGCTCTGGCCAGGTGCGCGCGCGACGCTCGCGTGTGCCGCGCTCGCGATCGTGGCCGGCGCGGTCCATCCCGTCGAAGGTTTGCTCGCGCGGCGTTCCGGGCACGCGGTGGTCGTGAAATCGGTGCTGCTCGAGGGCGCGGACCTCGAGCTCCAGCCCGGGCAGGTGGTCACAGTGACGTCGCGCGCCGGCGACCGCGTGCGCATCCGGGCGGGACGCGACGAGATCGGCGTGGTCCCGCCGGCAGCCGTGCAGCCGGTGTTCGGCCGGCGGGAGGGGTGAACGCGTGATACGTTTCGTGCCCGCGTCGACCTCGCCGCTGCTGCTCGCCTGGATGGTGGTCTCTCTGCTGGCACCGGTGGACGCGATCGACCGGCGGATTCAATCCGCGGTGCAGAGTGGCCGGCATCCCACTCTGGAAGGACCGATGCGCGCCGCGACCGACGTCGGCAAGCCGGTCGTCGTGTTGGGCGGGCTGCTCGCGGTCGCGGCGTTCACGGGGCCGCTCGGTGGGGCGACGGCGCGTCATGCGCTATTCGCGTTGCTGCCGACCAACGTCGTGGTCGAAGTGCTCAAGCGGTCGGTCAATCGCACCCGTCCGGACGGCTCGCGCAAGCGCAGCAACGCGTCGTTTCCGTCCAGCCATGCCGCCAACGCGGCGGCGATCGCTGCCGCCCTCGGATCGCGCTGGCCACGGCTCCGTCCGTTCCTCTGGCTCCTGGTCGGGACCGTCGGCTGGTCCCGCATCTACCTCAACCGACACTTCCTGAGCGACGTGTTAGTCGCTGTCGTGATTGGCATTGTCTGCGCGTGGCTGGTCGGTAGGCAGATCCATGGGAAGGCGCAGCGCCAAGCTCGGTTCGGAACCTGACCTGAAGGGTAGGTGTGGGGAGCGCCCTCTGGTACGCTGCGGGTCGGTCGCAGAGGAACCGTCTCGATGACTGTCGCAGCCATCCCCTCGGCTTTCGACCTCGCGCACTGCATCCCTGATCTCAAGCCGAAACGTAGAGACGCGGCGCTCGCCGAGCTGGTGGGGCTCGCCCATCAGTCGGGAAGCGTTCGCGAGGCGGAGCCGTTGCTCGATTTGCTGCTGCTGCGGGAGCGGCTCGGCACGACGGCGATCGGCAAGTGCGTCGCCGTCCCGCACGCGCGCTCGCTGACGGTGGTTCGGTCGCAGCTCGTGGTCGCGCGCTCCAAGCGGGGCGTGGACTGGAACGCGCCCGACGGCCAGCCGATCCAGCTCATCCTGCTCGTGCTCTCGCCGGCGGAAGCGACCGACGCCGCGCATCAGGGATTCCTCGCGCGCGCCGTGGCGGTGGCCCGGCTGCAGCGCAACCGGCAGAAGCTGCTCGATGCGCCGTCGTTCGAAATCGCGCAGCGCATGCGCGAGCTGGTGTCGTGAGCGCGCACGGGCCTTTGGTGCAGCTCCACGATCTCGATCTGCTGATGGAGGAGATCCAGGCTCCAGAGGCGCGCGGGCGGTTGAAGCGTCTCGGCTTCCCGCTCGAAGGCGAGGCTCAGCTCAATAAGGCTCGCGCGCGGCTCACCGCCGCGATCGATCGCCGGTGGATGACGCTCTACGACCGGGCCCGCGGCCGCTACGGCCGGGCGATCGTCAGAGTGCGGGATCGCGTGTGCCTCGGCTGCTTCGTCACCTTGCCGACCTCGGTTCAGCCGCCGCCGGCAGAGCCACACCAGCTCGGCGTGTGCGAATCCTGCAGCCGCATCCTCTACTGGGGCTGAGCACGGCAGCACGCGAACGATCCCGGTAGCGCCGATCGGCCGCATCCAGCTCGAGATTCCCGCCGCGCACTCCCCGCGCCGCCCACGCCGCGACTTGGTATGCTCCCGGCCACCATGGCGTCCAACCCGAATGACCGGGCGGAAGGAGTGCGGGTGAGAGCGGGATCGTGGGTGCGTGTCGGGGCGGCTCTGGCGTGGCTTCTGCCGGGCTGCACGACGCTCCGGGAAGTGCCGCGCGCCGAGTACGCGGTGCGCCCCGAGCGATCACACGTCGAGGTGGAGACCCGGGAAGGCCAGCGCTTCGGGTTCGACTTCGCGCGTTTCACCGCCGACAGCCTGACCGGATTCCAGCGCGGCGACGATGTCGGGTCGCTGCAGATGGTCGACGCGCACACGCTGGCGCTGGAGCGGGTGTCGCGACTCTCGGCGCGCGGTATCGACTGGTATCGGACCGGCCTGATCGGCGGCGTCGTGGTCGCGGCGGCGGTCGCGGCGGTGCTCTCGCAGACCGGTGGCGGCGGCAATGGCGGCGGCGGCGACGACGGCGGCATGTGCGGTCCGCGCGGGTGCCCTTAGTGTCCCGAGTCAGAAATCATGCACCTATTCCGACGGCCCTCGTGACCTCTGGCTGCGTTGCGCCTTCTCCACGTATCGAAACAAATACGTGTCGTCGGCGTGCCTTGCCAGATGTCACGATCTCTCGGCATATGCACTCGATTTCTGACCCGGAACACTAGCGTCCTAAGGCCGCGATCGCGAGGGCGGCGAGCGCCGCCCCGACGGCATCGGCCAGCAGGTCGCCGCGGTCGAAGCCTCCATGCCGCCGGTCGAACAGCTCCTTCGCGAGCCCGAGTCCGAGACCTCCGCCGGCCGCGAGCCCCGGCTCGTGGGTGACGAGCCCGATCGCCAGGCCGCCGGCGAACGCGAGCGAAGCGTGCTGCAGCCGATCGGCGCGGGCGACGCCGCCGAGCGCGCTCAGACCTTCGCCGGACGCGCTCAAGTCTTCGCGCAGGATCGCGATCCCCGACGTGTCGGGCGCACATGCGCAGCGGGCGGGCGGTACGGCGAGCATCGGGATCACGAGCGCCAGCGCGGCGAACGCCGGCGGGAACGGTGAGCGTGCGAATCGGCGGGAGAAACGTGGCATGAGCTCGAATCTCCAGAAGTGGTGGCAGAACCGGATGCACGGGGCCGGGGTCGCGGCCGCCGAGCGGGCGCGGGTGCGACTCGCCGCGCATCCGTGGCCGGAGAGCCTGCTCTCGGCCGTGCGCCGATTGCAGGACGGCGACGCGCAAGCTTACCTCGTCGGGGGCACGGTGCGCGACGTGCTGCGCGGGCGCGAAGGCGGCGGCAGCTTCGACGTCGCCACCTCGCTCGTGCCCGAGCAGGTGCGCGAACGATTCGAGCGCGTGGCGCCGACCGGGATCGAGCACGGCACGGTGCTGATCCTCGACGGACCGGTGCCGATCGAATGCACGACCTTCCGCCGCGAGGGGCGCTACTCGGACGCGCGCCGTCCCGATCAGGTGGTGTTCACCGACGATCCGCTCGCCGATCTCGATCGGCGCGACCTGACGGTGAACGCGATCGCGTTCGATCCTTCGAGCGGACGGCTGCTCGATCCGCACGACGGCGCCCGGGATCTCGAGCGTCGCCGGCTTCGGGCGGTCGGCGATCCGCTCGACCGCTTCCGCGAGGACGGACTGCGGCCGCTGCGGGTCGCGCGCTTCGCCGCGACGCTCGAGCTGGAGCCGGACCAGGATCTGCTCACGGCCCTGGGGCGGCTCGGCGATCCCGACAGTGGCTACTCGGCCGGCGGCGTCGCGCTCGAACGGGTGCGGGACGAGCTCGAGAAGATGATGGTGGCCGAGCGTCCCTCGATCGGTTTCGAGCTGCTGCGGAGCGCCGGATTGTTGGCGCTGTGGCTGCCGGAGCTGGATCGTTGCCGCGGCGTGCCGCAGAATCGCTATCACGCCTACGACGTGTACTTCCATTGCCTCTACACCTGCGACGCCGCGCCGGCGGCGAAGCCATTGGTGCGGTGGGCCGCGCTGCTCCACGACATCGGCAAGCCCGACACCCGAGTCGAGCGCGAGGGGGAGGGGACGTTCTACAACCACCAGTTCGTCGGTGCGACCCAGGTCGAGCGCCTGCTCGAGCGTTTGCGGTTCGCCGGCGATGTTCGCGATGCGGTCGTGCACCTGGTGCGCGAGCACATGTTCGACTACCGGCGGACGTGGAGCGACGCGGCACTGCGCCGCTGGCTCCGCCACGTCGGTCCCGAGCACGTCGCGGATCTGTTCGACTTGCGGATCGCCGATCTGCTCGGCAACGGGCTCAAGCAGGGGTTTCCGTTCTACCTCGACGAGATGCGGGAGCGAATCGAAACGCTGATCGCGGCCGCGGCGGTGTTGCGCGTGACCGACCTGGCGGTGGATGGCAACGACGTGATGCGCGAGCTCGGCATCGCGCCGGGACCCGAGGTGCGCGCGGTGCTCGAGGGGTTGCTCGAAGAGGTGCTGGATCATCCGGAACGTAACCGCCGCCCGAATCTGCTCGAGCGCTTGCGCCAGCGGCGCGCGGTGCGCGCGAGCCAAGCTTGACACCCTTCGCAGGGGGCCCGTACGCTCCAGCGCGCAAAGGAGTAGGGGCTTCGCCATCCCGCCCCACGACTGACCCCTGATGTCGATGTCGCTGGTGCAAAAACCGGTGCGGCGCGAGCTGGAGCGGGTGCAAGCCAGTCTCCGGGAGCTTTTTCGCACCCCGATCCCGATTCTCAATCAGGTCGGCGGCCACATCCTGGCCACCCGCGGCAAGAAGTTCCGCCCGACGCTGCTGCTGCTGGTTGCGCGCTTGCGCGGGCACCTGGGGCAGGAAGCGGTGCTGTGCGCGACCGTGATCGAGATGGTCCACGCCGCCGCCCTGATCCACGACGATTCGGTAGACAAGAGCGACCTCAGGCGCGGCGAGCCGACGGTGAACGGGCTGTGGACCGACGAAATGGCGATCATCATGGGCGACTACTTGTACGCCCAGGCGATGGCGACGCTGGTCGTCAATCATCTCGACGCGCCGATGCGCATCCTGGCGCGCGTCGTTCCCGAGATGTCGTGCGGGGAGGCGATGGAGTTCCAGTATGCGCACGACCTCGACGTGACCGAGGCGCAGTATGAAGTGCTGATCCGCGCCAAGACCGGCTCCTTGATCGGTGCGGCGACCGAGATCGGCGCGGGGCTCAACGGCGGCGGCCGCGATCCGCGCCGCCGCGAGCGTTACCGGGTGTTCGGGGAGAAGGTCGGGGTCGCGTTCCAGATCGTCGACGACTTGATCGACTACCTCGGCGACACCGCCGTCACCGGCAAGCCGGTCGGCTCCGATCTGGCCGAGGGCAAGGTGACCCTGCCGCTGATTGCCGCGCTGCGCCAGGCCGGCGACGCCGATCGCCGTAAGCTGCAACGCCTTGCGCGCCGGCGCCGCTGGACCGAGGCGCAATGGAACCAGCTCAAGTCGCTGGTGGAAAAGGCCGGCGGATTCGAGTATGCGCGGACGCGTGCCGGGGTCCTGGCCGACCAAGCCCGTGCGCTGCTGGCGGACGAGCCACGCGGCTCCGTGCGGAGCGCGCTCGACCGCGCGATCGACTACGCCGTGCGCCGCGATCACTGAGCGCGCCCCCGCGCGGCATGGACCTCGCCCTCTGACCGCCCGTTCCCGCGCGCCTGCCCGTGGCGGTGGCGCCCGACTCCTGCGCGCGGCCGCAGACGCCGCCGTCGCGAAGAAGGCACACGACCCGGTCGCGCTCGACCTGCGCGAGCTCGAGGGCGTATCGGACTATTTCCTGATCGTCTCGGGCGCGAGCGAAGTGCAGGTGAAGGCGATCGCCGAAGCCGTCGACGAGCGGCTGCGCGGCCTCGGTCACAAGCCATGGCATGTCGAAGGTCTCGAAGGCCGGCGCTGGGTGCTGATGGACTACGTGGAGCTGGTCGTGCACGTGTTCCACGAGCGCACCCGGGACTACTACCTGCTCGAACGTCTGTGGGGAGACGCACGCCGGGTGGACCTTGGTCTGGAAAGCGCTGACTGAAGGTCTCGCGGCGGCGATGAAGGCGGCCGGCGTCTACACGCCGGAGCGCCTCGCGCGCCTCGAGCTGGCAGTGCCGCGCGATCCCGCGCATGGCGACTGGACGACCAACCTCGCGCTCACGCTCGCGAAGGAAGTGCGGCGCCCGCCGCGCGCGGTCGCCGAAGCGCTGGCGGCGGCGTTCCCCGCTGATCCCTCGCACTTCGATCCGGTCGAAGTCGCGGGGCCGGGATTCCTCAACCTGCGTTATAGCGCCGCGTTCCTGGACGCACTGCCGGAACAGATCGCGCGCGAGGGGGCGCGCTTCGGCCACAGCGACGCCGGCGCCGGCACGGCGGTGATGGTGGAATACGTGAGCGCGAACCCGACCGGGCCGCTGAACGTGGTCAACGCGCGGGCCGCCGCGGTCGGCGCGACGCTGATCCGGCTGCTGAACGCGACCGGATTTCAAGCGGTGGGTGAGTTCTACGTCAACGACGTCGGCGCTCAGGTCGACTTGCTCGGCGAATCGTTGGCCGCGCGGTTCGCGGAGCGGATCGGCGTGGCCCGGCCGTTTCCGGAGAACGGCTATCAAGGCGAGTACGTCCGCGATCTGGCGGCGGCGCTGGACGAGCGCGAGGCGCGTGCCGCGCTCGGCGCCCCGGGTGAACCGGCGTGGTTCCGCGAACGGGCGGTCACGCACATGCTGGCCTGGCAGCAGCGAGATCTTGCGGACTACGGTGGCGTGTTCGCGCGCTGGTTCCGGGAATCCGAGCTGCACGAACGCGGCGCGGTCGGCG
>DASQFU010000103.1:0-2740 GCA_035632955.1 Candidatus Limnocylindria bacterium
CCACTCGCGCATCCGATTCGGCCCGTCGATCCGGAACGTGTTGTGCGATCCGGAGCCGGTCGGCGGCTTCGCCACCAGCGGATATCCGACTTCCTCCGCGAACGCCCACGCGTCGTGCTCGCTCTCGGCGAGCCGGTGACGGGCGCACGGCAAACCCGCGGCGCGCAACACGTGCTTCATGCGCGACTTGTCGCGGAAGTTCTTCGCCACCTCCACGCTCACGCCGGGAATCCCGAGCGCGGCTCGCACCTCCGCGAGCGGAACCTGCAGCTCTTCCAGCGTGCCGATCAGGCGCTGGACCGGACCGAGCCTCGCCGCCAGCCCGCGCACCGCGCCGGCGAGCTGCGTCGGATTCAGGCTGTCGTCCACGCGCCAGTGCCCCGCGAGGCGGCTGCGTAGGCCCGGCGGCAACTTGTCCTCGGGATCGTGGCTCACGAGGCCGAGTCTCACGCCGGGAAGTTCGGCGGCCGCGGCCACGAAGCGCAGCGTCGTTTCCATGAAGTACGGCGCGACGAACACGGTCGGGACCATGGGGTGGCAAACCTACCCCGCCGAGCAACGTGGCCGCAATCGCTGGTCAAGGGTTTCCAATCACTTGGCTTGCTCACGGCGCTACGCTTGCGGAAAATGGCATCGCATCGCGTGTGTGGCGTTACTGAGTTGGGCCGGGGAGGGGAGTCGGCCCGAGGTGGCATTGGGAGCATACGATCCAGACACAGCGCCCGCCGTCAAGGAATGGCTGGAGCTGGACGATTCCGAGCGCCTCGATCTCGTCGCGATTCATCACCAGCGGACTCAGACTCGCCTGCCAAATCCCCATCTCCACTTCGTGATTCACGTCGTGGTCGAGAATCAATTGGCCTTGGGAGAAGACGTCGTCGTGACCACGCTGGCTCGACTCCAAGCGGATGGCCTGAGTCGACATGACGGCATCCATGCCATCGGGTCGGTGTTCGCCGAGCATTTGTACGAGTTGCTGGACGAGCGCGCGAGCGTGAAGGATGAGGGGTACGCCGCCTATCTGAAACGGGTGAAGCAGCTCGAGGCCGCGGATTGGCGCGGACGATGATCGTCCTGGTCGTCAGGGGAGGCGCATGCGGCACCGGATCGGTGTAGTCGTCACGGCGCTAGCGACCCTGGGTCTCGGATCGGCGTCCTTCGCGATGATGGCAGTGCGACCGGATGTCTCGACGCATCTCGGCCGCCTTCTTTGTGCGGGGGCCCTGGCCAACGCGTCGCTTGCCCTCACGATGTTCCTGATCGCGGTCATCCCACTTCGCCACCGGCAACGGTGGGCATTTTGGGCGCTGTGCGCACCCATTGCCTTCTACGGCGTACCGATGCTCATTCTGGATGGAACGAATGTGAGGTCGGAACGCCTGGTTTCCGCACTCGCCCCGCAAGTCACCGGCATCGGCCTTCTGTTGGTTGGGCTCGCATTGGTTCGGCCGAGCGTGTTCGGGTCGAGCCGCGGTGTCTAACGTGGCGCGGCGCAAGCTGGAGGCGGGCGGACGGTGATCGTCGTTCGCCAGGAGACCGAGGCGGACCATCCGTCGGTGCGCGAGATCAACGAGGCCGCGTTCGGCGGCACGATCGAAGCCGACCTCGTCGAAGCGCTCCGCAAGGACGCACACCCGCACCTCTCGCTGGTCGCGGAACGCGAAGGACGCGTCGTGGGCCACGTCTTTTTCAGTCCGGCGACGATCGATGCCGATGCGCCGTTCGAGATCTTCGCGCTGGGGCCAATGGCGGTGCGACCCGAGCATCAACGCCAGGGCATCGGCTCCGCGTTGATCGAAAGAGGGCTCGAGGAATGCCGGCGTTTGGGACGTGACGTCGTCCTCGTGCTCGGACACCCGACATACTACCCGCGCTTCGGCTTTCGACCCGCGGTCGAGCACGGTCTGCGTTGTGAGTGGCCCGTTCCGGACGACGTATTCATGGTGCGGGAGCTGAGAGAAGGAGCATTGTCGCAGCGGCGAGGATTGGTGAAGTACCGGCCCGAGTTCGCGAACGTATGACTCTCGTGGCTCGCAGCACATGAATTGGATCACCTGCCTTTCCCTGCTCGCCGCGCTCGTGATCGGATGCGCGGGTGCTCGGCTTCCGGCCCCGACCTATCCTCCAGCGCCGACCGCGGTGGCTACCGGGCTCGCTCACTATGCCGACGTGCAGAAGATCCGGAGCCGGTACGAACACATGGCGAGTGCCTTCGCGGCCCGGGACGTGGAGGCGATCGCCGCACTGCGAACCGCGGACTTCCAGGTCGACTTCCCGAACGGGGATCGACATGACGCCGCGCAGATGCTGGAAGTTCTGCGCCATTTCTTCGTCCAGAACCGACCGCCGATCCAGTTGTGGTACACGCTGCGATCCGCGGAGCGGACGGGGCCGGACACGATCGTGGTCGAGGTGTTTCAGCAAGGCTCTCGATATCAGGAGCTGGCGGGAAAGCTGCGAAAGGTCGAGCACGACATCACCCAGCGGGAGACCTGGCGGCGTGAGGATGGCGTTTGGAGATTTCGTGCGGTTGCGGCGATCCGCAACCCGCACCGATGGGTGGACGGCAAGCCCATCGATCCTTCCAAGCCGTTCGATCCCGCGGCGCCGCCGTTCCGGCCGCCGAAGCCGTGAAATGGTACAGTGCCGCGTTCCTCGTCAGGGACGTGGCCGGGTAGGACCCGCACGGTCGCCGGGGACGTTCCGGAGCTTCCCACTCCTCGAATCAATTCCATCATGG
>DASQFU010000104.1:0-2150 GCA_035632955.1 Candidatus Limnocylindria bacterium
TCCCCCGGAGGATAGTTGACGATGACGGTCTGAAAGTCGGTCTCCCAAGTGTGGAACCAACCGGTGCTGAGCGTGATCAGGCGCGGCGAGGTCGTAAAGGAATAGACCTCGGTCTGGCCCGGCAGCGTGCCGCCCCCGACCCCCGCGCCGGCTGTGTTGCGGAGATCCCACTCGACCGGCAGCCCAGAGCAGCAGTTGATCTCCCAGGGTGGAATTCCGTCGGGCGCCGTGATGTCAGCGATGTCCGGAACGGCCACCGGAAGCGAGAGTTCGAAACCCGAGAATCCGTTCGACGACCCGGGCGCCGGCTCGAAGGAGTTGTTGGTCACCGTGTAGACCCACTGGTACTTGGTGAAGTCGCCGAGGTAGTTGTTGAAGACGTCGACCTTGATGACCACCGCCGCGGGATCGGCCCCGAAGGCGTACGAGTGGGTGTTGGTGAAGATGGGGCCACCGCTGACCACATCCCCCGGAAACGGCGTCCCGGTGGACGGCGGCGTGGTCGAGGGCGGGTAACTCGCGGCGAGCGCGGTCGCGCCCAGCGAGAGACATGCGCAACCGGTGAGCCCGACGAGCACCATGGATCGAAGAAACGTGGCCACACGCATGACGCGACCCTCCTTACCGAAGACAACCACTCCGCAAGGACCGGAGGTCGGCCCGTTGCGAGAATCCGGCTCGGAGAGAAACCCAGTGCCCGGGGGGGGAGCCTGCGGTGGCGAGCCGGCGGTCCAGACTCCATCCGCATAGTCCGCCTCGCGAATCGAATTCACCAGCGCGAAATGGACGCCGCGGCCGCCTCGACCACGAACAGGCGCTCGACGTTGACGAGCCGGCCTGGGGTGCCGACCTTATCGCCGCTCGGGTTGTGGATGCCTATTCGTGCACCAACGTAGCGGCGATAAGGCACCTCGATCGTTCGCACCGGGCCACAGGCGCCGAGGATTGCGCACAGGTCTTCCCCGGTGACGTAACCCTCGTCGCTGAAGGACACGATCAGGTACCGCGCCCGCACGGTGGCGATCAGCGCGCGCAGCGCCTCCTGGAACTCGGCGCGGCGGTTGAAGCGGCTCGCGCGCTCCCGGACGTCCTGACGCTTCATCGCCACGCCGTAGACCTCCGGCCGATCCCAGCGCACCAGCGATTCCCACACGTGATAGTTGCCGAGATAGGAGTGCTGGTTGTAGGGCGGATCGAGATACGCGACGTCCGCCTCGAATCGCCGCGCGGCTTCGAGCGCGTCCAGGCACGACGCCGACCCCGGCCCGGGCAGCAGCTCGGGCACGCGCAGCGCCAGCGGCCGAAACGCGCGCGGCGCCCATTGCTTGAGATACGCCATCTGCACACCGGTCGTCGAGTCGACGCGATCCGCCGCCTCCATCAGGCTCGTCAAGGCGATCGCCTCCAGCTCGGGTTCGAGCTCGAGCGTGGCGATGCGCTCGCGGATCGCATCGACGCGGGCGCCGTTCTCCGGTCGTAGATAGCGCGCGCGCCGGCAGTAGGTGTCCGTGAACCAGCCGGGCTCGCCGGGGAGCTGGTCCAGCTCCGCGATCAGGCGCTCCGCTCGCGGCTGCCAGCGCTCGCGATCCGCCTGGATGTAACAGGTCGCGAGCACGCCGGCGTAGGCGTTGTGATCGTTCGCATGGACCCGGAGCCCCTGGCGTTTGAGCGCGTGTCCGACCCGTGACGTGCCCGAGAACAGATCGAGCGCCGTGCGCACTCCGGTGAGGCTCGCGATCAGCTCCAGAATGTACGGGATCAGGAGTCGCTTCGAGCCCAGGTACTTGATCACCGCCGCGGGCAGCCCGGGTCGCTAGACTGCGCTGACGCAGGCGCGACACTTGCGGGCCGCGGCCGGGATGATCTCGAGACACTCGGGGCACGTCTTGGTGTTGGCCGGCGCAGGCGAAGCCTTGAGCAGACTCTTCGTGATCAGATACACGACGAACGCGATGATGACGAAATCGACGACGTTGCCGATGAACTGCCCGTAGGTCACCGCGTTCGCAGGGGTTCCGTCGGGCTTCATGCTCAACACGATCTTCTGCTCGCGCCAGGCACCACCTGGCAGGATCGTGCCGATCAGCGGCATCAGGATGTCGCTGGCGAGCGAGCCGACGACTTTGCCGATCGCCGCGCCGATGATGACG
>DASQFU010000105.1:0-12076 GCA_035632955.1 Candidatus Limnocylindria bacterium
GGGCAGGAAAGCCCGTTCGAGCACAGATGTGCGGCGCCTTCGCGCACGACGTTGGCTCCGCACACCGGACAGCGTTCCGGCAGCACGAAGCGGCGCGTTCCGGACGGCCTCCGGTCCACCAGCACTTCCATGACCTCGGGAATGACGTCGCCCGCGCGGCGGATGCGCACCGTGTCGCCGATCCGGACGTCCTTCCGGTCGAGCTCGTCCTGATTGTGGAGCGTCGCGCGGCTGACCGTCACGCCGGAGACGTCCACGGGCTGCAGCAGCGCGACCGGCGTCAGCTTGCCGGTGCGTCCGACCTGAACCGCGATGTCGAGAATGCGGGTGATCTCCTCGCGCGGCGGGAACTTGAACGCGACCGCCCAGCGCGGGGTGCGCGAGCGCATGCCGAGCGCCGCCTGCGCCGCGCGCGAATCCACCTTGAGCACGACGCCGTCGATCTCGTAGGGCAGACGCTCGCGTCGTGCGAGCAACGCGGCCTGGAAGCGGACGGCGTCGTCGATCCCCTCGCAGCGTTGCGCGTCGCGCTCGACGTGGAATCCCCAGGCACGCAACGCCTCCAGGATCTCCCACTGGCTGGCGAAGGTGACGTGATCGGCATGCATCAACTCGTAGGCGAATAAATCGAGCTTGCGCGACGCCGTGACCGCGGGGTCCAACTGGCGCACCGTGCCCGCGGCCGCGTTGCGCGGATTGGCGAACGGTTCTTGATTCGCCTCGATCAGCCGCTTGTTGAGCGCTTCGAACTCGGCGAGCAGCATCAGGGCTTCACCGCGCACAGCCAGAGTCGCGCGCCGCCCGCCCGCCGGACCGTCCTCCGAGAGCCGCAGCGGCACGGCGCGGATCGTCCGCAGGTTCTCGGTGATGTCTTCGCCGGCCGTTCCGTCGCCGCGAGTGCTGCCGCGGGCGAGCACCCCGTCCTGGTAGATCAGCTCGACCGAGAGGCCGTCGAACTTGGTCTCGGCCACGTACGGAATCGTCTCCACGCCGAGCGCCTTGCGCGCGCGCGCGTCGAACTCGCGCACCTCGCCGGCGTCCATGAGCGATTCGAGCGACAGCATCGGGGCGACGTGCGGCACCTTCTTGAACGCGGTGCGCAGCGTGCCGCCGACCCGGAATGTGGGCGAATCGGGCGGCCTCAGCTGCGGGAACTCGCGCTCGAGATCCGCCAGCTCCCGGAACAACTGGTCGTAGCGCGCGTCGGAGATCGTCGGGCGATCGTGCGCGTAGTAGCGAACGTCGTGCTCGCGAATCTCTCGCGCCAGGGCCTCGATGCGCTGCTTGGCCTGGGCTCGATTCACCCGCGGATCACGCTCCCGCCAGCTCGAGGAGTCGCTTCCAGTGAGCGGCCGTCAGAGGCATCACGGAGAGCCGCGGGAGGCGCACGAGATCGGCCGTTCCGAGCACTTTGTCCGCGCGGAACTCGCTCAGCGCGACCGGCCGAGGCAAGGATCGTTCGGGCTTCAGGTCGACGACCACCCGCTTCGCGTCGGCGAGCTTGGGATCCGCATAAGGATCGCTCGCCGCCGTCGCGAGCCCCACGACCTGCTTCTCGTCGCCGGTGTGATAGATCGCGACCGTGTCGCCCTTACGTACGGAGCGCAGATGCTTCAATGCGAGAGGGTTCGAGACGCCGTCCCAGACTGCGCGCCGCTCGCCAACCAGATCCTGGTACGAGTACGTCGATGGCTCGGTCTTGAACAGGAAGTTGGCCACGCGAGCCAGAGTAGCGAGCGGGATGGAGACGCGCAACCAACTGCCGCTTCCGACGCCCTCCGGCGCTGCGTTTCGAGTATCCTGGCGGCCGATTCCCAGGTGAGGCAGGCGCTGGCTCGGCAGGCCCGGCGTTTCCATGGGTGTGGAGGATGGGAATGAAATCAAGACCGGAACGCGAGAGCGCGGCGCCTGGGCCGCCATTTTCGAAACTGGCGCGCTCGGCGATCGAGAAGCACGTTCCGGAAGTGCGCTCGAGCGAAGCGTGGTGGAGCCTGGCGAACAACAACGTGTGGGTGCGCTGGCCGGCCGGCGACGTGTTCGCGTATCTCGCGCTGCACCGCCATCTGGACTGGATCAGCGGCGAAGCCGGAATCTCACGCGAGCCGCACGAGATCGGTGAGCTGTTTCCACTTCCGGGCGTGCCTGCAGCGCTGGTGCCCGGCTATCGCATCCGGCTCGGCCATCTGCTGGACGGGGACGATCGCTGGTGGGCGACCGGCGAGGGCGAGAGCGAGCTGATCGAGCGCCTGGAATGGCTCGTGCTCCAGCTCCGCGTCAAAGGCGCGGCGTATTTCCGTCGCTACCCGCCGCCGGCGAGCACTACGGAGAACGAGACCGCAGGTAGCGCGGGTCTTCGCTCGCCGGACAAGCCGCGCTCGCACTGAGGCGGCCGGGCAAAAGCGCGCGGACCATCGGCAGGCCGCGCACACTCACGCGCGCCGAACCTCTCATCCGCCGCTGACGGCCGGCACGATCGAGATCTCTCCGCCTTCCGGCACCGCCGTATCGAGTCCGCCGGTGAAGCGGATGCTCTCGTCGCCGACGAACACGTTGACGTGCAGGCGGACTTGCCCCTGCTCGGTGACGACGCGGTCCCGCACGCCGGGATGAAGCTTCCACAGCGCCTCGAGCGCGGCACCCACCGTGGCCGGTGAGCCGTCCAGCTCGACCCGGCTGGCGCCTCCGGTGAACGGACGGAGGTAACCAGGAACGTGGAACCGGACCACGGCTAGCGAGCCTTGCTTCTCCGGCGCGCCGGCCGGCGCGGGCGCGCGGCGGTTTTCGGACGTCCCCGGCCCTTGGATCCAGCCCCCGTGCTCGCCCGTGCCTTCGCCGAGCGGCTTCCATGCCGGGCCGGTTTCGCACGCGCCTTCGCGACCTTCCGGATCGGCCGGCGCGCGCGCGCCGTCTTGGCGGCGCCACCGCCCGGCGCGCCACCGATCCACGCCGCACGGACGCACACGATCGGCGGCAGTCCGCCGAGGATCACGTTCCATGACGCGCCGCCGTCGCGCGAGCCGTAGAGCTGGCCGTTGCGGGTGCCGAAATAAATGCCCGCGGGGTTGAGCGGGTCGGCGGTCATCGCGTCGCGCAACACGGTTTCGAGCGCGTTCTTTTGGGGCAGCCCTCGGGTCAGCGCCTCCCAGGACTCGCCGCCGTTGCGCGTGCGATAGACGCGCAGCTTGCCTTCCGGCGTGCAGCGGAACTCGTCCGATTCGAGCGGCAGGATGTACACGGTGTCGGGATCGTGAGGATGCATCACCATCGGGAACCCGAAATCCGATGGCACGCCGCGAGCGATGTCTCGCCACGAATCGCCGCCGTCATCGCTGCGATACAGGCCCCAGTGGTTCTGCAGGAACAGGCGCTCGGGGTGGGAGGGATGTTGCGCCACCTTGTGCACGCACTGGCCGAACTCGGGATATTTGTCGGGCAGGAACTCGGCGCGCACGCCCTGGTTCTTGACCTGCCAGCTCTTGCCGCCGTCGTCGCTGCGATAGACCCCGCCGGTCGAGATCGCGATCGTGATGCGCCGCGGATCGGTCGCGTCCGGCAGGATCGTATGCAGGCAGAGCCCGCCGCCGCCCGGCTGCCAGCGCGAGCGGTGCGGGTGATCGTAGAGCCCGCGATTGAGCGCCCAGGTTTCTCCACCGTCCCGCGATTCGAACAACGCTGCCGGCTCGACACCGCAGTAGAGAGTGTCGGGCTCGTTCGCACGTCCCGGCCGAATCTGCCAGATCTGTCTCAACGCGGCGCCGGTCTCGGCCGGAAACTTGACGTTCGCCTGTTCCGGGTTGGTCCAGCTTCGGCCGAAGTCGTCGCTCGAGCGCAGGACCGCGCCCCAGTGCATGCTGCCGGTGCTCGACCATAGGCGGTGGCGGCCGGCGCGCCCGTCGTACGCCATCGCGTACACCGCATGGCCGGGGAAATGAGGGCCGCCCGTCTCCCAACGCGCGCGCGCGCGGTTCGTGCGGAGCAGGAAAGCGCCCTTCATGGTGCCGACCATGAGCAGGAGGTCGCCGTCCTTCACCGAGACATGCCGGGTTTCGACCATGAGCAACCTCCGAAGCTCCCGAAGTGAGGTGCGATGCGAGAGCCAGAAGCTAGCACCGGAGCGGCCCGGCTCGAAAGCAGGGAGTGACGGAAAAGAACCCGGTCGTCCCGGACGCGGCTGAGGGGAATGACAGGCTAGGCGGGCTTGGGCCGGGGAGGAGGTTGGTTCAGCACCAGCCAGTAGAGGCCCAGCTCTCGAACCGCTTCCGCGAATTGCTCGAAGTCCATCGGCTTCCGAACGTAGCTGTTCGCGAAATGAGTGTAGGCCGTCAGCCGATCGCGGTCTTCCGTGGACGAGGTGAGCACGACCACCGGCTGCGTTCGCGTGCGGTCGTCCGTCCGAATTCGCTTCAGCACCTCGAGGCCGTTGACCTTCGGCAGATTGATATCGAGGAGCATGATCTGCGGCGGGTTGCTCACGTCGCGCCCGGCGTGGGGTCCGGTCGCAAACAGGTAGTCGAGTGCCTCCTGGCCGTCCCGCACGACGACGATCTCGTTGTCGATGTTGGCGCGCTTGAGCGCGATCAGTGTCAGCTCTTCGTCGTTGGGGTTGTCCTCGGCGATCAGAATGGTCGGGGTCTTCATCCGCTGCTCCTCTCCCACAACGTGAAATAGAACGTCGCGCCATGCTCGACCGAGCCCTCGGCCCAGACGCGTCCTTGATGGCGCTGGATGATGCGGTGGACCGTGGCCAGGCCGACCCCAGTGCCCTCGAAGTCGCTCTGCCGGTGGAGGCGCTGAAACGGCGCGAACAGAATGTCCGCATGAGCCATGTCGAAGCCGGCCCCGTCGTCACGCACGTAGTAGATCGATGTGCCGTTGTGCGGCACGCGGCCAAGCTCGATCGTGGCCGTCGGGTGTTTGGACGTGAACTTCCATGCGTTTCTCAGCAGATTGTCCAAGGCGATGCGCAGAAGCTGCAAGTCGCCGTCGATCGTCAGCCCCTCGTCGATGACGAACGAGACCTGGCGCTCCGGCTGGCTCTGGCGGATCGCGTCCGCAAGGTCGTTCCCGAGCGCGCTCAGGTCGACCTTCTGATGATGCATCTCGGCGCGCGAGAGCTTCGCCAGGTCGAGCAGATCGTCGATCAGTTGAGACATCTGGCGGGAGGCGCCGCGGACGCGCTCCAGATGTCGCTTGCCGGGATCGTCGAGGCGCGGTCCGTATTCGTCGAGCAGCACCTTGCTGAAGCCGTCGATGGCACGGAGTGGCGCGCGAAGGTCGTGCGAGACGGTGTACGAGAAGGCTTCGAGCTCCTGGTTCGACGCTTCGAGATCGGCCGTGCGCTCGATCACGCGCCGCTCGAGATCCGCATTGAGATCGTGAATCTCCTGCTCCGAGCGCTTGCGCTCGGTTATGTCGCGAATGAAGCCCGTGAACATCGGCGGCCCGTCCTGGAGAATGCGGGTGATCGCGAGCTCGACGGGAAACTCCTTGCCGTCGGCTCGCATGGCCATGAGCTCCAGCCGCTTATCCAGCATGACCCCCGTGCCGGTGGCGATGTAACGGGCGAGTCCCTGGCGATGCTGGTCGCGAAGCCGGGGTGGAATGATCAGGTCCGCGAGGGGTTTGCCGACCACCGCGTCCCGCCGATAGCCGAACAGGGTCTCAGCCGCCGGGTTGAACTCGACGATCCTTCCCTCGTGGTTCATGGTGATGACGCAATCGAGCGCCGACTCGAGAATCGCCCGCAGGCCGGCCTCTTTCGTGCGGATCGCGGTGTCGCGCTCCTGGATCTCGCTCAGCATGTCGTTGAACGCTTCGGTCAGGATGCCGAGCTCGTCGTCGCTGGTCGCCTCGGCGCGGGTCGCGTAGTCCTTGCGCTCGGAAATGCTCTCCGCCGCTCGCGTCAGCGTCAGCACCGGATGGGCGATCCGTCGCTGCAGCCACGTCGAGAGCGCGAAGGCGACGCCGATCGATCCCACGACCGCGAACAGCGTGACCAGGAACAGAACGTGTTGGCGCTCCTCCAACGCCCGCAGATCCGATTTGAGATAGAGTGTTCCGAGCCTCAGACTTCCATCGACGACTGGCCGCACGACCACCAGGTGCCCGGGCTCGAAGCGATGGCCGGTGGGAGGGGGCGTCGCCGGCACGGGAGCGTTCGAGGTGGTGGCGGAGTAGCTCGAGAACAGGCGGCCGTCGCGGTCGTACAACGCGGCCGCCGTCATATGCGGGTCGGTCCGCAGCCCGTCCAGCAGTCGCCGGGCATCGTCCTGATTCTGGAATGTCGACACCGCCGCTGAGTTCGCCGCCAGGATCGCGGCGCGCGTCGAAAGTCCTCGCACGATTCCTTGCCGGAAGCTCACGGTCTCGTAAGCGATGAACACGGATCCCATGATCAGTAGCGCGGCGGTGCTCGTCAGCATGAACGCCGTCATGAGCTTGTGTCGGATCGTCGTGCGCGGCGCCTTCATTGAGTTGGCGGCTCATTGCCGGCGATGTGAGCCAGCCACGAGAGGACGACGCCGCGGGCGCACGCATGGAGAGGCCGAAGTCGAGGGCGGAGCCGGTTTCGCTTCCCGTCATCTCGAAGCGCCATCATCGAATCCTCGCGCGTCTGGTCGCCAGAGCTCGAGCGGGCTACCGGGGAGAAACTCCAGAAACTCGCGCAGGCCGCGAGCGAATCGGGCCCGCGTGGGGAGTTCTGATCGATTCTCCAGGATGAGCCGGCAGTCTAGGGGACAAGAAGTCCTGAAGGAAGTCTCATCCCATCCTGCTTTCCCGCCGGAATTGCGAAATGCACGTCCAGTCGGTTATTCGTGCCCAGAGTCCGAGGATGTATCGGCTGCTTGATCTCATACGCTCGAAGATGGTTACGGCCACACCATGACGGCGAGCGAGACCATCGAGCCGTTGGCCTCTTTCGACTGGTGGTAGTGGACCAGCCGGCCGGCGCCTGGCTCGGCGCAGCGCAACATCACATAGGTTGGCGCCCAGCCGCAGATGCGTGTGGAGTCTTCGTGCGCGGCGATCGACCGGAACCAGCCCTCGGCGTCGCCGCGGCCCGCGGCCTCCAACGCCTCCCGATCCTTGGCTTCCACTTCCCGCAGCGTGCGCTCGTCGGGGCCGGGATCGCCGAAGCGCGGCCCGACGTGCGAGAAGTCCACGGCGGAGAGATAGACGGTGCGCCCGCCAAGGCGGTGCTCGGCGTCTCGAACTGCGGCGATCAACGTTTCGAGCAACGGCACGTCGCGCGGCGTCTTGCCGTCCAGCAGCAGCTCGTGAAAGCCCCCGCACAGGATCGGCACCAGGCTCACCGGCCGGTCACGATGGCGGTGCCGCAGGTACAGCGCCTGAAACTCGATCGAGTGCTCGGTGCGATGCGCGAGCTCGCCGCCGTAGGCCGCGTCGCCTAACCGCTCGGCTACCGCGTCCACGAAGGCTTGGTCGCATGGGAGCTTGCCGAATGGCGTCTCGAAGTGCTTGCGCGTGAGCGCGAACAGATGCCCGAGCAAGCTGTGCCCGGTGCCGATCACGACCACGCGCAGCGGTTTCGACGCTACGCCGTCGAGCTCGAGGATCGCCCGGGCGATCGCCGGCCCCGCTCGCCGCGGATCGAGATGCGGCGCCATCAGTGCGCGCGGGGCGCCGGTTGCGGGTGGCGAAGGGTCGAGCGCGGAAGAGCGGCGTTTGCCGGCGCCGTCCTCTGCATCGGTCTCCGGCGCGCTCGCGCCCGTGCCGAGCACGGCCGCTTCTTCGAAGTGGCGGTCCAGAAATGCCGCGAGCTCGGCCGGCTCACTCGGGTACGAGACCCCGGCGAGCGCGGCCTGGCGAATCTCGAGCCGGTGGTAGTCGCGGCGCAGCTCGTCATAGGCGCGCTGGAAGCGCGGAGTCTCGAGCATCAGCATGCGATCGAGCTGTGCCACGAACTCGCGCACGTGTGCAGCCGCCCGCAGGTCCTTGCTCCCGCGCACGACTTCGGTCGTCAGGTCGGTGAGGGAGATCGTGCCGTCCAGCAGCCGCAGCAGATCGATCGCCTCGATCCGGAGCGCAACCGGCGCCGGCATCACGCCGACCGGATCGTTCACGATCAACAGGTCCTGGTCGCCTTCCCGAATCGGCAGGAGCTCGAGCGGTCGCAGGAGCGGGTATTCGGGAAGCTCCTCTTCCGGTTCGCGGGACGCGCCTGGCGGTAGCACGATGCGCGAGCCGCCGGCCGGTGCTTCCGACTCGGCCGTTTCCGGCGGCTCTTGGCCGGGCACGATGATGCGCCCTGGGCGCGGCGGATCGGACGATGGGTCGAGCGGCATGGGCACCTCGAGGGACCGTGGGCGTGGCGGGTCCGGCAGTCTACTCGCAGCGCTCCCGGCCACTCAAGGGCACGAGGACCACGGGCGGATCGCTTGCACGTCGATCGTCGGCTGAGTGAGGCATTGAGAGATCTCGACCAGCGTGCCGTGGATGCACACGCGCGAGCCGTTGTGGTACGCCTGCAGCCGCGCGCTCAAGCTGTAAACTCGGCCGTCTTCGCCGCGCAGCAGGCGGCAGTCCACGTCTTCGCTCAGGGTCCCTCGCAGGCGAATGAAGTCGCCCGCCTTGGGGGGTGGCTTCACCGGCGGGGCGCCCGGCTCCTGGCAGCGGGACGCCGCCGCCAGCACCACGAGCACGATGACGGCGAGTGGGCGCGTCACGAACCCTGCTCACGGCACCACGGTCTCGATCGGCCGCGCGTGCCATCACGTGAAAAGTCCGTGCGCGGGCCTGGGCGGCTGCGCCAATATGAGGTTGGAGGCGCCATGCTGGAGCGAAGCATCGATCGGATGATGAATCTCGACGCGGGCGGCGGCAAGCGCGGACCGGCAGCTCTCCGTTGAACCCTGCTTCGGGAACGACCGCCACGACTCAGATCGACGTGCGCGTCGACCGGAACCTGCGGGTGCCGGGACGCGTCTGGTGCGCGGAGCGTCCCAAGGCCCTGATCGCCATCACCCACGGGACCGGCGAACACAGCGGTCGCTACGCGGCGTTGGCGGACGCCCTGGTGGCGCGCCGCTACACCGTCGTCGCGCTGGATCTGCCGGGCAACGGCGAAGCGCCGGGCGGGCGCGGCGACGTCCGCTCGTGGACATACGTCAGAGACCACGTCGTCCCCGCGATGTTCACCGCTCCGCGCGGCATGCCGGGGCAACCTCCCGACCTACCGGCCGTGCTGCTCGGCCACGGCATGGGCGGGGTTCTGGCGCTCGACTATGCGATCGCGCATCCCCGCACCCTGCTCGCGGCGATCGCCTCGGCCCCGGCGCTGAAGATTCCACCGGTGCCGCGCCTCAAGCTGACGCTTGCCAAGATCGCGCTCTGGGTCGCGCCTGGGGCGGGCTTTCCTAACGGCATCGACGAGACCGCGATCTCGCGCGACCGCGAAGTCATCGAGGCGCGGCGGCGCGACCCGCTCGTCCACGATCAGGTCACGCCGCGGCTCTACTTCCAGTATCACGAAGCGCGGCTCCGCGTCATGGCGCAGGCCCGGCGGCTGTCGGTGCCAACGCTGCTGCTCCAGGGAGGCGCCGACCGGGTCGTGGATCCGACCGGAGCGCTCGAGTTCAACGTCGTCGCCCCGCACGGGATGACGCGGCTAGTCAGCTATCACGACGCTTATCACGAGCTGTTCAACGATCTGGATCGGGAACGCGTGATCAAGGATGTCGGCGACTGGCTAGATACCGTGGTCGTCGTTTAGCCGCGACTCGCGAGCAGCGCAGCCACCGCCCGCTTCCAGCGCGCGTATTCCGCCTCGCGCCAGGCGCGTCCCTGGCGCGGAACGAAAACTCGCTCCAACTTGCGCGCGCGATCCAGGTCTCGGTGCGACGACCAGAGTCCGACGGCGAGGCCGGCGAGCAGACCTGCCCCGAGCGCGGTCGTCTCGATGACGCGCGGGCGCTCCACCGGCACGCCCAGCAGATCCGCCTGCCACTGCATGAGGAAATCGTTCGCGGCGGCGCCGCCGTCGACGCGCAGCACGCGCAGCCGCCGGCCCGCGTCGCGCGCCATCGCTTCGGCCAGATCGCGCGTCTGGAACGCCAGCGCCTCGAGCGCCGCCCGCACGATGTGCTCGCGGCGCGTGCCGCGCGTCAGCCCGAACAGCGCGCCGCGCACGTCCGGTCGCCAGTACGGTGCGCCGAGACCGACGAACGCCGGCACCATCACCACGCCGCCCGAATCGCTCACGCGGCGCGCGATCGCTTCGCTGTCGGCGGCGTGCCGCAGCAGGCCGAGCCCGTCGCGCAACCATTGCAGCGCCGCCCCGGCGATGAACACGCTGCCCTCGAGCGCGTAGGCGGGCTCGCCGCGTGGCCCGCACGCCACCGTCGTGAGCAGGCCGGCCCGCGAGGCGACCCGGCGGGCGCCGGTGTGGAGCAGCAGGAAGCAGCCGGTGCCATAGGTGTTCTTGCTCTGGCCCGAGGTGACGCAGCCCTGCCCGAACAGCGCCGCCTGTTGGTCGCCGGCCATTCCGGCGATCGGAATGCCGTCCGGTAGGCCGCGAACGCCGAGCGTGCGCCCGAACTCGCCGGACGACGGCAGCACACGCGGCAGCAGGTTGGCCGGCACGCCGAACACGTCGAGCAGCCGCTCGTCCCAGCGGTGCTCGCCGATGTGATAGAGCAGCGTGCGTGAGGCGTTGGTGGGATCGGTCGCATGCACGTGGCCGCCGGTCAGCTTCCACAGCACCCAGCTATCGACGGTGCCGAACGCGAGCTGGCCACGCCGGGCGCGTGCCCGCAGCCCCGAGCCGTGCACCAGCAGCCACGCCACCTTGGTGGCGGAGAAGTAGGGATCGAGCCTGAGCCCGGTGCGCCGCCGGATCTCGGGCTCGAGCCCGCGACGCTGGAGTGCGGCGCACCGGTCGCTGGTGCGGCGGTCCTGCCAGACGATCGCGCGCGCCGCGGGGCGGCCGCTCTTGCGGTCCCAGACCAGAGCGGTCTCGCGCTGATTCGTGATGCCGATGGCCACGACGCGCGCGGCGGCGCCGCGCACCGAGAGCAGCGCCTTGTGGATCGCGGCCAGTACGCCCGCCCAGATCTCGTCGCCGTCGTGCTCGACCCATCCGGGCCGTGGGAAGTGCTGCAGCAGCTCCGCGTAGCCGCGGCCGCGCACCCGGCCCTGGCGATCGATCAGCAGCACGGTGGTGCCGGTCGTCCCCTGGTCGATCGCCAGGACCAGCGGGTCCTTCATGGCTCCTCCCGTGCGCGCGCCAGCAGCCGGTCCTCCTCGTCGAGCGTCGCGTGGAAAGCCTGCAGCTCGTCGCGCGCACGCTCGGGGCTCCAGCCGAGCTGGCGGCCGAGGACCGCCGCCACGCGCGGCGCCGCCACGCGGCCGCGATCCGGAGTCAACCACAGGCGCGTACGCCGGCGAATGACGTCCTCGATGCGCCGCGCGAACTCGGAGCCAGCGGCGAACTCGGCCAGTGCTTCGACCTCGTGCCCCGCGCCGAGCGGGCGCGGCAGCGGCTCCAGGGAATCCTGGATCGGCGCCTGCGTTCGCTTGAGGCGGCGCGCCGCGAGGCTCACGGCGTCACGGGCCATGACCCGGAAGGTGGTGTACTTGCCGCCCGCAACGGTCACCACCGGCCCCTCCTCGAGCACGCGGTGCTCGCGCGAGGCGCCATCCACACCGCCGTCGGACGCGAGCAGCGGTCGCAGTCCGCTGGTCACCGCGACGACCGGGCTTTGCGCTTGCGCCGGCAGCACGCGCGCGAGCGCGCGACGCAGATAGCGGACTTCCTCGACGCTCGGCCGCGTGTCCTCGCACCGGACCGGTGAGGGAACTTCGATCTCGGTCGTGCCGACCAGCGTGTGCCCGGCGAAAGGCACGGCGAAGAACACGCGCCCGTCGCTGGGCGCGAACATCAGCAGACCGTGGCCACGCGTCAGGGGCGGGAACACGAGGTGCACGCCACGGCTCGGGCGCAGGAGCGGCGCGGGGTCGGGTACGCCGGGCGCCAGCGTTCGGTGCAGTCGCATTCGCACGGAGTCGCACCAGCTCCCCGCGGCGTTGACGATCAGGCGCGCCTGAAAGCGTCGCT
>DASQFU010000106.1:0-1948 GCA_035632955.1 Candidatus Limnocylindria bacterium
CACCGCCAGGGGCCAGGGGAGGCGGGGCGGTGGCGCCTGAGGCCCACGAGGATGGCGATCACTGTCGAGAGCCCGAGCAGGTTGATCACCGGGCCGCTACCGGCGAACGGGGGCACCCACACGTACAGCGCGCAGATCAGCGCTCCGGCGGCCAGATAGACATGCCAGAGCGACAGCCCGCGGATACGTGCCCCGATCGTCATGTCACGCGGCGGAGGTGGTGAGAACGAACCCGACGTCGTCCTCGGTGCGCAGCTCGCCGCGCTCGGCCAGCTCCTCGATCGCCGCGATCAGCATGTCGACTTGGGCATCGGTGTTGATGGCGGTCAGCTGCACGCGGAACCCGACCTCGTCCCGCGGGACGAGCGGGTACGCTGCCAGCGTCACGTACACGCCGCGCTCGAACAGCAGCCGGCCAACCGCATCGATGCGCCGGTCGTCGCGCAGCGGTATCTCCACGATCGGGAAGCCCGAGAGGTTCGGGGTATGGACCCCGAGGCGCTGCAGGCAGTCGAGCACGCGCCGCGTGCGCTCGCAGAGCACCCGGCGCAGCTCGTCGCCGCGGCGCTCGTTGACGTCGAAGCCGACGAGGACGCCGGCGAGCGACGCGACCGGCGACGGCCCCGAGTACAGGTACGGTGGGGCGGCCACCTTGAGCAGGTCCTTCACCTCGGTCGGGCACGCGATGAAGGCGAGCAGCGACGAGTAGGCCTTGGAGAACCCCCCCACGAGCACGATGTCGTCGTAGGTCTCGTCGCAGTGGCGGACCACGCTGTTGCCGCGCGCGCCGTACGCGCACAGCTCGTCCGGGCTGCGCTCGCCGATGACGCCGAAGCCATGGGCGTCGTCGACGTAGAGCAGCGCCCCGTGCTCGCGCGCGACGGCTGCAAAGGCGCGGATGTCGGGCGCATTGCCGGTCATGCTGTTGACGCCGTCCATGCACACGAGACGTGTCGGGTCGCGCTCGGCGCGCAGCAGCTCGTCAAGGTGGTCGGGGTCCTCGAACCGGAACCGCTTGACCGCCGCGCCGCGCGCGCGTGCGACCTGACAGCCGTCGTAGATCGTCTTGTGCGCGCGTGCGTCCAGGAAGATCGTGCCCGAAGCGGCCAGCAGCGGGATCACGGACATGTGGATGTGCGTGATGGTCGGCAGGACGAGCGAGTCCTCGCTGCCGAGCAGCGCGCTGAGGCGTGCCTCGATCTCCTCGTAGATGACGGGACTGCCGAGCAGCCGCGACCAGCTCGGATGGGTGCCCCACGTATCCAGGTACGCGGGAATCGCCTCGATGATCTCGCGATCTAGGTCGAAGCCGAGGTAGTTGCACGAAGCGAAGTCGGCGAGCCACTGGTCGCCGATCCGGATCATGCGGCCGTCGATCTCGTCGATGACCGCGTCCATCATCGGGTGAGAGGCCTTGAGCGCCTGGAGGTCGCCGCAGGTGTCCAGCCAGTGCTCCACCCACGGGCGTCGGCTCCGTAGCAGCGGCGCAGGAGAGAGCCTCGGCGCGCGCGAACGGGAGACGGGCGCGCGAAGAGTCATGACGGCTACATCGGGACATTGGCGCGCCCCCTTGAACCGAAACACGCCAAAAGTGTCGGCGGCGGACGCGAAGGCCGGTCCAGCATGAGCAGGACTGGCCGGCCCGGATTTAAAACATCGCGCCCGCGCGGTCGATGCCTTGGGGAAACATGCGCCGGACCAGCACCATTGCGCTCGCTTCGCGCGAGTCGCGTCTTGCGTGAGCAACATTTGTCCACGCCTGGGTTGGCAGCCACCACCTGATCAGCTATCGCGACCGGCCGGGCGAGCTCGTCGCCCACGAGCGCGCACGCGGCGATCAACTCCCCGACTGGTATGCACAGGCCAAATCGGGCACGGCCGTGAGCGCCCGGCGAGTTCGATGTCCGACAGCTGGGCCGGCGCGTCCGCAGCACGGCGATCCGCCGAC
>DASQFU010000107.1:0-7041 GCA_035632955.1 Candidatus Limnocylindria bacterium
CATGAGCTGCGGCTTCATCGTGCCTCCGCGAGCGCACGCGCACATCGCCGCAACACGGCCATCCGCACCGCGACGCCGTTCGTCACCTGCTCGAAGATGCGCGAGCGCGGCCCGTCGGCGACTTCCGGAGCGATCTCGACACCGCGATTCATCGGGCCGGGATGCATGACGATCGCCTCGGGCTTCATCCGCTCGACCCGCGCCTCGGACACGCCCCAGGCGCGGGCGTATTCGCCGAGCGAGGCGAGCAGGCCCTGCTCCATGCGCTCGTGCTGCAGGCGCAGCGCCATGACCGCGTCGGCGCCGGCCATCGCTTCGTCCAGGCTGGGCGCGACGGTCACGCCCAGCGTCTCGACCCCGGCCGGCATCAACGTGGCCGGCCCCGCGAGCACGACCTGCGCTCCGAGCGCGTTCAAGCCGTGGATCGCGGAGCGAGCGACGCGCGAATGGGCGACGTCTCCGGTGATCACGATCCGCCGCCCCTCGAAGCGGCCGCCCCAGGAGCGCCGCAGGGTCAGCAAATCGAGCAGGCCCTGCGTCGGATGCTCGTGGGCGCCATCGCCCGCGTTGATGACGCCGGCGTCGAGCTCGCGCGCGAGATAGGCCGCCGAGCCCGAGGCGGCGTGACGCACGACCAGCAGATCCACCCGCATCGACTGGATGACGCGCAGCGTGTCGAGCAACGTCTCGCCCTTGACCGTCGACGAGTCGGTGGCCGTGAACGAGACCCGGGACGCCCCGACTCTCTGCTCCGCGAGCTCGAACGAGACGCGGGTGCGAGTCGAGTTCTCGAAGAACGCGTTGCAGACGGTGACGTCGCGCAACTCGTCGGAGTGCGGATCGCGCCGATCCATGGCCGCGCGGGCCGCGTCGGCGTCGTCCAGGAGCCCGAGCAGCTCGGCGCGCGCCATGCCCTCGAGTCCGAGCAGGTGGCGGCGGTCCGGCGGGGATGAAAAGGACCCAACGCCTGTCGGCGCGGGCCGTGTGACTGCGGTCGGAGTTGCGCTCATCGGGAGTCCCCCCCTTGGCGACCTCTCGGGGCCGCGTTAAAGGACGGATCGAAATCACGAACGGGCGGCAGTCTAGCGCATCCGCCGACCGGGCGCCAAGGCGAAGCTCAAACCGAAGCGCCGGGCCCTGAGGACCCGGCGCTGGTCGAAACCACCTCGTGTGCGCGGCGCTTAGTTCATCAACGCCACGCGCCGCGTCGTCACGCCCGTCGACGTCCCGAGGGTGATGAAGTACACGCCGGGCGCCGCGTCGCCGGAGCGATCGGTGCGACCGTCCCAGCTCCTCGTGTGCTCGCCGGAGAGCAGCATGCCCTCGTGCAGCGTCCGCACCCTGCGTCCGTTCACGTCCACGATGGCGAGCCGCACGAACTCCGGCTGGCCGATCCGGAACGTCACCGAGGTGCCCTGCCTGGTCGGATTCGGCGTTGCGCCGCCGACAAACATCGTTCCCGCCGCGACCGTTTGTCCGGGCGTGACGCTGACGATGCCGTTGAACCAACCGATGTCCTCCATCAGATCGCGCGCGAGGTCGACGGTGTTGTGCAGATCGTTGTTGATGAACGGCTCCATCAGCGCGTTCGGAGCGAGACTCACGTCCCAATGCGAGACGGAGGACCCGCCCTCGAGGACGGCTGGCGCGTACATCAGCGGCCGGCCGCTGTTGTCGGTGCCGATCTTCTGCGTCGGATGCAGGCTGATCGTGACGTTGACGCCGGTGCCCAGATTGGCCTTCAGGGTCGTGCCGTCTTCCTGGGAAATGCCGATCACCGGGATCGTGATGCTCGGGTCGGTGCCGCCCAGGTTGGTGGTCGGCAGTCCGGGCACGTTGTTGGCGATGATCACGCCGGTCGCGCCGGCGGCCTGCGCGAACTGCACCTTGGCGACGAACGTGCAGTTGCCGCGATCGATCAACGCGATGTTGCCGCTGACCGCTCCGCCGTTGACGACCGCGCTGCAGATGTCGTTCTCCGGCGCCACGCCGTCGTCCGCGAGCACCAGGTTGCCGGTCAGGCCTCCCACCGTGACCGCAGCGCCGAACGTCGCCGACACCGCCGGGTAGCTGCCGGCGATTCCCGCCGGCGAGTTCACGAGCATACGCGGACGGCCGTCCAGGTAGATCGCCGCGGCGGCGACCGCCGCTGCGCCGTCCCACACCAGGTTGCCGGTGTTGATGGCCGAGGCCGCACGCTGGGTCGCCGTCATCTCATGCCAGTGCAGGCTGACGGTGTTGTCGAACAAGAACCGGTCGTACACGCCAGGCTGACCACTCAGGTACGCGCCGTTGGCCTTGTTGGTCGGCGTGCTGAACCCGAGGCCATGGCCGATCTCATGGAGCACGACCGGCAAAAGCTCGATGTTCGCGCCTTCCAAGCCGTCGAAGCCGTAGTACCAGGTCAGACCGCCCAGGCACACGCCGGTGTCGAGCTGGGAGTTGAACGTCGCGTTGATGTCGGGCAGCCCGCTGCTGAGATCCGTCTCGGCGAGACGGTTTGCCAGCGCCTGGTGGTACCAGGTGCTCGTGAACTCCGCGTTCGCGAAGTCGCTGTGGTACGTCAGCGGCCCGGCGCTGCCGAGTACCGCGCTCGAAGCGTCGCAGAACTGATTGTTGAACTGCGCCCGCACCTGGATCGTGACCGTGCTGGTCAGGATCGCGCCCCAGATGTTGGCCGCCTCCTGGAACACGTTCAAACGCTGCTGGCCGCGCGTCGTGCCGGGATTGCCGCCGACCGGAGAGACAGGAGTTCCGTCGTTGAAGCCCTCGCCCGCGCCGTCGTTGTTGACGATCGTGATGGTGGCGGCGCCAGCCAGACCAGGAGCTACGATCAGAAGCAGGGCGAACAGCAGCGACGCTACGCCGCTCGAGCGGAATCGATCGAGGATCGTCATGGCCTACTCCTCCACCGGCGCGGAAGCCGGAGCCACGGCGCTCGGAAGCGTCGCGTGCGGATGGGAGACGCAGGTCAGGATCCGCTTGCCGTCCGGTCCGATCTTCATGATCGCGTACTCCTCGAGCAAGCCCTTCGTGTCCACCATGAGCGACCCATCCGGGAGCCGCTGCACTTCGAACTGCTCCAGGGAATGGTCGTGGAGCGGGACCGTGGCGGGAATGCGCCGCTGAAGCTCGCTCGGCGCCCCGAGCTCCCCCGTCTCGGAGTTAATGTACGCGCGCATGCCGGCCTCGGTCGCTGCGATGACCGGCGCGGCGTTCGACTGGACTGGAGCGCGGCGGGCTTCGCTCGGACGAGATTTTGGCTTCGCCGCCGGAGCGCTCGCAACCGGAGCCGGCGTCGCAGGGGTCTCGACTGCCTGGGCGACCGCTACGTCGGGAGGATTCGCGCCCTCGGTGGCCGCGCTGCGTGGACTCGTGCTCCACGCAATGGCCGCCAAAACAACCAGGGCTCCCAATAGCAGGAACCACGGGCGATACAGAGTCGCAGTTCGCATCAAAGGCACTCCTTTCAAGTGACGTGGCACCGAACCTGCGTTGACGGCCCCTAACAGGCTACCGCCTATCCCGAAGAATCGAAAGAAGAACGTCCGCAAGGGGTGTTTCTCAAAGCCAGCCGGTGCGCGTCAGCGGCCTGCGCCCTCACCGACGGGTTCATAACGGTGAAACAGGGCCACGAGGGTCGCCGGGGATGTGCGCACGGCTTCGGACTCGCGACCCTAGTCCTGCAGCTCCTTGATCACCACCGAATCCACGCCGTCGATCTCGATGAGCTTGACCCCGATCACCTCCTTCTTGGAGGTCGGGACGTTCTTGCCCACGAAGTCGGCGCGGATCGGCAGCTCGCGATGTCCGCGGTCGATCACCACCGCGAGCTGAATGGATCGCGGGCGACCGAAGTCGATCAGGGCATCCATCGCCGCGCGCACGGTGCGCCCCGTGTAGAGCACGTCGTCCACGAGCACGGCGATCTTGCCGTTGATGTCGACCGGAATCTCGCTCGAGCCGCCGACCACCGGTTGGTGCGAGACGGTCGAGAGATCGTCGCGATAGAGCGTGATATCCAGGCTGCCCTGAGCCGGCGCCTTGCCCTCGAACTCCTGAATCTTCCGAGCGATGCGCGCCGCCAGCGGAACTCCGCGGCGGCGGATGCCGATGAGCACGAGCTCGTCGACGCCCTTGTTGCGCTCGACGACCTCGTGCGCGATGCGCGTGACGATCCGGCGCACGCCGTCGGCATCCAGGATCTCGGCCTTCTCCTTCAAGGTCACGGGCGGACCTCCGCATGGGAGCCGTCCGCGCCGCGATCGGCGGCCGGAGCGGCATGGGTCGGGGCGCGGCACATTAGCGGCATCCGCAGCGCGCAGGCAAGCGTGGAACGGGCAAACGTGGACGTGACGGCCGGCGAGCGCATGCCGCGCTCGGCGGCGAAACTCAGGTGGCGCGCCCGGCCCCGGTTGGCTCGGAAGGCCGCTCGGCCGTGGCCGATCGTTCCCCTTCGACCACCACGCGCGAGAGATCCCAGCCGCGCGCGAACAGCTCCCGGACTTCGGCCAGCAGGCGCAGGCGGTTGAGCCGGGTGGGAGCGTCCTCGACGTTCACCATGACGTGGTCGAAGAAACCGTGGATCGCGACCTCCAGCTCGAGCAGCGCCGGCAGGATGCGCTCGTAGTCGCGCTCCTGCCAGAGCGGCGCCGTGCGCGCTCGCGCCTGCTCGAGCGCCGCGAGCAGGTCCCGCTCCGCGGGCTCCGTCAGCCGGGCGCGATCGAGCACTGCCGGAAGCGTCTCGGACGCGGCTTTGAGAATGTTCGCAACCCGCTTGAAGAGGATCACCAGCGGCTCGAAGCGCGGGTCGCTCCGGAACCCCGCCAGCACCCGGGCGCGACGGAGACCGTCGCTCGGGTCGATCCATCCGGGACGCACGCGCGCGGCGCCGTCGCTGCCGACCTGGGCCTCGAGCGCGGCGTCGCGCGCGTCGTACGGCAGGCCTCGCTCATCGAGCGCCGCCTCCACGCGGCCGCGCCAGAACTCGCCGAGCTGACGGACGAGTGCCGCGTGCGGAAGCTCGGCGTTGGCCGCGAAGAACGGCGCGGTGCTCTGAAGCGTCGCGTCGCGCAGATCCAGCCGCCGTTCCTGCTCGATCAGGATCCTCACCACGCCGTTGCCCGCGCGGCGGACGCCGTAGGGGTCCTCGCTGCCGCTCGGAGGTTTGCCGGCCACGAACGCGCCGGCGACATGATCGAGCTTGTCGGCGATCGAGAGCAGCGCTCCCGCCTCACCGGCCGGCAAGGAATCCCCGGAGCCGCGCGGTCGGTAGTGCTCGGCAATCGCCGCGGCGACGTCCTCCGGCTCTCCCGCGGCGCGCGCGTAGTAGCCGCCCATCACGCCTTCGAGGCTCGCGTACTCCTTGCCGCTGCCGATCATCTCGGAGAGCAGATCGGTCTTGCACACCAGCGCCGCGCGCCGGGCGGCCGCGCTCGCCCGGGGCGACAACCGTTCCGCCAGCCATTCGACCAGGGCTTGGAGCCGCCCCGCCTTGTCGCGCAGGCTGCCGAGCCCTTCCATCCACACCACGCTGGCGAGCGTCGCGACCCGCTCGGCGGGCGCGTGCTTCAGATCGGTCTCCCAGTAGAAGCGAGCGTCCGCGAGCCGCGCCGCCAGCACGTCCTGGTTGCCGCGCCGCACCTGATCGAGCCCGCGATCGTCGCCGTTCCTGACCGCGACGAATGCCGGGAGCAGCTTGCCGCTCCGGTCCTCGACGGCGAAGAACCGCTGATGCTCGCGCAGCGCCGTCACGATCACTTCGCGCGGCAGCGACAGGAACTCGGCGTCGAACCGGCCCGCGAACGCGTTCGGCCATTCGACCAGGAAATTGTCGATCGCGAGCAGCTCGTCGTCGTGCACGACGCGCCCGCCGCTCTCCTTGGCCAATGCCTCGACGCGCTCCCGCAGCCGCGCTTCGCGGACGCGATGGTCGGCGATCACGTGGGCGCGCTCGAGCGCCCCGACGTAATCGGTCGCGCGCGCGAGCGAGATCGGGCCCGGGCTCAGGAAGCGATGCCCCTGGCTGATGCGATCCGCGTCCAGATCGAACGCATGCACGGGCAGAACCTGCTCACCGAGCAACGCGGTCAGCCAGCGCACCGGGCGCGCGAAGCGGAACTCGGCCGCCGTCCACCGCATGCTCTTCGGAAACACGAGCCGCGTCGCCAGGCCGGCGAGCAGTCCCGGCAGCACGTCGGCGGCGGGCCGCCCCGTGTGATGGACGGTGACCGTGACGTATTCGCCTTTCGCGGTCGTGACGCGTCGCACGGCGGACAGGTCGACGCCCTTGCCGCGGCAGAAACCCTCGAGCGCCTTGGTCGGCTTCCCTTCCCCGTCGTAGGCGACCCGCACCGCCGGACCCAGCGCTTCCTCGGCGAAGTCGCTCTGGCGCTCCTCGAGACCCGCGACCGAGAGCACCAGGCGCCGTGGCGTCCCGAACGCGTCGATCGCACCGAAGCCGAGACGCAGGTCGGCGAGCCCTGCACGCGCTTCGCGCTCGAGCTGAGCGAGCGCCGGAGGAATGTAAGACGACGGCAGCTCCTCGACGCCGATCTCGAACAGCAGCTCCCGCGTCACGCGCCGACCTCGACGGGCTTGATCCACTTCGCGCGCTCCGCCGGGTCCGTGAGCAGCGGGTAGCCGAACGCTTCGCGTTGCCGGACGTACGCGAGCGCCGCCTTGCGCGCCAGCTTCCTCACGCGCCCAATGGTGCCGACGCGCTCACTCACCGAGATCGCGCCGCGGGCGTCGAGCAGGTTGAACAGGTGCGAGCACTTGATCACGCAGTCGTAGCCGGGATTCACCAAGCCCGCGTCGAGCAGCCGGTTGGCCTCGCGCTCCCAGATCTTGAACATCTCGAAGTGCGCAGCCACGTCGGCTTCCTCGAAGTTGTAGCGGGAGTATTCCTTCTCGTTTTGAAGCCAGAGATCGCCCCAGGTCACCTGGCCACCCCACACCAGGTCCTGCACCCGCTCCTTGTTCTGGAGCATCATGCCGATCCGATCGAGCCCGTAGGTCAGCTCGGCCGACACCACCGGC
>DASQFU010000108.1:0-19805 GCA_035632955.1 Candidatus Limnocylindria bacterium
ACGAGATCTCGCTCGATCTCGCCCCCGGCGAAATCCACGCCCTGGTCGGCGAGAACGGCGCCGGCAAGAGCACGTTGATGCGTATCCTATACGGGCTCCTGCAGCCCGATTCGGGGACGATCGCCGTCGACGGCAGGCCGGTGCGCATCGCCAGTCCGGCGCAGGCCATGCGGTTAGGGCTCGGGATGGTGCACCAGCACTTCATGCTGGTGGACACCCTGACGGTGGCCGAGAACGTCACCCTCGGTCGTGAGCCGCACGACACCCTCGGCGGCTTCGCTCGCGGGCGCGCCGAGCGCGAGGTCGCCGCATTCGCGGAGCGCTACCACCTGCAGGTCGACCCGCGCGCTCGCATCGACCGCCTTTCGGTCGGCGCTCAACAACGGGCCGAGATCCTGCGCGCGCTGTTTCACGGTGCACGCGTCCTGATCCTGGACGAGCCGAGCGCAGTGCTCACTCCGCAGGAAGTCGACGAGCTGTTCCAGGTTCTGCGTGGCCTCCAGGCCGAAGGCACGACCATCGTGCTCATCACGCACAAGCTCACCGAGGTCAAAGCCATCGCTCACCGCGTCACGGTGCTGCGCGCGGGCCGGGTCGTGGGCGGCGGCCAGGCCGAGGAGCTGACGATCGAGTCGATCGCGGAGCTGATGATGGGCCACCGCCCGACACCGCTGCGCGAGCGGGCGATCACCCGGCCCGAGGTGCCGCTGCTCGAAGTGCGCATGCTGGACGTCCTCGACGACCGGCGGCTGACGGCGGTGCGCCGGGTCGCGTTCACGGTCCGCGGCGGCGAGATCGTCGGCATCGCGGGCGTCGACGGAAACGGTCAGCACGAGCTGATCGAATGCCTGGCGGGTCTGCGCCCGCCGGTCCGCGGAGAGGTCCTGATCGCGGGCGTTCCGGTTTCGGCGCGCTCGGCGCGCGCGCACACACGCGCGGGCCTGGCGCACGTTCCGAGCGACCGACTCCGTCGCGGCCTGGTTCCCGGCATGAACCTGGCCGAGAATCTGGTGCTCGGGCTCCATCGCGATTCCGGAATCGGCGAAGGGCCGATGCTCTCGCCCTCGGGGCTCGAGTCGCGGGCGCAGCGCCTACTCCGCGACTACGACGTGCGCCCCGCGAATCCCAAGCTCCTCGCCCAACAGCTCTCGGGCGGCAACCAACAGAAGCTCGTGGTCGCCCGCGAGCTCTCGCGCGGTGCGCCGGTGCTGCTCGCCGCCCACCCGACCCGCGGCGTGGATCTGGGCGCGGTGGAGTTCATCCACCAGCGACTGCTGGCGGAACGCGACCACGGCCGCGCGGTGCTGCTCGTGTCCTCGGATCTTTCCGAAATCCTCGCGCTCGCCGACCGCGTGCTGGTGATGTACGAGGGCCGGCTCGTGCACGAGACGCGCCCCGCCCACATCAACGAGCGAACGCTCGGCCTCTTCATGACGGGGCGCGGCGTCCAACCGCTCGGCCCCTCGTGAGTCGTCGGCTCCAGCAAACGTTGCTGGTGGCGGCCGCGCCGCTGATCGCGGTCGCGCTCGCGCTCGTCGCCGGGGCCGTCTTCATCGCCGCGATCGGCGAAGACCCGTTCGGCGTCTACGGGTTGATGCTGAGCCAGACCTTCGGTACCGGCTACGGAATCGGCCAGACGCTGTTCAAAGCGACGCCGTTGATCTTCACCGGGCTCGCCGTCGCGCTCGGGTTCCGGGCCGGCCTATTCAACATCGGCGTCGAGGGTCAGCTCTATCTCGGGGGATTCGTCGCCGCGCTGGTCGGCTTCGGCTGGGCCGAGCTGCCTCCGATCCACCTCCTGCCGCTCACGCTGCTCGCGGGCGCGGCAGCGGGAGCTTTGTGGGGCGCGATTCCAGGCGTGCTCAAGGCGCGCTTCGGCGCTCACGAAGTGATCAACACCATCCTGCTGAACTTCATCGCATTCGCGCTCGTCTCCTACCTCGGCTACTCGGTGTTCGAGCCGGCCACGGTGCGCACCTCGGAGATCGGCCCGGGCGCGCACCTCGCCCGGCTCGACATTTTCTGGCCTTCCTTACGCGGCTCGCCGGCCAACCTCGCGCTCGGGCTCGGGCTCGCCGCCGCGGCCGTGATCGGCGTCGTCTTGTTTCGCACTCGCCTCGGTTACGAGCTGCGCGCCGTCGGTCTCAACGCGCCGGCTGCCGAGTACGGGGGCGTGAGCGTCGGACGCGTGCAGGTGACGGCGATGGCGCTGTCCGGAGCCGTGGCGGGGCTCGGCGGCTGCAACTACGTTCAGGGCTACAAGCATTTCTTCGAGCTCGGCTTCTCGGCCGGCTCCGGCTTCCTCGGGATCGCGGTCGCGTTGCTCGGACGCAACCACCCGGTCGGCGTCGTGATCGCCGCCTTGTTCTTCGGCGCGCTCTCCTACGGCGGACTGGCCGCGAACCAGCGCGTGCCGAAGGAGCTCGTTGAAGTGCTGCAAGCGATCGTGATCCTGCTCACGATCGGCGTCCAGCAAGTGGTGGAGCGCGCCGCCCGGAGGCTCGGCTGATGGAGGTGTTGCTGTTCGCGGCGGCGGCGCTGCGCATCAGCGTCCCCTACACGCTCGCGGCACTCGGCGCTTCGTTCAGCGAGCGGGGCGGCGTGATCAACATCGCGCTCGAAGGCATCATGCTGAACGGCGCGCTGGCGTACGTGCTGGGCGCCTACTGGACGGGCAATCCCTGGGCCGGCGTCGCCGCCGCGCTGGCGGCCGGCGTGGCGACGGCGGCGCTTCATGCCGCGATCACGGTCTGGCTGCGTGCCGATCAAATCACGAGCGGGCTCGGCATCAACCTGCTGGCCGCCGGGCTCACGAAGTTCGTGCTCACCCAGGTGTTCCACTCCTCGTCCAACTCGAGCCGCGTGATCGGGCTGCCGGACTGGAACCTGTTCCATCTCGGCGACCTGCCGGCACTCGGCCCGGTGCTCACCGCGCCGCTCGTGATGGTCGCGGTGGTCGCGGTACTGGCAGGCCAGGGATTTCTGTTCCGCACGGTATTCGGCCTGCGCCTGCGATCGGTCGGGGAGCATCCCGAAGCCGCGGCGACGCTCGGACTATCGGTCGCCGGCTATCGCACCGCCGGCGTCCTGATCTCGGGCGCGCTCGCCGGCCTCGCCGGCGCCTGGCTCGCGAGCGAACAGCATTCGTTCACCGACGGAATGACGGGCGGGCGCGGCTACATCGCGCTGGCGGCGATGATCGTCGGCAAATGGACGCCGTTCGGGGCCGCGGCCGCCTGCCTGCTGTTCGGAATCGCCGAGGCGTTGCAGATCACGCTCCAGGGCACCGGCTTCCCGAGCGAGCTGCTGCAGATGCTGCCCTACCTCGTCACCATGTTCGCGCTCGCCGGCTTCATCGGCCGCGCCACGCCGCCGCGCCGGCTCGGCGTGCCCTACGACCCGGAGCGCGCGTGACCGGCGATCGGCCCCTGCTCCCCTCGCACGACCTCGCGGCGCGCGTCGCGGAAGCGGTCGCGGCGATCCGAGCCCGCACGCCGCTGGTGCCGAGGATCGCGCTGACGCTCGGCTCGGGACTCGGGCGCGTCATCGATGCGCTGGAGAACGCGGTGGGTTTCCCGACCGCCGAGCTGCCGCACTGGCCGCCGTCGACCGTGATCGGGCATGCCGGGCGCGTGGCGCTCGGGAACTGGCGGGGAACGCCGGTCGTGATGCTGGCGGGACGCAGCCACCGTTACGAAGGCTATGCGCTCGATCGGGTGACGTTCGGCGTGCGCGTCATGCATGCGCTCGGCGCGCGCACCTTGCTGTTCACGAACGCGGTCGGCGCGCTGCGTCCCGGGATCGCGCCGGGTGACGTCATGCTCGCGACCGATCACATCAACTTCATCGGCAAGCGCGGGTTGTTCGCGCCGCAAGAGCTCCGCGAGCGACGCCTGGGGCGGCGGGTGGCTTCGCCCTACAGCCCGCGGCTGCAAGCCGCGTTGTCGGCGGCCGCCGCCCGGGCCGGCGTGGCTTTGCGTCGCGGCACCCTGATGGGAAGCCACGGGCCGACCTACGAGACCGCGGCCGAGGTTCAGATGGCGATCGCGCTCGGCGCCGACGTCGCGTGCATGAGCACGGTGCACGAGGTGACGGTCGCGGCCGAGCTCGGCGGCGAGGTGGCGAGCCTCTCCTGCGTCACCAATCGGGCGACCGGTCTCTCCAACGTGCCGCTGACGCACGCAGAAGTCACCGAGGTCGCAAACCGAGTGGCGACCCGCCTGCAGGCGATCCTCGAGGAGTTCCTGGCGAGCGAGCACGGCGGCGCCCCGATCGCGGGCTGATCCGCCGGCGTCCAACCCTCAGCGCAGCCGGAACAAATACATGCACCCCGCCGGACGCGCCTCGGGAGTCCGGCCCCACAACCGCTCGAAGTCGAGCTCGATGAACGGCTGGCGGCCCTCGCGGGTCATCATCGGCGAGGACAACCCCACGAAGTAATAACTGCTGATCGCGATCCAATCGCTTTCCAGCCCCACGGGGCCGCCGCGATACGGGACATAGTCGATGCCGTAGAGCGCGGGGTCGGTCGTGCCGTGATAAGCGAGGTGGATGCGCGCGATACCGCGGCGCGCCAGCTCCTCGCGCAACGCGATCAGGCCCTGCCCCCAATCCACGTTCGAGTCGTTGACGATCCGATCCTGGCGACCGGCGCCGCCGGCCGCCAGGTTGAAGAACGAGAGATAGTGGGGAGCCGTGGTCGCGGTCTCGAGCGCGAGCACCGCGAGGGCGGCGGTCGCGACCGCGTGACGCCCGCGCATCCGGGCGCGCCGGGTTCCGGCCCTCCCGAAACCGAGCTTCGCGGGATGCGCGAGCAGACCGCCGCACCAGATGCACAGAAACGGCAGGACCGGATAGAGGTAACGGACGCCGTAGGCGAGGTCCGAGACGATCGCGAATCCGACCACGACCGCGATCGGCACGAGCAGGAACGCCTCGTGCCACGCCGATCGCGGCGCGCGCCGCGAGGCGCTCGTCAAGGCGAGGCGCGCCAGGGCCAACGCGAACAAGCCGAGCGGCCATTTCACCGCCGCCGCGACCGGGAAGTAGTGCCACACCTGCTCCCGGTGGAGCTGACCCAGCAGGTAGCTCGGCTTGTGGAGCTCCGTTAGGTACGCGAGGTAGTCGAGGCCGCCGAGGTAAGGGTCTGGAAGCGGCAGCCGCCAACTCGGATGTGAACGAGCGAACGACTGGAACGATTCCGACAGGAACGCCGAGCTTCCCAACGGATCGAGCGTCGTGTGCCCGGGGTATCCGACCACCAGCGCCGCGAGCGCGACCAGCGGGAGCAGTACCAGGCCGAGCCACAACCGTCGCGGGCGGCGCACGCGGCGCGCGAGCGTTCCCCACACGGCCAGGATCACGAGCATCGGCGCCAGCTGCACGGCGCTGAAGCGCGTGAGCGCGGCGGCCGCGACCGCGAGCGCGGTCAGCGTCCAGTCGCGCCCGGTACCGGTGCGCGCAAAACGCCAGAACGCATACACGGTCGCCACGAACACGAGGCCGGTCGGCAGATCCATCCCGACGACACCTGCGTGCGCCAGTGTTTCGGGAAGCAGCGCCCAGCTCGCGAGCGCCAGCAGCCCGGCCGGCCCTCCGTACAGCCGCCGGGCGAAGCGCCACACCAGGAGACCGAGCAGCACCGACATCACGACGACCGCGAGACGGCCGGCGAAGAACACCCGGTGGTAGCGGTCCGCATTGCGCCGCATGAACGACTCGCCGACCGCCGCCTCGGCGCCCCACGCGACCGACGAATCGGCCGGGAGCCGCGCGCCGGCGGCGAGGGCCGGCAGCGCGCACAGCGTCTTGACCAGCGGCGGCTGCGCGATCGAAGCCGCCGTGTAGCCGCGCGCGACGACCAGCACGCCCGCCGGCAAGTGGAAGTTCTCGTCGAAGGTGACCGAGTTCCGCGCGGCGCCCCAGAGCACGAGCGCGAGATGGATCGCGAGGATCACGGCGACCCAGATCCGCTCCCGACGTTTCGCCCCTGGATCCACGGGACGTGCGGCGTGCTTCACGCCTACGGCTCCCCGAGTACCGCGAGCGAGTCGCGCGCGGGCTGATAGCCGGCATCGATCGCCAGGGCGCGGCGGTAGGCGTCGCGCGCCCGGGAGCGATCGCCCAGCGCTCGATGCGCCTGGCCGATCAGAAGCTGAAGCGCCGGATCGTGCGGGCTCCACCGCTGCTCGCGCCGGAGCTCGGCCAGCGCCTCACGTGGCTTGCCTTCGCCGAGCAGGATCGTGCCCAGTCGCTCGTGGAGCTTCGGGAGCTGGAACGTCACCGGGACGGCCCGATCGAGGTGCTCGCGCGCATCCGTCCAGCGCCGCTCGGCGATCGCGACGTCGGCGAGCAGGCTGTGCGCGCCGCCGTTCCACGGTGACGCGTCCGCCGCGCGTTCGAGCTCCGCCCGTAGAGAAGCGCGCAGCGCGGAGTCGTGCCCGGCGTGCTGCACGACCGTGGCGAGCGCGGTCGGTCCCGACGGCAGGAAACGGAAGGCGTCGCGCCGGGCCAGCTCGGCGTGGACGCCATGATGACGCAGGAACAAGGCGGACGCGTCGTCCGAGAACACCAGCCGCCAGGTCGTGTCGGCGTCGAGGACGTCCAGCAGACGCTGCACCGAGAGCAAACCGGAGGGGAGCAGCACCCACTCGAAGCGGTGGCGCCGATCGAGCTCGCGCCACGCGGCCGAGGACCGATAGGCCTGGACGGAGAGATCGCGATCCTCGCGCATGCCGGTCTGATGGATATCCATGAACGGCAGGCGGGTCGTGTCGGGCCAGAACCGCCACAGCAGGTAGCCGCCGATCTGGAAATCGTTGTAGCCGCGACCGCGCACGTCGTTCGCCGCCATGTAGTCGGCGGCGCGCACCGGGTAGTTCTCCCAGTCCACGCCCACACCGCGCCGCGGCGCCGGTCGCGACACCTCGGCCGCCGTGAGCGCGACGCACGCGACCGATGCGACCGCGGCACGGCCCCACGGAGGCGCGGTCCATCGCGGCCAGCGCCGCGAGCGCAGCCAGGCGTCGAGATCACGCGCGAGGAACGGAGCGTTGACCAGGACGAACGTGCCGAGGAAGCGCTGCCCGATCAACGTCTGAGGAAGCGAGACCAGCAGGATCAGGCACTGGACGCGATCGAATCCGTGCCGCCGCCACCGCCACAACGCCAGACCCACGATCAAGGCCATCAACAAGGGCAGGCCGTTGCGCAGATTGAGACGCCAAAGGATCGGCTGGAGCTCGCCGATCGCCTGGTAGATCGGCTCGAGCCGCGATGTCCATGCGAACGCGAACGGCTCCGCGAGCGCCTGCCCTCCATACGGATGCAGCAGGGACGCCAGCGCGGACACGAGCAGCACCAGCCACAAGCGGCGGCTGGAGCGCCCCTGCTCGCGGCGCGCGCGCCACGTTTCGTCGAGCGCGTAGAACAGCGTCAGTCCCAGGCCAAAGTAGTACGAGACGTGCGCGTTCGCCCACGCCCAGGCGATGATCGGCAGAGCGAGCGTGCGGTCGGGGCCGCCCTGGCGTCGCGTCTCGAGAATCCAGAGCTGCAACGCCATCAGCACCGCCACCAGCGTCTCGGGTCGCGGCTGCGAGCGCTGCCGGTAGATCAGCGCGCACCACACCAGCGCGAACAGCACCCCGAGCCCACGCGCTCCCATCCGTCGCGCCGTTACCCACAGGAGCCCGAACGCCGCGAGCACGGTCAGCCAGCGCCACGCGAACATCCCGCCCACTTCCCCGAGCTGCCAAAACGGCCACAGCACGACCCGGAACAACCACGAGGGAACGCGGTACGGCTCACCGTAGGTCGGCCACGTCCACACGTTGGTGTGTGGCAACACGCGCATCTCCCAGATCGCCTGGCCGACCCGCAGGTGCTGCCAGAGATCCGGGTCGTAGAGCCGGAAGCTCACCGCCACCACGATGCACGCGACCGCGACCGCCAGAGTCGCGAGCGCCGCCGGATGAAGGACCGGCAACTCCGCGACGGCCGTGAGCGCAGGTGGAGCTGGACGCGCCTTGGGAGCAGCGCCTCGGCGCCGCTGGGGCTGCTTCGGCATGTCAGCCTAACCTTCGCTCTGCGCCGGACGACCGAGTCGCACGCGGTGCTCTAGCGCAGGATCTCGACCTTCAGGACGCGATCGCCCTGCACGATCCGCTCGACCACGTCCATGCCGCGCACCACCCGGGCGAAGATCGTGTAGCGACCGTTCAAGTGCGGCTGCGGGGAGTGCGTGACGAACCACTGGCTGCCGCCGGTGTCCTTGCCCGAGAGCGCCATGCCGACCATGCCGGGCTCGTAGCGGAGCCGCTGGTACTCGCAGCGGATGGTGTAGCCGGGTCCGCCCGAGCCGGTGCCGGTTGGGTCGCCGTCCTGGATCACGAAGTTCGGCACCACGCGGTGCACGTAGACCCCATCGAAGTAGCCGCGCTCGGCGAGCCGGACGAAGTTCTTCACCGTCTCCGGCGCTTCCTTCCCGTAGAAGCTCCATTCGACGTCGCCGGCCGAGGTGTGGAGCACCGCGCCGCGGACGGCCGGTGGTCGGCCGAAGTCGTCCGGATAGTCGGCGGCGCGCGGCGCCGGCGCCGGATGCGCGCGCTCGAGGCTGTCGGCGTAGGCGCGTCCCGCGAGCTCGCGCAACGCGTCGCGGATCCCGATGCGCGCATCGGCGTCGGCCTCGGCGACCCGCCGGGCGTAGGCCGCCGACAGCGCGCGAACGCTCGCGCGATCACCGAGCGCCGCGAGCGCCCCGGCGGACGCGGCCACGTAGAGCGCCGAGCTGTCCGCGAGCCCGGAGCGGAGCGCCGGCACGAGCTCCTTCGCGCCGGCGGAGCCGAGCGCTTCGGCGGCGGTCATGCGCTCGAACAGAGGTGTGCCGGGAGCGAGCCGGGCCGAGAGCAGCGGCACCGCGTCGCGCGCCGGCAGCGAGCCGAGCGCGCCGATCACGGCGACCCGGGTGTAGAGCGACGAGTCGGCCAGCAGCGGCGTCACCTCCGCGAGCGCGCCGGCCTTCAGGTGGATCAGCAACGCACGCCCGCACGCGCCGCGGGTGGCGGGATCCGGGTCGCGAAGATGGACGCGGAGCGAGTCGAGCACCGTCCGGCGCGTGACGCTGTCTCCCGCGACCCATGCGAAGCGGTCGGCGAGGGCCGTCGCCGCGGTGACCCGAACGTAGGGGTGAGCGTGCCCGAGCCGCCGGACGATCTCGGTCACGCTCAGTGCCGAGGCGCTGTCGGCGATCTGCTGGATCCCCCGGATCGCGTTGACCAAGACGCGCACGTCGGCGTCGTTCAACGTCTGCACCAGATAGGCGACGCCGCGCGGTGATTTCTGGCGTCCAATCGTGCGCGCCGCGGCGGCCCGGCTCGTCCATTCGTCGTCGGCGAGATGCAGCGCTCCGATCAGCACCACGCGGTCGGGGTCGACGATCTTCTCGAGCGCGTAGAGCACGCGCCACCGCACCTCGGGGTCCGCGTCGGAGTGAGCGGCGAGCAACCGGCCGAGCGCCGTCGAGTCCGCGAGCCGCCACAGCGCCACCGCCGCTTCGCTGCGCACGGCGGGCGTGGCGGAGGTCAGGAAGCCCGCGACCTTGGCCGTGGCGCCGCGGTCGCCGAGTTTGCCCAGCGCCTCGATCGCGAGCAGTGCGCTCTCGGCATCGGGATCCGCGAGCCGCGCTTCGAGCGCGGAGCGAGCGGAGCGGTGGCCGATCTGGCCGAGCGCGAACACGGCTTCGCGCCGCACCTCGGGCGCGGTGTCCTGGAGCAGCGGTAACAGGTCGGGCACCGCGACCGAGTCCTGGAGCCGGCCGACGGCGAGCGCTGCGCGGGCACGGAGCTCGACGTCCGGATCGGCGAGGAACCGTTTCAGGACTCCGTCGGCGTACCGGCGCTGGTCTTCGGCGATCGCGAGGGTGCGGAGTTTCGCCGGCGGCGGCTCGCACCAGGCGGCCGCGGCGGCGAGCGCCAACGCCGCGCCGGCGGCGGCAACGGCGAGCCGCGGGGCGCTACGGAACCGTCGGGTCATTCCGGCGCGGCTTGCGGAGCTTGACGAGTCGCCCTTCGTGCGTCGCCGAGGTGCTGCCGTTGTTGGCGAGCACCCGGTAGACATAGATTCCATTGCCGAGAATCGAGCCCTCGTCGTCGCGGCCGTTCCAGTGGATCTGATGGTAGCCGGGCCTGAGGTCGCGGCCCTCCCACCGGTACACGCGCTTGCCGTTGACGGTGTAGACGAGAATCTGCAGATCGGCGTTGGCGGAGGAGAGCAGAAACAGCGAGAAGTTCGTGCCGAGATCGTCTTCGAACGGATTCGGGAACGCGACCGCGTCACGGAACGTCACCTCGTTGCCGCCCACCGACACGAAGAAGAAGTGCTGCCGGGTCGTCCCACCCGCAACCGAGAGCACGACCTCGTAGCGGTCGACCGGGTAGGGGTCGTGAGTCCAAGTCAGAATCCACTCCCGGCCCGAGACGTCACCGGGAGCGGGTGCCGCCGCGAAGAGCTGAGTGGCGCCATTAATCGTCAGCGTCAGCTCGGTCGCCGGCACGAGCGGCTTCGGCGACAGCACGAGCAGCGATAGCGTCGCCCTCGGTGACACCGGATCGTCGTCTTGGATCGGCACGCCTTCGGATCGCAGCACGGTCAGGAACTCGAACACGGCATCGAAGCTCGAGGGCACGCCGTAGCGGTCGACGGTGCGGAGCGTGTAGCGGTAGCTGTCCGGGATCAGCGTCGTCCGATAGACCAGGTTGTAGCGCCGGCCGCCGCTGCTGGCAGCGCCCGAATCCGGAAATGCCGGCGTCACGGTGTAGTCGCCGGGGGGAATGACGACCGTTCCGCTGCCGTCGGTCCGCTCCAGGGTCAGGGTGAACAGCTCGACGGTGGAGACGATGTCGGCCTCGAGGCGCAGCGTGTCACCGAGCGTCTGCAGGCGAATCGGCTGGTCGTCGACCACCGGCACGCCGTTGGCGGTCACCAGCGTCTGCGCCGGACCGATCGAGAGCCGGGTCGCCGGGTCGCCGAGCAACTGGTACGTGAGCCCGATGCCGCGCTCGCTGAACTCTGGCTGCGGCTGCGGGCCGCCGAAGGGCGGGTCGAGATACCGGAGCAGCGCCAGCGCGATCGTCTCGCCGAGCACGACGCGCGCGCCTTGATCGCCGAGATAGGGGTCGCGTGGCGGGTCGCTGAACATCGACCGGGCCCAAGTCACGTTGATGTGATCGGTGCCGTTGCGGGGGATGATCTCGTAGCCGCTCGAGGCCCAGACGGCGATCGCTCCGCGGCTCGGCAGGTTGATGACGTCCTGGCCGATCGTCGGCCCGATGTTAGGCCGCCCCTCGCCGACCCGGGCGAACGCGTTCACGTGGCAGGAGAACGCCGAGAACAGGAAAGGTTTTCCGTCGTTCGTGAGCTGGTTCGTGTTGTCGGCGTTCGATCGATTGACGTAGAGATCCTCGTGCGCGAGCACGGACTCGTTCGCGTGGCCCTGGTAGTTCCACCACATCCGCCCCTCGTTCAAGCGCGCGATCATCTGCGGTGTGACGTTGGCCTGGGTCCGGCCCTGGGTCGCGCTCTGGTCCGGGCGGCAGGTGTCGGGAACGCAGCAAGTGATGGGCTCGCCGCTCAGGAGAAACGTCAGCGGAAACAAGTCGATCGCGGTGCCGCGCAGCCCCGCCTCGTTGTTCACGACGTTGGCGATGGTCTCGTTCAGCAGCCGGAATCGGTTCTCGTATGAGCGCCGGCAGTAATCCGGCCCGCCCCCGGGTCCGCCGAACGTCGTGATCGTGGAGAACTCGTCGTCCCCCGAGAGCAGCAAGCTCTTGCGCCAGCTCTGGTCGGGAGCGAAGTTCTCGTAGGCGACGACCTTCGCGATCACGTTGCTCGCCTGCTGCAGGCTGCCGACCGGCAGCCGCCCGACGAACACCTCCGGGATCACCGGCAGGCCGCTGCTGTTGAACAGCGCGTCGCACGTGGTCTCAGGTCCCTCGAAGCATCCGTACCAGGGGTCGCTGGGTACCACCTCGAAGCCCAACGGGATTCCGACCGGGGCCGCAATCTTGTGGATCGGGATCCAGTCCGGAACCGTTTCGTTCAGAAGGTTCTGGGGATCTTCGCTGCCGTCGCCAACCAGCATGACGAACCGGCAGCTCCAGTTGTCGAGCGCGTAGCGCACGAACCGCTTGATCGCATGGGAAGACTTGCGGCCGCCGTTGAACTCGTCGTACACCGCCTCGGCCGGGCTCGTGACCACCGACAACCCCTGGCCGGCGCGCAGGTTCACGAGCGGAGCCACCGACGATTCGAACGCCCGTGGCACGATCACGAGATAGTCACCGGTCACCCGATTCGTGAGCTGCGGCCGGAGGTTGACGGCGCTCAGCTTGGCCGCGGGCAGCGGATGCGGATTCAAGGCGACGAAGTAGCGGCGCACCGTGCCGGTCGCGGTCGAGTCCTGGTACTCGACTTCGAACGTGCCGCCCGGGCCGGGCAGGATGTGCGAGGCGTCGAGGGTCAGACGCACCGGGTTCGCGGAGTCGCTGACGTCGTAGACGCGGATGTCGCTCGCCGGGAATCCCGTGGCGCGGATCTGGAACTCGCCCGCCGCATCGCCGCTGTTGGCCCGCAGGTATCCCGCGAGCGCCTGGTAGCGGCGCCAGTAGGTGACGTCGAAGTGGTTGAAGCGCGTGTTGACGACGAAGTTGGTCGTCGGGTCGGGCGGGCCTGAATTGGTTTTCCCCCATTCCGCGATCCCGTTGGTCAGGCCTTCGGTGAACGCGCCGCCCGGCAGGTCTCTACCGGCGGTCTGGGCACCGCGTCCGAACCAGACCACCGAGTCCGCGACCATGGTGGCGCGCCCGAGGCCGTTGCGAACCCACGCCCAGTTGAAGTGCGGGTTCTCCAGGTCTCCTTGCCACGTGACGTCGACGCGGGCCGTGCGCGTCGTGTCGAGATGATTGGTCTCGAACCGGAACGAGTCCGGACGCACGTAGTATTGGCCGACCTCGGTCCATTGGAACTGGTCGGCGAGCGTGTCTCTGGGAATCGGTTTGTAAAAGAAGTTGCGCTCGTAGCGCTGGGTCCAGGGATACGACGCAAGCGGAGCCAGCGACGGCACGTTCCGCCATCCCGGCCGCCCGGGCATGCGCCGGCCGAGGTTGCCGACATCCACGTACGTCGCATAGATCACTTCGGCATCGCCCCAGGCGCGCTGAGCCCAAGAGGCGCGCGAGCGTTCCGCCCAGTTCTGGACGAACACAACGATGCGGTCGCCGGAGTCGAAAGTGGTGTTGCCGTTGACGTCGTCGACCTCGATCGGCAGCTCCACCGTGACGTAGGGCGGGGTCGTGCCTTCCTGGAACTCGTGCCGGTGCACGCTCACGCGATCGATCGGCAACAAAGGGAACAACGGGTCGGCGGCGCGGAGCTGATCGAAGGTCAGGACGTAGAGGCCGGTCGTGTCGACGTGGACCCGCACCTCGCGCTCGACGGTTTCGGCGCCGCCACCACCCTGGGTGCGCTCGCCGCGCTCGAACAGCGATCCGCCGAACAGCGGGCGCGCCGCTCCTTCGCGCGGCATCCGCCACGCACGTCCCTGCCGGTAGTTGAGGAGCGCACCCTCGAACACCGGCTCCCAGTGCCGATCCTCCGTTGCCGCCGCGAGCGTGGCTCGCGAGGCGCCGCCCGCGAACTCGACGCGCACGGTCAGGTCGCGGCGCACCGTCAGGCGACCGGCGCCCTCGTCGTAGCGGAACGGCTGGAGGCTGACAGCAACCATGCGCTGGCCGCGCAGTACGAACGGCGTGCCGACGACGACCTCCGAAGGCGGCCAGACGCCGTCCTGGATCGCCTCGACCGGCTCGGTGGTTGGAATCCAACCGAGGCCGGTGCTGTCGTTCACGAACGCCGGGCGATCGCCGATCGCGACCCGCACGCCTTCGCGCGTTTCCTCCTGGCCGGCACCGACGATGCGGGCGGTCACTGTCGCCCCCGGCGGCACGGCCAGCAAAGCGCTCGCGAACGGCAATCGCGGCCGGCCCGGGCGGTCCAGGAGCCGCAGGCCGGGCGCACGCACCTCGACACGCCCTTCAGCGGCGGACGGCTGGACGTCGTACTCCGGGATCGTCAGGCGCAGCACGACGCTGCGGTCGTCCGTGACGACGACCTGCACCGGGTTTGCGCCGGCGTCGGGGGCAAGCGTGAGAGCGAAAGTCAGGAACGACGCGAGAAAGGCCGGGAGGCGTCGAGATTGGCTCATGAAGGGCGCGAGTCTAGGGACGACGGTTCCGGCCGGTCAAGGAGACCGGCGGCTGGCAGCGGAACGCCGCTCCCGGTTCTGGAGCGGCATCGGACGTGATGTTAGGCTCGGGGCCTGCAAACGAACGGAACGCACCCTTCACGATGTTTCACTCCAGGATCGAGATGTTTCACTCCAGGATCGAAAGAAGCATGAGGCGGCAGCGTTTTTGGCTGGGAACACTCATCGGTCTCGTTATCGGCACGCAAGCATGCCGGCCGCCGGGCGCATCCGCTCCCGGCTCCGCTTCTCCGCCGCCCGCCGGCGGCTCCCGCGTCGCTTCCCGTGGCAATGCCGCGCCCGACAGCGTCCTGGCGCAAGTGGGCAAGGACCGAACCATCACCATTTCGGACTTCCGGCGGGCCTGGAGCCAGCTCGAGCCCCCGTCCCGGCCCGATTCCCTTACCCCGGAGACCGGCCGGCAGTTTCTGGATCTTCTGGTGGGCAAGGAGGTTCTGGCCGCTCGGGCGGCCGCTGGGCGGTGGCATTGGAGCGCCCAGGAGAGCACTCAGTACGCCAGCATTCGCGACCGGCTGACCCTCAAGGTGGTCCTCGACTCCGTGCTGGGCCGCGCGCGGGAGGATCTGGGGGCCCGTGGCGACTCCGTGCGTGGCCCCGAGGCGCTCGGCATCGCCGCCCGCGAGAGCACGATGGCGAAGCTCGAGCTCTCCTTCGACGAACCGTTGGTCGAACACCTCGCCCTGGCCTGGAAGGCGATTCCTGAGCCGCCCGCCGACTCGGGTCTATGGGCCAAGCTGCGGGTCATGGGCGCCATGCCCGTCGTCGATGCGGCCGACACGGGAAAAGCTGTCGCCCGGTCCAGCGAGGGGCCGTTCACGGTCGCGGAGCTGATCGAATCCTGGCGCCGGCTCAGTCCGCTGTACCGGCCGCGCGTCCACAACGCCGGCCAGATGCGCGACGTGATCAAGAACGCTCTCTACGAGCGCATGCTGCGGGCGATCGCGATCCGGCAGGGACATGCATCCCGTCCCGAGATCGCCGCCCAGCTCGCGACACAGCGCGAGCTGAACGACGTCACGCATCTGGTCGAGAGCGAGGTGTACGGGAAGATCGCGACCGACTCCCTGACCCTGCTCGCGCGTTACCGCGAGACCATCCCTCATTGGCGGCTGCCCGAGCGACTCCTGGTCGCGCGTTTCGTGCTGCCCGATCGGCGCACCGCTTCGCAGATGGCGGTGCGGCTGCGCATGGCCGGTGAGGCCGAGAGCCTGATCGCGATGGCGCGGCGCCAGCGCATCGACTACAGCGGAGAGATCTCGGCCGAGACCGACAGCGCGCTGTTCCGGCTCGGCCGGACGGCCGGCGCCGGCGCGGTGATCGGTCCCGATTCGGTCGCGCGCGGCTGGCAAGTGGTCCGCGTCATGGAGATCCGCCTGCCGCGCGACCGCACGTTCGAGGAAGTGCGGGTGCTCGTGCACCACGAATGGCACGGGGTCGAGGGCGAGCGGCGAATGCGTGCGCTGATCGCCGATCTGCGCAAGCGGACCCGGGTCGTGATCAACCAGCGGGCGCTGCGCAAGCTGCTCGCGACCAGCGCTTCGTCTTGACGTCACTCTTTGCCGCGCCCTAGACTCTTCCGGCTTTCCGTGTCCTGCCGCCTCGCTCCCCTTGACAAAACCTTGGAGATTCGATGATCCCCCGTGCCACGTTTGCGCTTGGCGTTCTGTGCGCCTGGAGCGCCGGGACGCTCGTCTCGAGCACGTTCCCGCCCGCGTTCGCAGCGCCTGCGGCCACGACGGCGACGGCGATCAAGAGCGCCGCGGCGGCGCCAGCCCAGCGCGCCTACCTTCCGGACACCGCGGTGCTCGCGCGAGTGGACGGACGCCCGATCCGGGCCAGCGAGTTCGTCGAGAGCTATTTCGGCTCGTATCCCGAGTTCCGGCCCGCGGCCGACAGCGCCGGTCGGGTCGAGTTCCTGAACAGCATGATCAACAAGGAGATCCTCGGAAGGATCGCCAAGGAGTCGGGACGCGAGCTGGGCTTCGAGGATCGGCTGACGATGCGCCAGATCACCACGCGCGTGCTCGGCAATGTGCTGTTCCAGCGTCTCGTGCTGGACTCGATCCGCGTCACCGACGCCGATGTCCGGCAGGTGATGCGCCAGTTCGCGCGCGACCTGCACCTGCGCGAGATCACGTTCGACGATCCCGAGAGCGCCGAGAGCGTGCGCCGCGAGCTGGCCGCCAAACGCCTGACCTGGGAGCAGGCCGCCCGCCGCCACCGCGTGCCCAAGGACGCAAAGGGCCCGAATGGCGACATCGGTTGGATCGCCCGGACGAACTTCGATCCCGCGCTCGGGTTGCAACTGTTCGACCTCAAGCCGGGCCAGACGTCGCCGGTGATCGAAGACCCAGAGGGTTACCACCTGTTTCAGGTCGTCGCGGAGCGGAAAGCACGCGACGTGCCCGAGCAGGCGTTCCGGGGTCTGGTGCGCGACCAGCTCTACAGCGCCAAAGCTCGGATCGGATCGGAGCGGCTCAAGGCCGTGGTCGGACAGGGACTCGAAATCGTCCCGGACAGCGCCAACCTCCGCTGGGCCGCCTCGCAGTTCAAGCCGGCGCGGCAGACGACGATGGAGGGCGGCACACCCAACCTCGAGTTCGATCTCGGGGTGCCCGAGTTCGCGCCGAAGGACACGAGCCGCGTGCTGATGAGGTACCGGGGAGGGCAGCTCACGCTCCGGCAGTTTCTCGATCACTACCTGGCCGTTCCGCCGATGACGCGTCCCAACGTCCACACGCCCGAGCTGATGCGACTTCAGCTCGAAGGGCTCGTGCTCGAGCCGTTGATGGAGCAGTACGCGCGCGAACGCGGCCTTGACCGCGACTCGATGGCGGTCGCCAAGATCGAGGCGCGGCGCGAGCAGATCCTGGTCGAGCGCATGTACGCCGATTCCATCGAATCCCGCGTGTTCATCCCGGTTCAGGATCGGCGCCGTCACTACCAGGAGAACCAGCACAAGTACACGAGCTGGGCGGACGTCCGCTTCGCGGCCCTGTACGCGCCGACCAAGGCGAGCGCCGACTCGCTGGTGGCGCGGCTGAAGGCCGGCGAGCAGCCGCAGGACATCATCCGCGCCGACTCGTTGACCGGCTTCCAGCGCGGGATGGTGAGGGAGCGGCGCGAGAACGAAGGCGGCGACTACCAGACCGTGCTGTTCGAGGAAATGCGCCAGGGGGACGTCACGATCAAGGGCCCGGACGGTGAAGGCGCGTACGTGGTCATTCAGTTGATCCGCTACAACCCGCGACGCCAGCTCTCGTTCGAAGAGGCCGACCATTTCGTCGAGGAGTCGCTGCGCAACCTGGCAACCGAGAAGTTGCTGGACCAGTTCCTCGCACGCCACAAGAAGGGATATCGGATCGAGGCGCATCCGGAGCTGGTGACTCAAGTCCGGATGGTCAATCCCGCCGTCAGATGATCCCGGCTATTTCCTCGTCTCCGGCGTCCAGGCGGGCGGGCGCGTGGCTCCTCGATAAGGCGCGCACGCGTTTCCTTCCGGCGAGTTCATGGTGGCGAACCGCGCTGGGCCGAGCGCGACTTCCAGCTCGTCGGAGCCTTGGATCTCCTTCGTGAGCCTGGCCGACTTGAGCTCGAAGCAGATCGGCCGATGGCACGAAGGAACGTTCGGCGGCGGGTGGGGAATCACCAGCCGCGCGAAGCAGTAGCGCTTCCCTTTCTCGAGGCGGCTCGAGTTGGTCGCGGGCACTACGTAGACCATCTTCAAGTTCCCGTGGATGCCGATGCGCTCGAAGCGGACGCCGCCCATGGCGGTCGTGCTCCAGGGCTGGAGCGTGGCAAACGACGAATCGGGGCCGGCCTGGACCCGGACGTTGAACTCATTGCCGGGCCCCCCGCCCCACCACCAGCGCTGGCTCAGCGTGTCGCCCGGGAGCGCGTGGAACGAGACCATCGCCGTCACGCCGTAAAACGTCGCGACGTCCTCGCCCGGGTCGAACGAGAGAAAGAGCGTGTCCGCGCTCCGGTTGTCGCAGCGCCCGGTGAGCGTATCGCTGGCGCCCGGCTCGCCGTACGCGGCTCGCCAGGCGAGATAGGCACTCGGCTCGGCTGAGCCAAGGCTGGGCGGGAACAGGGCCAGCACCGCAATGAGCAAAACGGCCGGGCGACGATCAGACACGTGAGGTACTACCGGTCGGGGCGATCGGAGTTCCGCGAATGGCTGGAGGGAAGTCATCGAACCTCGGTTGGAGCTTCAACGATACAGAGTCTTGACCTGTCCCCAGGTCTTGCGGGCCACGGGGACCGCCGTGCACGCCGCCCCCCCTCCGCCCTGCCACGTCACCCAATTCGGGTTCCCAGGCCCCGGCGAATCGAGAAGGATGTTGCCGCTCGGGGCGCCCTCGGGACGGATCGGCCTGCCGATCATGACCGCGTTCAGCACCAGGCAGGCCGGCTCCCCACAACCGCTGCATGGAGTGGCACCAACCGTGCCGAGGTTGTCGATCACGACCCGCGCAGCATAGTGCATGGTGGCGGCGTTCAGCGCCTGCATGGAGGCCGGCGTGACCGCGAGCGCGATCCTGATCCGCGCCTGATTCGGGCCGCCGCGCGGCTGGCCAACGGTGTATTGGGCCAGACCACCCACCACGAACGCGCCGTGCCACATGTCTTCGCACGCGGATCGGCTGCCGAAGTCAGCGTCGGCCTTGAGCGAGCCGTTCCGGCATGGCGTGGTGTCGAACCGCCACCACGAAGGAAGCAGAGCCGCCGCATGCTGGACGTCCAGCGTGATCTCGACGGCCAGCACGCTGTCGGTCGGCTGAGCGAGGCTGAACGAGCACAGCAGCTCGCTCTGCCCGCCATTGACGTTGCACGCGGAGACGAAATCGGCGGCGGACGAAGGATCGAGCGGACAGTCGTTCCAGCTCAAATAGATCCCTTCCGCGGACCGCCCGGGCGCGGCGTAGAAACCGAGGCCGACAACGGCGAGTGACAGTATCCGTAAGTTGGATCGCATGGCGCTCCAAGTCTACCCGGGAAAGAATCGGGGCGCCCCCCGTGATGAGAGGCACCCCCGACGGATCTTCTGGAGAGCGTCTAGCGGTAGAGGGCCTTCACTTCGCCCCAGGTCTTGTTCCTGGCGGGCACCTCGGCGCAGTTCGCTCCGGCTCCGCCCTGCCAGGTGATGAAATTACGGCCGCCCGGAGGCGAGCCGTCGATGATCGTGTCCGGATCGAACAGCTGCGCCGCCGTAAACAGGATGCACACGGGAACGTCGCATCCAGCACAGGTGGTGCTGGCGACGTTTCGGAGCGTCACCGTGGCTGCGTAGTACTCCGTCGTCGAGCTGATCAACTGCGCGGCCTGGTTGTCGACCGCCACCACGCCCCGGATAATGGCGTGGTTCGCTCCCGGCACCTGGTTGGGTGATTGCGCAGGATTGACCTCGTATGCAAAGCCGCCAAAAGGCCCGCCCGGAATCGTGCCCCAGTAGTCCGTCCCGCTCCCACACGGGGTGATGTAGTTG
>DASQFU010000109.1:0-9015 GCA_035632955.1 Candidatus Limnocylindria bacterium
GGCGCCCCGATTGCTGCCGAGATCTACATGTTCGGGGGCTCGTCGATGGCGATGCTGGAGGTGGACGACCCGGCCACGTCGGGCTCGGACCAGGCGCTCATGGACGACATGCTGATCAGCCTCTGCAATCCGACCGACGTCTGCATCTGGATCGATTACCTGACCATTGGGGACTACGAGGTTCTGACGTACGCCCTGACGCCCGGCGAGCCCGGGCGGTCCTCTCCGGTTCGAGTCGACTTCGGGTCTCCCGGCCCGACTCCTGTGGGCGGGTCTTGGCCCGGCAACCATGTGGAGCTCGTGAGTTATGCGCGCCACACGGTTGCGGTGGGCGACAATGGACGCATGGCGCTTCATTCGGGCACACCCGGCGGTAACCTCCAGGCTGGGATCAACGGCATTCAGATCCGCCATCTGGACGCGGTCGGGGTGGAACCTGGCTTGGGAGCGGCGAGCAGCAGCCTGCGCCGAATCGTTCCCAACCCGGCGTCTGGAACCCAGCGGATCGAGATGCGTCTGGCCGAGGCCTCTGCGGGCGCGGCGCTCGAGATCGTGGACATCGCAGGTCGCATCATGTGGCGAGCTGCGATCGGACATCTCGGTGCCGGCAACCAGGTGCTCGAGTGGAATGGACGGGACGATGCGGGCCGGCCGGCCCCGGCCGGCTTGTACTTCGCGCGCATCACGGGCGGAGCGACCAGCGGAGGCACGCTCAAGCTCGTCCGAGTAGATTGAAGTCGCTGTCCATAGCCGCAAAGAGTCCTCATCGCCGCAAGACTCCTCGGCGTTGCCTCCCCTAGGCAACGCCGACGTTCCGAAATCACCGCCACTTCGCGCGACGCGAAATCCTGAGCCCACGACCTGCTGCGAACATCCGATGATTTGACGGCCGAACGTTGACGCAGGTGGGACAGCGTTACTTCTAGCCTTTCCGGGGCGCGCGTTGGTCGCTCCCCTCGATTCTCCAGGAAGGAGATGTCCGTCACCGAGCTCTTCACCCTGACGGCGCCGCGGCTGGCATTGAGCCGGCGGAGAGGCCGCACCGTCCGTCGGGCCATCGGGCTTGGCGGGCTCGCGCTGTTGCTTGGCCTGACGTGGTGGGAGCTCGCGACTTCCACGCTCCAAGCGAGCATTCTTTCCGCCGTCGCGTCGCGCATGCGCTACACGATGGCGCCGGGCCCGAGCCGGGAAATCGTGTTCCCGCAACGCGGACCCTTCGACGTCCGGCGCGGGTACACGCAGATCCCGAAGATCACCGAGCGCCTGATGGCAAGTGGCTACTGGGTGGTCGAGCAGAGCCGCTTCTCTCAGCCTTTGCTCGGGATCACGAGCCTGGGAGTCACGCCGCCCGCCAATGAGCCGGCGCAGGCCGGGCTCACGTTGCGGGGGGAGAGCGGCGACACGATCTATCACGCGGTGTCTGCGGAAGATGTGTACCAGAGCTTCGAGGACATCCCGCCGTTGATCGTCCCGGCTCTGCTCTACATGGAGAACCGGCGCCTCGATCGGCCGACCGCACGGGCAGCCAATCCGGCCATTGACTGGGGCCGACTCGCCAAGGCGGGAGCGCTCTACGCCGGGCGCCAGCTCGGCCTGCCGGTCCGGATCGAGGGCGCGAGCACGCTCGCGGTCCAGATGGAGAAGTACCGGCACTCGCGGGATGGCCTCACGTCGTCGCCGTTGGAGAAGCTCCGGCAAATGGTGGGTGCGAGTTTGGCCGCGTATCGCAACGGGACGGACACGCGCGACCAGCGCCGGCGCGTGATCCTCGACTACCTGAACAGTCTGCCGCTCGGAGCGGTGCCGGGGCGCGGCGAGGTGTACGGGCTCAAAGCGGGACTCCGGGCCTGGTTCGACCTCGACCCCGAGGCCGTGAGCGAGACCTTGCGCGAGCCGGAAGCGCGCGCGGCGCGCGCGGAGGCCTTCAAGCACGTGCTGGCGCTGCTCTATGCGGTGCGGGCTCCGAGTCGTTACTTGTCGGTCGAGCGTGAGGAGCTGGCGCGGCGGCTCGACTATCCGACGTCGCAGCTGGCGCACGCGGGCATGATCGACTCGAGCTTTGCGGACAGGGTGCGTGAGGCTCCGCTCCGGTTCGCCGCGCGCGACGAGAGCACTCCCGAGGTGGAGCTCGCCCGGCGAAAGGCCGCGAACTACTTCCGCGCCGAGCTGCAGGGCCTGCTCGGCGCTCGCGACCTCTATGCCCTCGACGGCTGGCACCTGGACGTCGAGACCACTCTGGACGAGTCGTTGCAGCGACACGTGACCGGGCTGTTCGAGCAGCTCGGGGACACGGCGTTCGTGAGGGCACGCGGGCTCGTCGGCCCGCGGCTGCTCGGCTCCGGCGATCCCGGCGACGTCATCTACAGCCTGCTGCTCTACGAGCGAACGCCACGCGGCAATCTGCTGCGCGTGCAGGCCGACAACCTGGACCGTCCTCTGGACGTGAATTTCGGGATGAAGCTCGAGCTCGGAAGCACGGCCAAGCTGCGAACCCTGGCGCACTATCTCGAGCTGGTCGCGTTGCTCCACGAGGAGCTGAGCATGCTCGAACCCGACGATCTCGCCCGGCGGGCCCGCACCGCGCACGACTCACTGACGGCATGGGCGGCAGCGACGCTGCGCGCACAGCCCGACCTGAGGCTGTCGGCGCTCCTGGATCGGGCACTCGAGCGCACCTATCGCGCGAGCCCCGGCACGACGTTCTTCACCGGCGGCGGAGTTCATCACTTCCAGAACTTCGATCCCAAGGAGAACGGGCGGACGCTGAGCGTGCGCGACGCAACCGTCAGCTCGACCAATCTCGTGTTCGTGCGGCTGATGCGCGACCTGGTGCGCTACCACACGGCGCGCCTCGACTACGACGCCCAGGCGATCCTCGCCGAGCGCGCTCATCCCGAGCGGCGGCGGATGCTGGAGGAGATCGCCGAACAGGAATCGCAAGTCATGCTCCGGCGCGCGGTGGGCAGCGTCCGCGAGGGCAAACGTGCCGCGCGGCGCATGCGGCGCGATCCGCTCGCGATCTGGAGCGCTGACTACCTCGGCTCGCACCCGAGCGCGACCTGGCCCGAGCTGCTCGCGGCCAGCGAGAACGTGCGCCGCGAGACTTCGAGCTGGCTGTTCCGGACTCGCAACGTGCGGGCGCAGCAGCTTCGGCTGCGCACGCGCATCGAGCGTGATGCCTTCGAGCGCATGACGCCGTACTGGCGCCGCCTGGGATTCCCGTTCGCGACCCTGGTGCCTTCCTATGCGAGCGCGATCGGCAGCGCCGCGGATCGCCCCGCAGCACTCGCGGAGCTGATGGGCATCATCGTCAACGACGGCGTGCGCTGGTCGCCGGCCACGCTGCAACGCGTGCACTTCGCGAACGGAACGCCTTACCAGACGACGCTCGCGCCGCCTGCTCAGACGCGCGATCGCGTGCTGCCACCGCAAGTGGCGAGCGCGTTACGGAGCGTGCTGGCCGACGTCGTGGATCGCGGCACCGCGCGCCGGGTGCGCGGGCGGTTCGCGGCCGGAGGGGACACGCTCGTGATCGGCGGCAAGACCGGCTCGGGTGACAATCGGTTTGAAACGTTTGCCCGCGGCGGCCGGCCGCTGGCATCGCGCCCGGTCAGCCGCACCGCGACGTTCGCCTTCTACCTCGAAGACCGCTACTACGGCGTGATCACGGCCACGATCCTCGGGACTTCCGCCGGTGACTATCGCTTCACCAGCTCTCTGCCATTGGCGGTGCTCGAGCTGCTGGCGCCGGAACTCAGCCGAAAGGCCGCGTCGTCCCCAGCGACGCCCAAGGACGCGGCGGTGGCGCGACCCCCCGCCCCGACGTGATGCCGGCTTCGGAGACGGAACGCTTGTTGCAGTAAGCTGCGGGCGAAATCGATTCCTCATGACAGCCAGCACATCCGAGCCTTTCGGTCGGCGTGACGGAGGCACATTGAGAATCGCCCTGATCGCCCCGTTGTACGAGAGCGTGCCGCCGCGCTACTACGGCGGCACCGAGCGCGTGGTTTCCTACCTCACCGAGGAGCTGGTGAAGCAGGGGCACGACGTGACGCTGTTCGCGAGCGGCGATTCGGTGACCCGCGCCCGGTTGATTCCCGGAGCGCCGCGCTCGCTGCGACTCGACTCGAGCTGCCGGGATCCCCTCGCCCACCACCTCGTGATGTTGGAACGCGTGTTCGAGGACACGAGCCGTTTCGACGTCATGCACTTCCACTGCGATTACCTCCACTTCGGAATGTCGAGGCGGCAGGAGACGCCGGCGCTCACCACGCTTCACGGGCGGCTGGATCTTCCCGATCTCGTTCCGGTCTACCAGACCTATTCCGATGCGCCGCTGGTGTCGGTTTCGGACGCGCAGCGCGAGCCGCTGCCGTGGGCGAACTGGCAGGCCACCGTGCATCATGGTTTGCCGGAGGATCTGTACGGGTGGACCAAGCGGCCCGGCCGCTATCTCGCGTTCCTCGGCCGGATCTCGCCGGAGAAACGGGTCGATCGCGCGATCGAGATCGTGCGCCGCGCGGGAATGCAGCTCAAGATCGCAGCCAAGGTCGATCCGGCCGACGAGAAATATTTCGAGCAGGTGATCAAGCCCCTGCTGGACGACCCGCGCGTGGAGTTCGTCGGCGAGATCGCCGACGGCGACAAGCAGGCGTTCTTGAGCAACGCCCACGCGCTGCTGTTTCCGATCGATTGGGCGGAGCCGTTCGGGCTCGTGATGATCGAGGCGATGGCGTGCGGCACGCCGACGATCGCCTGGCGCAGGGGCTCCGTGCCCGAGGTGATGCAACACGGCGTGACCGGGTTCGTCGTCGAGTCCGTGGAGCAGGCGGTCCAGGCCGTGGAAGCCTGCGCCGGGTTCGACCGGGCGGCGTGCCGGGTGACGTTCGAGCTCCGGTTCACGGCCGAGCGCATGGCGCACGACTACGTGCGCGTCTACCAGCGTCTCGCCGATGCTCGCGAGCCCCAAGTGACGATGGAAGCATGCTGACCGTCTCGCGCGACGTCATCCGCCACGAGGACGAGTTCTACATCCTGGCCAGCTCGTCGCGGGTCGACGACCGCACGCGCGTCCTCAAGCACGGCGACACGTTCGCGGTCTACGACCGATTCGGAGACCTCGCTCCCGTCGGCCTCGGAGAGCTCGGCATCTATCACGAGGGTACGCGTTTCCTATCGCGCCTCGGGCTCACGATCGCCAACCATCGCCCGCTGCTACTGAGCTCCACGGTCACCGAGGACAACGCGCGGATGGTCGTCGACCTCACGAACCCGGACTATCGCGTCGGCAGCATGGCGGACGTCCAGGCGGTGATTGCGCGCGGCACGGTGCACGTGGCGCGCGAGACGCTGCTGTGGCGCGGCGTCGGTTACGAGCGGCTGACCATCATCAACTACGGCAGCGGCCGCGTCTCGATCCCGATCCGGCTCGACGTGGATGCCGACTTCGCCGACATCTTCGAGGTGCGCGGCACCCGCCGCGAGGCGACCGGGGCGCGCCTGCCTCCCGTGGTCGAAGATGGCGAGCTGCTGCTGGGCTACCTCGGGCGTGACGAGCGCGAGCGCCGGCTGCGGCTTCGCTGCACTCCGCGTCCCACTCGGGTCGAGAGCGATGCGCTCCACTTCGAGATCGATCTGGCGCCCAAGGAGCGCGCGGTCTACGTGTTGACGTTCGGGTTCGAGATCGGCCAGGCGCGACCTCACGTCCAGGTCTACGACGACGCCGTGCGTGAAGCCCAACGGGACCGCGAAGCTTCCGGAACGTTCGATTGCCACGCTCGGACGTCGAACGAGCAATTCAACGAGTGGCTAAACCGCTCGCTCGCCGATCTCCACATGATGACGACCGACACGCCTCAGGGACCTTATCCGTACGCGGGTGTCCCGTGGTTCAGCGCGCCCTTCGGTCGCGACGGCATCATCACGGCGCTCCAGTTGTTGTGGGTCAACCCGGCGACCGCCCGGGGCGTGCTCGCCTACCTGGCCGCGAACCAGGCGCGAGAGAGCAACCCCGATCAAGACGCCGAGCCCGGCAAGATCCTCCACGAGGCACGCGACGGCGAGATGGCGGCATTGCACGAGATTCCCTTCGGCCGCTACTACGGCAGCGTCGACGCGACCCCTCTGTTCGTGCTGCTTGCGGGCGCGTACGAGGAACGCACCGGAGATCGCGAGCTGATCGACGCCATCTGGCCGAACATCGAGCGCGCGCTCGACTGGATCGAGCAGCGAGGCGACGCGGACGGAGACGGATTCGTCGAGTACACACGCCACTCCTCGCAGGGCCTTCTCCATCAGGGCTGGAAGGACTCACACGACGCGATCTTTCATGCCGACGGCACGGCGGTCGAAGGCTCGGTCGCCTTGTGCGAGGTTCAGGGTTACGTCTATGCGGCGAAACGGCAGGCCGCCCGCCTGCTGCGGGCGCGTGGGGACGAGCGCAGGGCGGACAAGCTCGACCATCAGGCGAGAGGGTTGCGGCGGCGGTTCGACGAAGCGTTCTGGTGCGAGGAGCTCGGCACCTACGCCCTGGCGCTGGACGGCGCCAAGCGTCCGTGTCGCGTGCGCACGTCGAACCCGGGACACTGTCTGTTCACGGGAATCGCGAGCCGCCGCCGTGCCCGGCGGGTCGCGGATACGCTGCTCGGCGAGGACTCGCTGACCGGCTGGGGGATTCGCACGGTCGCCGCGGGCGAGGCGCGCTACAACCCGATGTCGTATCACAACGGATCGGTGTGGCCGCACGACAATGCGTTGATCGCTTCCGGCTTCGCGCGCTACGGCTTCCGCGACGCGACGCTGCGGATCCTGACCGGGCTGTTCGATGCCAGCCTGTTCGTCGATCTTCATCGCCTGCCCGAGCTGTTTTGCGGCTTCCCGCGGCGGCCCGCCGAGGGACCGACGCTCTACCCCGTCGCGTGCGCGCCCCAGTCCTGGGCGGCGGGCGCCGTGTTCATGTTGCTCGAGGCCTGCCTCGGTCTCTCGATCCAGGCGGCGCACCGGCGCATCTGCTTCCGCCGGCCGATGCTTCCGGAATCGCTCGAGACCGTGTGGCTCCGGAACCTCCACGTGGGCGATGCGATCGCCGACGTGTGCCTTCATCGGCACGGGCAGGACGTGGGGCTGACGGTCCTCAACCGCACCGGCCGGGTCGAGATCGTGATGGTGAAGTAGCGGGGCTCGCGAACGGCGGGCGCGCGATCACCGCACCCGAATCATCCGCCGTACCAAGCGCACACCATCCGCCTCGAGCACGCCCCAGTAGAGGCCTGCCGCGCGTGAGGCGCTCGGCGTCCACGTGAACGCAAACCGCCCGGGGCCGAGCGGTCCATCGTGCAGGGTCGCAACCGTGCGCCCTGCGAGATCGAACACGCCGAGACGCGCGTAGGTCGGGCGCGGCAGCTCGACCGCCATCGAAAACGCACTTCGGGACGGATTCGGCGCCGGAGCTGCGAGGCTTACGGCCGCCGGGCCCGCTGATGGGTCGATGCCGGTGGGCGCGGAGGGGTCGGTGAAGACATAGACGCGACCGCTGCCCGCGTGATCGGGAGCGCCGATGAGGAACTGCGCCCGAGTGTACACGGGATCGATCCGACCCGCGTTAGAGATGGCATGGCCGAAGCCGTCACCCGGCGCCTCGGCTAGCAAGGTGGACACGGGTGATGCAAAGGGATCCAGCGGCCCCGTGTAGATGCGCACCGCTCCTGATTCAGTGATCGCCAAGTCTGGAAGCCAGCTCCCGGTCACGTCGGTCATGAGACGAACCGTCGAGCCAAGCTCCGCTTGAGCCGACTCTCCGTCAAAGGTGAAGGGAGACATGTCGGCGTACACCCATGAGCTTCCGGCGTCGCTGTTGTCTTCGGGATCCGCGCCTGGCGCACCGATCACATAGTCGTCGGTGGGCTCGAAGAAGTTGGAGTTGATGTCGTGGCCGCCGGTGAGCGACTGACCAAGCCGCGCACCTGCTGCGCCCGTCTGCGAGTGAACGGGCAGTGTGTCATTCGGGGCGTTGTACTCGTACAAGGCGAACCTTCCCGAGCTCGTTCCATTTCCCGCAGCCTCAGGCGCTCCGACTAGAAATGCCGGTGGCCCGATGACGCCGCAACAATGCCCTCGGTATGCGAGCGCGTAGCCAAACTTCTCGCCGGCTGCCTCACCATGAAGTACGAACAGTCTCGTCGCCGGTGGGTCGCCTACTGACAACCCATGTACTTCCCCCGCGCCCGAGCCGGCCTCGGGTGCTCCGACCAGGAACCTCAGATGATCCGGAGAGGAAAAACCGATTCCCTCGACCGACCAGCCGAAGCGCCCGTTCACGGTCGTGCCCGGCACGCTCGCCAGCGCGCGTGCGCCCAACGGGCTGCCGCCGTAGGCGACCACGATACGACCCGTCAGCGTGGCCGGGGTCCCTGTACTCCCCGGCGCGCCGATGACGAGATCAGGCCTCGAGTCGGCATCCACGTTCGACACCGCAAGCGCGTGGCCAAGACGCTCACCGGGAGCACCGGTGATCACCCAATCCGGCTCGTCGTCGAGCGGGTGGCCTCCGCGGTAGACGAACACGCGTCCGGCGTCATCGCCACCGGCGTCGTCGCCAGGAGCACCGATCGCGAAGTCGGCAATGCCGTCGCCGTCCATGTCTCCGACGACGACGCAGGCGTACCCGAACTCACCTTCGGATACGAGGCCATCGAACGTACGCACTACCGCGAAGGAGGCCGACGCCGGCGTCGGAACGACCGTCGCAAGGAGGACGCTCAGGGTCGCAGGGGGCGGGAGGATCATGAGCCAACGCATGTCGAGCCTCCGGATGAGGGCGACGGAATTGCATCAGCGACGCGCATGAGTTTATCACGCGCTATCGTAGGTGGCGCGATTCCGCATCGAGCGAAGGGACACGCTGATGCTATGATCGGCACCATGTCGAAGACACGCGTCGTTGCAGCACGATACGGGAAGGACTCGCCGGCCCGTCGCCTGCTCGAAGCCGAACGGCTGTTCCGGGACTTCGCAGAG
>DASQFU010000110.1:0-6701 GCA_035632955.1 Candidatus Limnocylindria bacterium
CGTTCGAGATGGAGGTGGCGGCGACCGATCCGTTGCTGCCTCTGTGGCCCGCGGGCTTCGAATGGGTGCGGCGCGCGACGCTCGACGACCTGCTTGCGCGCGCCGACGTCCTGTCGCTCCACCTGCCGCTCACGAACGAGACGCGCGGCCTGATCGGCGCCGCCGAGCTGGCGCGCATGAGCCCCGAGTCGACGCTCGTCAACTGTGCGCGCGGCGGCGTCGTCGACGAGGCGGCGCTGTTGCAGGCGTTGGAAGCCGGGCGGCCGCGTGCCGCGGCGCTCGACGTGTTCGCGAGCGAGCCGCCGGGGAACTCGCCGCTGCTCCAGCATCCGCGCGTGCTGGCCACGCCGCACCTCGGTGCCTCGACTCTCGAGGCGCAGCGGCGCGCCGGTCACGAGGCGGCGACGATCGTGATCGAGGCGCTGGCCGCGCTCCAGGGTTGAACGATGCCGTGCACGGTGATCGTTGGCGCGCAATGGGGCGACGAAGGCAAGGGCAAGATCGTCGACGCGCTCAGCGCCGCGGCCGACGTCGTGGCCCGCTACCAGGGTGGCCCGAACGCGGGGCACAGCGTCATCCATGCCGGAGAGACCGTCGTTTTGCATCTCGTGCCGTCGGGGGTGATGCACGCCGGGAAGCGGTGTTTGATCGGCAACGGCGTGGTCGTGGATCTCGAGCGGCTGCGCGAGGAGGTGGGCCGCCTCGAGGCGCTGGGCCTCTCGGTGCGAGACCGGCTGGGGTTGAGCCCGGCCGCGCATCTGATCCTGCCGTATCACCGCGCGGTCGAGGCGCATGCCGAGCAGGGCCCGGGAGCGATCGGCACGACCGGCCGCGGCATCGGCTTCGCGTATCGCGACAAGGCGGCTCGCGTCGGCGTGCGGGTCGGCGACTTGCTCGACGAGGCGGGATTCGTCGCCAGCGTCGATCGCAATCTGGCGCGCCTGCGGCGCGAGTTTCCGGAAGCCGGTGAGCTCGGCGCGATGAGCGGCGCCGGGCTGTTCGCGGAGCTGGCTCCGTGCACGGCGTGGGCGCGCGGGCTCCTGGCGGACGTCTCTCTGGAGCTGCACCAGATGATCCAGGCCGGGCGTCGCGTCCTGCTCGAAGGCGCGCAGGGCACGTTGCTGGATCTCGACCACGGCACGTATCCCTACGTGACGTCGTCGCCGGCCAGCGCCGCGGGCGCGCCGCTCGGCGTCGGGCTCGGTCCGCGCGTGGTCGATCGGGTGATCGGCGTCACCAAGGCGTATGCGACCCGGGTGGGTCACGGGCCGTTTCCGAGCGAGATGCCCGAGGACGAAGCCGCGCGCCTGCGCGAGCGCGGCGAGGAATACGGCGCCACGACCGGCCGGCCGCGTCGCTGCGGCTGGCTCGATCTTCCCGCGCTGCGCTATGCCGCGCGCGTCAATGGATTGGACGCGCTGGTCGTGACAAAGCTCGACGTGCTCGATGGGTTCGACGAGATTCGCGTGGCGGTCGGCTACGAGATCGACGGCCGGCCGGTGTCGGACTTCCCGTCCGGAGCGCGGACGCTCGACCGCTGCCGCCCGACATGGCGGACGTTCCGCGGATGGCGGCGACCGACCACCGCGATCCGGCATTGGGCCGACTTGCCCGAGGAGGCGCGTACGTACCTGGAATGGATCGAGCGCGAGGTTGGCGTCGGCATCGCCACGGTCTCGGTGGGCGCGGCGCGCGACGCCGAAGTTCCACGCCGATGAGATCGAGTCGTCGCGCGCACACGCGCCGGACGAGCATCGCGGCTGCGCTGGTCGCGGGGCTGTCGTCGTTCTTCGCCGTGCCCGCGCCGGCCGCGCAAGGTTCGCTCGAGCGACTGGCCTGGCTCGCGGGGTGCTGGGAGATGCGCCGGCCTCGCGGGGTCACGCACGAGCAGTGGATGGCTCCCGGCGGCGGGATGATGCTCGGGGCGAGCCGGACCGTGATCGATGGCCGGACGGTGGAGTTCGAAGCCGTGCGGATCGAAGCGCAGGAGGGAGCGCTGATCTATGTCGCGAATCCCTCGCGCCAGACGCCGGCCACGTTCCGCCAGATCGAGCTCACGGACTCGAGCGTCGTGTTCGCGAATCCGGAGCACGACTTTCCGCAGCGCATCCGCTACCGGCTGCGCGGCGACGGATCGTTGCTCGCCCAGATCGAGGGATTGCGGGGCGACAGCCTGCGCATCATCGACTACCCGATGACTCGTGCTCGCTGCGAGGCCGTCCGCGGTCGGTAGAGCACCTGCCTTGGTCCTGAGCCCCGTCTATTGGACATAGCTTGAATGTGGCGTTGACCTCCGTGAACGAGCGCGGCATCGTCGCGATGCCCGTCACGGAGGAGGTCGTCATCATGCCGAGAGCGGCACGGTACACGGCCAAGCTCAAGTTCCAGGTGGTGCTCGAAGCTTAGAAGGGCGAGAAGACGCCGGGCCAGATTGCGAAGGCCTACGGCGTACACGCGAACTCGGGCCGTGGCCGACGCGAGCATGAGGACGGCCCAATGCGATCGCGACATGGTGCATCCTTCAGGCGCGAACCGACGGACCTGCGGGCCCCGAGCGAACGGCATGCTCGAGAATTCGTGCGGGCAGCGCACGCGCCGGCCCTCACCGGAGCTGACCACGCTTCATGGCGACAGCGCTGGCTACGGCGTTTCGGGCTTCGGCCACAAGCGGCAAGAGGTCGGGATCTGGCCGGGTGAAGGTCGAGCTGAAGATCCGCAGGTGTCGAGCCGCATCCTCCGTGCGTCCCAGGCGCGCGTAGAGCATCGACAACCGCTGATGGGCTAGCGAATGGGCAATCGCGCGGAACACGACGTCATCGGGCGAGCGGTGAGGTTCCTCGGCCAGCAGCTCAAGGTAATGTGCCGCAGAATCGGCGTTCCCGAGAGCTTCAAAAGCATCGGCCACCAGCCAACGTGTCGTCGTGACCCCACCCGGATAGACGATGAGGCCGAGCTCGCGGCTCCGCCGCGCCAGAGGCGCCCCGATACGCGCTGCGTCGTTCCAGCGTCTCCGCGATGTCGCGAGCCAAACCTCGAGCAGTTCCGTCGCGCCGTCGGGCTCGAGCTCTTCGGCGGGACGGGCGCGCGCTCGCACGAGGAAGCGCCCGGCGCGCTCGGCGTTGCCCGCGACCGCCGCGGCGAGACCCGCTGTCAGCAAACCAGTGGCCGTGCTGTCCGGCGCGAGCTCGTCCGGATGCAACCCGGAACTACCGCCCGTCACAGCCGCCAAGAAGACCAGACATCGCTCGGCCATGACTTTCTCGCTCGCGGCATAGCCGGTGAGCGCCAGATCGCGCGCCTGCCGGAAGGTCGCGGCGGCCGAGCGCATTGCGCCACGTGCCGATCGGGCTCCACCAGCCGCCAGCAGACCCACCACGCGATAGTCGGTGCCGATGTCCATGGCCCCGACCGCGGTGCCCAAGCTCTCGGCTGTTGCCCAATCGTCGGCGGCCAGGGCCACCTCCACCAGCTTGCGCCAGCGCGATTCGCTCCGCATCTCGTCGACCACGCGGCGTGCTTCGTCGACGCGTCCGAGCGCCAGGAGCACCGTAGCCTCGTTCCAGAGCAGAGCCTCGCTCGGGCCGAACGGCATGCGCTGCTTGGCCTCGCTGTAGGCGGTCAAAGCCTCTTCGTCCCGGCCGAGCGCCAAGAGGCAGCCGGCCCGGTTGTTGAGCAGCCCCGGAGAGCCCGGGTCGTGCACTAGTGCCTCGCTCACGAGTGCCAGGGCTCGCGGGAGGTCTCCTCGAAACTGAGCGCTCAACGACTCCAGTCGCAGTCGTTGTTGGGGTCGCAGCCGGCCCGGATGTTCGAGCGCCTTGCCCCAGGCGAGCAGCGCGGAATCCGGCATGCCAAGGTTTGCGTACGCCGTGCCCGTGCCGCTCCACGCGGCGGCGAACTCCGAGTCGATCTCCAGAGCCTGCCGGAAGAGAACGATCGCTTCCGGGTTCCAGTTGATGCTCATCAGCCCGGTACCGCGAACGTACAGCCGGAACGCCTCGAACGACGGCGTGATCGCGTCGACCAGCGGGCGGGTCGCCCGCACGGCCTGCGGTTTCTCGCCCAGCCCTTCCCGCAGTTCCTGCGCCATGGCGCCCAGTGATTCGATGAGCGCGTCGTCGTTGCGCGCCACGCCCGTCACGCTGTGAATCACGCTGAGGCTCTCGGCATCGACGACGCGGAGCACGCTCGTGTAGCCGCGTCCGACTCGGCTCACTCGTCCCTCGACCACCGCCCGCACCGAGCTGCGGTAGGCGAGCTCTCGCGCCAGCTCGGAATCGACTCGCGTGCCGGACGGCTTGCCCGCCGAACGCAGCGCGATGCGGACTTGCTCTGCGGGCAGCGGCGCCACGATCCCGGACTGGTCCAGGGCGGCGATGACGAGGTCCCGCGTGGCGACCGCCAGGCTGGAGTCGTCGGGCGGGCCATCGAAGTCGGCAACCATGACCCATTCCCGAGGCGCGGCCGGCGCCGGCGGTGATCGGCCGAAGACGAATGCGTCGCGCTTGATGCCGGTCCAGACCAGGAACCCGATCAGCGCGGCCAGCACTGCGGCCCCCGCAGCGATCGCAGCCTTGGGGGGTCGGCGGACCGGATCTGCCAGGGTGGGAGCCGCCGCTAGTGCCGCGGCGAATTGCGTGACGCCGGCGAAACGGTCGGCGGCTGCCTTGGACAGCGCACGCAGAATCGTATGGTCAAGCCGGGCCGGGACCGTGGGTCTCACCGCCCGGATGGGTCGGGGCTTCGCGGAGAGATGCTGATGGAGGATGGCCTCGGCCGTGGCGCCCGTGAACGGCGGCTGCCCGACCAGCATTTCGTAGACCACGCAGGCCAGGCTGTAGAGATCGCTGCGGCCGTCCGGATCGGCCGACAGCAGCTGCTCGGGGCTCAAGTAGGCCGGAGTGCCCATCGCGAGCCCGGTCTCGGTCAGGCGTGGGCTGCCGGACGGTCCCACGGTGCGCGCGATACCGAAATCGGCGACCACTGCGTGCGGTCCCTCGAAGAGGATGTTCTCCGGTTTTATGTCCCGATGGACGACACCCTGGCCGTGGGCATACGCGAGCGCGTCCGCCACCTCCCCGGCGATGCGCACCGCCTCCTCGACCGGAAGCTGCTTCTCTCTTCGCAGTCGATCGCGCAAGGACTCGCCCTCCACGAACGGCATCACGTAGTAGAACATGCCCCCAGCTTCGCCCGAGTCGTGGACCGCCAGGATGTGAGGATGAGTCAGCCGCGCAGCGATCTCGATCTCGCGCAGGAAGCGCGCCGGTCCGATCGCGACGGCGAGCGTGGCGTCGAGCACCTTGACCGCCACCCGACGCCGGTGCTTGAGATCCTCGGCCAAGAAGACCGTGGCCATACCGCCCCGACCCAGCTCGCGCTCGACGCGATAGCGGCCGGCGAGAGCGGTCTGCAGCGCGTCTTGGATGGGCATAGCTCAATACCCCCTAGGCAACCAAGATAGCGGCAGGGTTGCGGAGGATGGAAGAACAACCGTTACGGTTCATGCCGCTTGGTCACGCGCACGCACCGAGTAAACGACCTCCCCTCGGGCAACGAAATCTTCGGGAGTCAGCTCTTTCATGCGGCGGCGGGCCTCCGCCAGGCAGGCCTCCCGCGCCACGGGGGCGAGGCTGTCGAAGCGCGGCTTCGAGGAACCCAGGCTCTCTTTCAGGCAGAGCAGGTGCTCCGCATCGAGCGTGCAGACCAGGTCCTCTGCCCAAGACCGCGGGGAGGCGAATCCTGCGCTGCGGAGGAGCGTCTCCATCTTCGGAGGAGTGTCGAAAACATCGTGGCGCGCCAAGTGAAACAGCATGAAGACCAGGAGCACCGATCGACACTCGCGTGGGCGACAGCCTGCGCGTCATCGACTACCCGATGACCCGCGCTCGCTGCGAAGCTGTCCGCGGCGCCGCGACCCCGAAGTAGCAGCCCTCCTCGAACCCGCGCGGGTCGGTTGTTCGCTACGCGCCATTCCTTGCGCAGGTCGCCTGCGCTCGCTAAGGTGCCGCGGCTTGCCCAAGCTAGGGCACGCGTGTGCAGTCGGTACGGACCAAAACACCCGGGCTTTATCCGCGCAACGGCAAGTCATGCAAAGTGTTGACCCGTTAGCTCAGTCGGTAGAGCACCTGCCTTTTAAGCAGGGTGTCGCTGGTTCGATCCCAGCACGGGTCACTCGCCCTCGCCGCGTCGCTCCCCATTCGTTCCCCCGAGCCGAAAGATTTTTTCCATTCCCTGTCAACTTTATGCAAACCGAATCCGGGAGGGGGAGCATCTAGAGCAGCACTGGTATTTCGTGGCGCGGCTCCAGGTTGTGGCCGGCGTCACCTTCGCCCACGGTCGCAAGCAACCATCCCCCTTGGCCAGGAGTGGAGCCTAGACGTGAATTGTAACGAGGTTTTGGAGCAACTCGGAGACTACCTGGACGACGACGCGCGCGCCGAGCTGTGCCGAACGATCGAGGAGCATCTCCACCAGTGTCATGACTGCCAGGTGTACGTGGACACGGTCAAGAAGACGATCATGCTCTATCAGTCCGATCGCACCGTCCAAGTGCCGGTGAGCCTGAGCAGCAAGCTCGCGGCGGCGATGGCGCGCGAGTACGATCGCAACCGCGGCTCGAGGAGTTGACGCGCGCGCGAAGCGCCTTCTAGACTGCCGCCCACGTTCGACGCCCGCGGAGGGACTTCCTTCGCGGGCGCTTC
>DASQFU010000111.1:0-5601 GCA_035632955.1 Candidatus Limnocylindria bacterium
GATCCCGTTCAGCTCCACCAAGTTACCGAGGCGACTCTGACTCAACTCTGACTGATCGCGGCCGGACACGCACCGCACCTGCTGGGAGCATCGGGGGGGTCCTTGCCTGACCGGCCCACCAATCCGGCGGCGTTCTTCTTCCTGGGCACTCTCCGGCCCGCCGAGAAGGCGAACTTTAACCTTCAGAATGTCCGCCTAGGAGAGGTCCTTGAGGTCATCGGCCACGGCGTCGGCGTCTGGTGGGGCTCGAAGGTGAGGCGCGACTTCAATGATGTCCGCGACGCGATGGGTGAGATCTCGGGGACTCATCGGTGGCACATCTCGCCGAGATGGGCGCCCTCTCCCGGACCTCATGAGCTGGGCCCACGTCACGCCGCCAGCGTGTCGCTCTCCTCCGTCGAGGACGGCGCGGGTGGGTCCTGACGGAAGCCGCGGCGTCGCATCTGGCCCCAGCTCTTCTTGCCCCGGAGCCGATCCCAGATGCCGCACAGCCGCCACCACGTGTGGATTTGCCGGTAGCCGAAGTTCTCGAGCACCGCGTAGAGCGCCAGGACCGCGGCGGTCGATGTGGCGGGATACCGGCGAAACGTGAGGCCCTCGAAGATGAGGGACGAGAGCGAGAGGATGACCCCGAGTAGCACGGACGCCGCAAAGAAGGCGATCGCGAAGCTCCAGTTCATGATGCCGAGCGGCCACGCGACGAGCATGAAGAGGAAGCCCGAGAACTCGACGATCGGTCCCAGCAGCTCGAAGAACACGAAGAATGGAAAGGCCAGCATGCCAGCGGCCCCGAACTGCGGGCGGAACATCAGCTCGCGATAACGCCACAGGCACTCGAGCAACCCGCGCTGCCAGCGATTCCGCTGGCTCGCGAGATCGCGGATGTGCTCCGGCGCCTCGGTCCAGCAGATCGGCGAGGGCACGTATGCGATCCGGTAGGGCTTGCGCAGTCTTCCGTAGTGGCGGTGGAGTCTCAGGACTAAGTCGATGTCCTCGCCGATCGCGTCGGCGCGATAGCCGCCGACCGCGAGCACGGCCTGGCGCGAGAACAAGCCGAACGCGCCAGAGACGATGAGCAGGGCGTTCATTTGGGCCCACCCCGTGCGCCCGAACAGGAACGAGCGTAAGTATTCGACGACCTGGAACCGGGCGAGCGAGCTCTTCGGAAGGCGCATCTCCGTCACCCGGCCGTGCTCGACCCGGCACTCGTTCGCGATGCGAACCACTCCTCCGGCCGCGATAGTGCGCGAGTCCTCAAGAAACGGCCGCACGAGCTTGAGCAAGACGTCGGGGTCGAGCAGCGAATCCGCGTCGATCACGCAGACCAGAGGATTACGCGTGTAGTTGATGCCGGCGTTGGTCGCGTCCGCCTTGCTGCCCCCGTTCTCCTTGTCCACCACGACCACGCGCGGGTCGTGTGCCGACCGATAGACGGCCCGCACCGGCGCGGTGGGGATCTGCCCGCTCGGGGCACGCGGGAACAACTGCAGATCCAGGGTACGGCGCAGGATGTCGAGGGTCGCATCCTTGCTGCCGTCATTCACCACCACGAGCTCGACGTTCGGATACTCGATCGAGAGCAGCGACTTGACGTTGTCGAGCACCGTGGTCTCCTCGTTGTACGCCGGCGACACGATAGATACGCCCGGGGCCAAGCCGGATCGGAAGAGATGTGTCAGGTGAATGAACTCGGAGCGCCGCAGGTAGTCGCGGATCGCGAAGAAGGCGAGCACGCAGAGGGTCAGGTAGGTGCCGTTGATCACCACGAAGTAGGAAAGGATGAAGGCTTCGTAGACGTGGATCGCGGTCTCGAGCGCGGGGGACATCAGGCCGCATCCTCGAGCAGCACCTCGCGCGCGACGATCGCAGCGGCGTGCGCCTCACCGGAGACGCGCGCGAGTACCAGCCGTCCCGCTTCGCCGAGGGAACGGAGCGCGAGTGCCGCGTTGAAGCGCACCCAGTACTGGTCGTCCGCCAGCGCCGCCTCGAGCACCGGCACGCAGCTCGCGTCTCCGATTCTCCCCAGGGCGAGGACAGCCTGGCTCCTCACCACCCAGCTCGGATCAACGGCAGCGGCGCGCACCACCTCGCCGGCCGGCGCATAGCCCAGGCGTCCGAGCGCGCGCAGGATCGAGACTCGCAGCTCTTCGGGGCATCCCCTTCGCAGCAAGACCAGGAGCGTCTCGGCCGCCGGCCCGTACCGCAGGATGCCGAGAAGCTCCACCAGCAACTTGGTCTTCTCCTCGTTCGGATCGCAGCGGTCGAGCAGGCTCACCAGTCGATCCGTGAGATGGGGCCCGCCGCCGAGGAGGATTTCCTTGATCTGCGAGGGATTCCAATCCGAGCGCCGCGTCAGCGCCTCGGCAACCGCGGCGCACGCCTCCTCCCCGCCGATGCGCACCAGCGCGGAAGCCGAGAGGAACGAGACCAGGACGCTCCGGTCCTGCACGGCGCGGACGAGATCCGGGACCGACTCGGGTGCCCTCATGGCGTCGAGGAGCTGCGCGGCACTCGCCCGTCGCCATGGGTTGCGCGCCTTCAGCTCGCGACGCGCAAGATCCAGCAGGCCGAGCGAGCGCAGCAGCTCGCGCAGGGAATCGGCTTCGGTTCCGCGAAGGTTGCGCAGATACCCGAGGACGAACCCGGCGAAGTCGTGACGCTCGGACGCACGCACCGCCTCTCGCAGCTGGTTCGCGGCCGGCATCCGGAGATCCTCGGTGGGCGCGGAGAGGTACTCGAGCACCAGCCGCTGCCAGCGGTGACGATTCACCATCCGGCGCCGGTGCTGCTCCGTTCCGCGGTGCCAGGTGAGGAAGGCGCAGAGTGTGAGCACCGCGGCGAGCGCGCTCAGGTTCCCCACCGCGAGCAGCGCCCAGCCGGTGGGATCAGAAATGCCGAACCAGCCCGAGTCCAAGGGAGCGCCTCGCGTAGGAGTCCTGGCGGTCGGCGTAGCCGGCTGACAGGCGGAAACCCCACCGGTCACTCGGGTAGAAGCGGCCGGTGAGATGGAAGCCGGTGGTCGAGACCGAACGGAGATAGGAGGAAGCCACCGGGTGGATCACTTCCGCGCCGCGAAAGAGCTGCGCCCCGAGGCCGGTACGCGCGGAAGGCGACCAGGCGCAACGCGCAACGTGCGCCCACTCGACGTCGCCTTCCGCGTCATGAATCCAATGCAGGTGATAGCCGGCCTCCCAGTCTCCGGTCCAACGTCCAACCCCGGCCCGGGCGATGTGGACGCGCCCGTCCTCGAAATCAAGCGTCCGGATCCCGAGGTCGCCGCTCCAGCGAGAATCCGGCAGCCAGGAAGCCTCGAGGCAGGCGCCGTTCCTGGCGACGATCCATGCGTGCGGGGCGAGTTGAAACCCCGCTCTCAGCTCCCACGACGGTCCGAGGCGATGGTTGGCGGTCAAGCGCAGCGACCAGTCGTCGCCCGCGGGCCGCTCCACCGTTTCGCCCTCGAAAACGTAGGACCATGCGCCCCGCGGCCGAAACGAAGCGGCGACCAGCCGCGATGTCCAGACGTCGCCGTTGGTGAGGCTCTCGTGCAGGTAGGAAGCCTCCGCGACCACCGGGCTGTAGAGCGCGAAATCGGAGGTCCCGCCCTCGACCCGCGGATCGGAGGCGAGCGCACGCTCCATCGTCGCGCGCGCGTCACCTACGCGGCCCGCCTGGTACTCGAGCCGGGCCAGGCGCGCCCACAGCTCCGCCGGGCGGGAAGCATGGCCGAGCCCCTGCTCGATCACCCGGCGCGCGGCCGCGAGATCGCCCGCCATGCGCTCCGCGTCGGCCCACGCCGCCCACGCATCGGCGCGTGCCCGATCGGTGAGGGCGACGGCCGCCGCCACCGCGGCGGCCACCTGCCAGCGGCCCATGCGGCACAGCATCCGGCTGCGCTCGAGATGCAGATCTGCATCGTCCGGCACCAGGGAAAGCAGGCTGTCGAGCCGCGCGATGGAGCCTTCGGATGTTCGTGCCGCGAGAGCCGGTATCGTCCCGGCGAGCAGCCACGCGAGCGCCGCGCTCCATGCGAGCACCCGACACATGCCCGACGCCTCACGCGGCGAGCAGCCGCTCGACGCGAACCAGGAGCTCGGACGGGCTGAAAGGCTTGACGACGAAGTCGTTCGCCTTTTCCTTGAACGCCCGGACGACATGCTTCTCCTCTCCCAGCGCGGTGAGGAGAACGATCGGAAGTCCCGCGAGGTCGGGCCGGGCGCGCAACGCCGCGAGGACCTGGAACCCGTCCATTCCCGGCATCATGACGTCGAGGATGCAGAGATCGGGACGCGCCAGGTCCACGGCCTCGATGGCTTCATGGCCGTTCGCGACCACCACCACCTCGTGCCCGTTGAGCCTGAGCTTCATGGCCACGAGGCTGGCGATCTGCGAGTCGTCATCGGCGACGAGAATGCGGGCCATGCGGGTGCGATTTCCCTCCGAATCCGAGGGCGGGGTCCACCCTAGTATCGGGTGTCCGGGTGCGCCGCTTGACGCAGATCGCGCCAGGCGCCGTGCGAATGACCACGCGGCTCGGTCGCTCTCCTCGACGCAGGCGTGCAGGTGAGCGCAAATCAAGCATTTCCGAGCAGGGCGAGAAGACCGATTCGGACGGATAGAGCCGCAAGCGGGCCAGGCTGGGCCTCAACTTCCGGCCGCAAGGACGGGGGCATGCTGCTGGAGAGTTCGTGTTTCTGCGCGGAAGGCGAACTCGTGCGCGAACCACTAGGCGCAATGTGCCGGGTCTCTTCGCTCAGCGTGTCGCCGACCTCGACATCCCCAGCGCGCCCATGAGCGCCGCGCGCGCCTCCGCGATCAGCGGCTGGAGCTCAGGGTCGGGGGTGCGGACGGTTTCGCTAAAGATCTGCCAGTGCCGCTTCGCGTCCTCGATTCGGCCCATACGGGCGTAGAGTAGCACCAGCCGCCGGTGGGCGAAGGGCACTGTAATGCCGCGGCGGAGCTGGCTTTTCTGGTAGAAGGCAACAGGACCGGAGGCGATCAGCTCGAGGTAGACAGCAGCGGAATCCGGGTGGCCGAGCTTCTCGAATGCATCCGCCAGGAACCATTGGACCGCAGACATTCCCGCCGGATAGTGGACCTCGCCCATCTCTACCGATTGCGAGGCAACCGGCTGAAGCATGCGGGCGGCTTCCTCCCAGTGTCCCGCGAGAGCCTCGATCCGCGCTGCGAGCAGGACCGGACCTGCTCCCTGCCATGCCAGCTCCCGTCGCGAGCGAGCGCGTACCACATTCAAGAGGCGTTGCGCCCCGGCGCGGTCCCTCGCGAACGCCGCCCGCAGGCCACGGGTGATGAGCGTGGCGGTCGAGCTGTCGTGTGCCCATGCATCGGCCGGCGCGGGTATCACACCTCCGCTGACGATGGCGAGCATCAGGCGGCAGCGTCGTGCGATGTCTTGGTGAATGATGGGCGCGGCTGCACCGCGGGCCACTTCTTCGGCACGCTCGAACGTCGCAAGCGCCGCTCGCAGGGCTCCGCGCGCCGCCTGGGCCGAGGCGAGGCAGAGGAAAGCTTGCGCCGCTTCGTCCTCGGCGAGGCCGGGATCAGCCAAGAGATCAACCGCGAGGCTCTCGGCGGCTGACCAGT
>DASQFU010000112.1:0-1655 GCA_035632955.1 Candidatus Limnocylindria bacterium
CAGGCGCCGCAGCGCCGCCAGGAGCCGCCCGGTCTGTCCCGGCGCGCCGGAATCGACGATCACCACGCCCTCGTCGCCATGCAGGACGGTGACATTCGCGCCGCCGCCCACCAGCATATACACGCCCTTCTGGACGTGCACGATTTCGATGTCGTCGACCTTCACCACCTCCGGCCAGGCGCTGTCCAGGGCTCGCCGCGTGGGCACCTGCTGCGCGCTGACCGCCACAGCCGCAAGCGCCGACAGGCAGACGAGCACCAGCGTTGCAGACGAGAGGCGCGGGTTACCGGCGGTGCGTTTCATCGGGTCAGCCCGGAATCAATTCGACGATCGCCTCGAAGCCATCGCCGCCAGCGCCTTCCGCAGGATCGCTTCGTACTCGGGATAGAGCGTCTCCTTCCCGCCCATCGTCGCCTCGAAGGGAAGACCGTGTCTCTTCGCGAAATCCTCGTGCGTGGTGCCCAACGGGAAGTGCGGCACGTCGCCGTGCTTGTGGCTGGCCACTTCGTCGACCACCTCGAAGATGAACCGCTGGTCCAGCGTGACGTTCGAGGTGCGCACCCAATGCGACGTGCGTATGAACGGCTCTTCGAGATACACGGGATCGTCCACGATGGTCACGAGCGTGAGAAAGTCGCCGTGCCGGATGAAATGCTCGGTCATCGTGGCGTGCGCGCTCGCCGGAACGCCGTTGCGCTGGATCACGCCGTACTTCATGTGCGTGGTCGTCACCGTGAGCTTGTTGCCCTGGACCCTGCCGGTCGAGAAGCCGTCCCACGTGTGTTCGGCGTACTCGGAGGGTTGAGGGCGGCCGTCGATCCAGATCACGCGATCGTCGCGGCCGAAAATGCCTTCCAGCGCGTAGGCGACGACGACCTGCGTCACCGGGTCCGTGATCTTGTTGACGCGCATGTCGGGCCCCGGCCCCCGCATGAAGTACTGAGCGGGATGCGGCTTCGCCATGTGCTCCGGCAGCGACAGAATCGACGCGTCCCAGCTCGAGGCCTTCTGACGGGCGGCAGCGTTGATCGGAAGCCCCGTGTAGTCGCCGAGCTCCGCGCCGGGATTGCGGTGGGGCTGATCCTCGTGGATGCGTCTCGCCCATTCCCCTGAAATATCGACCTGCCCAAAAACCGGGTGTGCGCCGAGCACGAGCGCAACGGCGAGCAGCGGGACTCGGAATGCCATGATGCCACGTCCTCCAAGCGCGAATGTGGAACGGGCTAGCCGGTCTTGCAGGGCGACGGACTCCACCTGGCGCCGTCCGGCTCCTGCTTGAAGTGCGAGCTCGTCACAAAGTCCTGATTCAGGTATTTCGGGTCGGTGACGACCGTCGTGACGACCAGCCACTCGTCGCCGTTCGGCGCCGCGAAGCGATCGACATACTCGGTGACGCTGGCGTTTTCGCTATACGGCACGCCGTTCCTGCGAAGCCAGCCGGGACGGAGCTGCGTGGTCACGACCTTCAGACTGCCGCCGGGGGCCGGACCCGTCGGCGGTGCACCTCCGCGGCCGACGTTGCCACCGCCGCCTCCAGCAGGCGCGGGCGCCGGCCGCTGCCACTCCGCCAGGGAAAATCCCTGCAACGAGCGGGCGGATGGCGTGGGCTGCGATTTGTCGAACAACAGCCGCCGGGTCTGCTGGCCGGCGTCGGT
>DASQFU010000113.1:0-20447 GCA_035632955.1 Candidatus Limnocylindria bacterium
CTGAGCCTTCTCGGTCGAGCCGTTGAGCGCCAGCGTCGACGCCTTGCCGCCCGCGATCACCTGCATGACCTCGTCGAAGTACCCGGTTCCGACCTCGCGCTGGTGGCGCGTGGCCGTGTAACCCTGCGCCTCGGCCGCGAACTCCGCCTGCTGGAGCTCGGCGTAGGCCGACATGCCGCGCTCGCCGTAGCCGCGGGCGAGCTGAAACATCCCGAAGTTCAGCGCATGGAAGCCGGCCAGCGTCACGAACTGGAACTTGTAGCCCATCGCCCCGAGCTCACGCTGGAACCGGGCGATCGTCTCGTCGTCGAGCTTGCGCTTCCAGTTGAACGAAGGCGAGCAGTTGTACGCCATCATCTTGTTCGGATACTTCGCCCGCACCGCCTCCGCGAACTGCTTCGCCTCGTCGAGGTCCGGAGTGGAGGTTTCGCACCACAGCAGATCGGCGTAAGGCGCGTAGGCGAGCGCGCGGGCAATCGCGCAGTCGAGGCCGCCGCGGATCACATGGAAGCCCTCGGGCGTACGCTCGCCGGTCACGAACTCGTGATCGCGCGGGTCGACGTCGCTGGTCAGGAGACGCGCGCTGTCGGCATCGGTGCGGGCGATCAGCACCGTCGGCACGTCGAGCACGTCGCTCGCGAGCCGTGCGGCGACCAGCGTGCGGATGAAGTGACCGGTCGGCACCAGCACCTTGCCGCCGAGATGTCCGCACTTCTTCTCCGAGGAGAGCTGATCCTCGAAGTGCACTCCCGACGCACCGGCCTCGATCATACCCTTCATGAGCTCGAAGGCGTTGAGCGGACCGCCAAACCCGGCCTCCGCGTCGGCCACGATCGGCGCGTACCAGTGGCGCCGCTCGCCGGCGCCGTTGCCGTTACCGTTGGCGTTGTGCTCGAGACGGTCGATCTGGTCGGCGCGCTGCAGCGCTTGGTTGATCCGGCGCACCACCTGCGGAACGCTGTTGGCGGGATAGAGGCTCTGATCGGGATAGGTCTGCCCGGCGAGGTTCGCGTCGGCCGCGACCTGCCAGCCGCTGAGGTAGATCGCCTGCAAGCCTGCCCGGACCTGCTGGACGGCTTGGCCGCCGGTCAGCGCGCCGAGTGCGGCGACATAGTCCTGCGCCGTCATCAGCTCCCAGAGGCGGCGAGCGCCGACGGCGGCGAGCGTGTGCTCGACGCGCAGCGAACCGCGCAGGCGGTCCACGTCCTGCTCGGTATAGGGGCGGGTGATGCCGTCCCAGCGGTGATCGTTGCGTGCCGGTGCCGGAAGCTTGCGGATGGCGGGGGTGGTCACGTCATTCTCCTTCGCACGTCACCGGACGAATCAGGACTCCTCGGGAGCGACAACGCCCTCGAGGTGCTCGTAGGCGACCAGGGTCAGAAACTCCTCGAGCGCCTCCGAGGCGCTGAGCTGGATGAACAGTTCCGCCGCTTCGCGGTAACGGCCTTCGCGAACGCGGTCGGCGCCGATTTGCTTCTCGATGCCTTGCATCTCCTCCGTGAGCAACCGTTCGAGCAGCGAACGGGTGACGCGCTGGCCGTCGTCGAGAACCGCCTGGTGGCGGATCCACTGCCAGACCTGCGAACGCGAGATCTCCGCGGTCGCCGCGTCTTCCATCAGGTGATAGAGCGGCACGCAGCCGAGGCCGCGCAGCCACGCTTCGAGATACTGGACTCCGACGCGCACGTTCAGGCGCAAGCCGGCTTCGGTGCGCGTGCCCGACGGCACCTGGAGCAGATCGGCAGCCGTGACCGAGACGTCCTCGCGCAGCCGGTCGAGCTGGTTCGGGCCGCTCATGCGGCTCTCGAACACCTCGCGCGCCAGCGCGACCAAGCCGGGATGCGCGACCCAAGTGCCGTCATGGCCGTCCTGTACTTCGCGCAGCTTGTCGGCGCGCACTTTCTCGATCGCCTTGGCGTTGGCTTCCGGATCGTTCTTGATCGGGATCTGCGCCGCCATGCCGCCGATCGCGTGCGTGCCGCGGCGGTGGCAGGTGCGCACGGCGAGCTGCGTGTACGCGCGCATGCACGGCTGTTCCATCGTGACCTGGGACCGGTCGGGGAGCAGTGCCTGGGGATCGTAGCGGCGCGTCTTGATGAAGCTGAAGATGTAGTCCCAGCGGCCGCAGTTGAGCCCCGAGGAGTGCTCGCGCAGCTCGTGAAGGATCTCGTCCATCTCGAACGCCGCCGGCAGGGTCTCGATCAGGACGGTGGCGCGGATCGTCCCGCGCGGGATTCCGAGCGCGTCCTGCGCGTGCACGAACACCTGATTCCAGATCCGCGCCTCGCGGTGGCTCTCGAGCTTGGGAAGATAGAAGTAGGGGCCGGTGCCGCGGCGGATCAGCTCATGGCCGTTGTGGAACAGGTGGAGGCCGAAATCGAACAACGAGGCGGGAATCGCACCGCCGTCCACCGACACGTGCCGCTCGCTCAGGTGGAGGCCGCGCGGACGGACGATCAGCGTCGCGACTCGCTCGTTCAGTCGGTACTCCTTACCGGTAGCCGGATCACGGTGCTGAAGCTCGCGCCGGATCGCGGCGCGCAGGTGACGCTGGCCCTGGATCACGTTCTCCCAGGTCGGCGAGCACGAGTCCTCGAAATCCGCCATGAACGTGTCGGCGCCGGAGTTGAGCGCGTTGATGATCATCTTCGCCTCGACCGGGCCCGTGATCTCGACCACGCGGCGCCGGAGGTCGGTGGGGGCGGGAGCGACCTTCCAGTCCGCCGTGCGGATCGCGTCCGTCTCGGGCGCGAAGTCCAGCGGCTCGCCCGAAGCCCAGCGCGTGCGGCGCGCGGCGCGGGCGGCGAGCGCGGCGTGGATGTCGGAAGTGAAACGGCGCGCCAGGCCAGCGAGGAATGCCTGGGCTTCGGGCGTGAGGATCTCGCGGTCGTGCGGGCGCAGGGGCTGCGAGAACCCGACGCCTTCACTCTCGAGCTGCGAACCACGGCTCATCACGGCCTCCGAAGCAACGGCCGATGGTTCCGGCCACATTGACGACATACACAGTTTATACGCGCCGACTCTTGTGCGGCAATAACCATTTGTGGCGTAGCGTGTTAAGTTGGCAATGGAAAGAAAACAATTACTGTCAATCTGTCAATACAGTTAATATTGCAATGTGACCGATCGCGCCACGCAACTGGGCAAAAAGATACGCGCGCTGCGGGCGAGCGAGGGCCTGACCCAGTCGGCTTTGGCCGAGCGGCTGAGCATTTCCCCGAGCTATCTCAACTTGATCGAGCACGATCGCCGTCCGCTCTCCGCCGATCTGCTGCTGCGCCTCGCCCGTATTTTCGACCTCGACCTCAAGGTGTTCGCGGGCGGCGAGGACGCGAAACTGGTCGCCAACCTGATGGAAGTGTTCGGCGACCCGTTGTTCGCCGGGCAAATCGTCGGAGAGCGCGAGCTGCGCGAGACGGTGGCCGGCACCCCCGAGTTGGCGCGCGCGATCGTCCTGCTGCATCACGCCTACATGGGGGCCCGCGGCTCGGCCGAAGCGCTCGCCGAGCAGGCGTTGGACCGGCAGGATCTGGCGGGCCTCGACCTCCCCGGCCTCTCTTCCGAACAGGTCTCCGATCTGCTCCAGCGCCATTCCAATCATTTTCCCGAGCTCGAGGCGGAGGCCGAGAAAGTCTGGAAGGACGGAGCGCTCGAGCGGGAGAACCTGTTCGGCACGCTCTGCCGCTATCTCGAGGCCACCCATCGAGTCCAGGTGCGAATCCTCGAGGTCGGCCAGATGCGAGGCGCCGTGCGCCGCTACCATCCCGAGCGCCGGGAGCTGATGATCTCGGAGGTGCTGCGGCGCGGCTCGCGTAACTTCCAGCTCGCGCACCTGATCGGGCTCCTCAACGGCTCCGAGGCGCTCGACCAGATCGCCCGTGATCCGCAATTGACCTCGGTCGAATCGCGTGCACTGTGTCGCGTCGCGCTCGCCAACTATTTCGCGAGCGCGGTACTGATGCCCTACGACGAGTTCTTCCGCGCCGCCGAGGACGAGCGCTACGACCTGGAGTTGCTCGGCGATCGCTTCCGCTCCAGCTTCGAGCAGGTGTGTCACCGCGTCACGACGCTTCATCGGCGCGGCGCCAAGGGCGTGCCGTTCGACATGGTGCGCATCGACATCGCCGGCAACATTTCGAAGAAGCTGAGCGTCAGCGGCATCCACTTTCCGCGATTCGGCGGGCTGTGCCCGCTGTGGAACGTGCATGCCGCGTTCCTGCAGCCGGGAATGATCCGGGTCCAGCCGTCGCGGCTCCCGGATGGCGCCACGTTGTTCTCGATCGCTCGCACCGTCCGCAAGCACCGTGGCGGCTACCATTCGGCGGATGTCCTGTACGCGATTGGCTTGAACTGCGATCTCGACTCCGCTCGGCGTCTGGTCTACGCCGAGGGCATGGATCTCGCCAATCCCGCCGCCGCCATGCCGGTCGGCATCACCTGCCGGCTATGCGAGCGAATGGACTGCCGGGCGCGCGCGTTTCCGTCGTTGCGACGCCCGCTGCAGATCGACGAGAACGTCCGCGGCGTGTCGTTCTACGCGCCGGTGAGCGAGGAGTAGCCGCCGCTCGCTCAGCCCCCCCGCCCGCGCATCCGTGCGCGACGGGACGGAGCGCGTCACTTGCAGGTCGAGACGGTGGCGCCGGGATGCGGCAGACCGAGCGCCAGAGCCGCGAGCTTCGTGAAGCCCTGCTTCGGAAGCGGGCCATGCTGGAGCCCGCGAACCGTTCGCCGGTGATCGATGAGAAACCAACTTGGAATCGTCACCGGCCGGGAAGTGTCGATGGAGTTGAACTGATGTCCGATCACGCGGCGCGGATCGGCCAGCACCGTATAACGAAGTCCGAGACGTCGCGCGGACGCCCACGCCCGGCTCGGCTTCATGTCCAGCACCGCCACCGGGATCACCCTGAGATCGAGCAGTGCGTCGCGCTCGCTCTCCATGGCTTCGAGGTCCCGCTCGGCGGCGCCGAACACCAGCAGCACGACGCCTTGAGACGTCAGGTCGTGCAGATGGCGCCAGCGACTGTCGGGGCCCTGATACGAGAAGTCCGGCGCCGAGCCGCCGACCGCGACTTCCGCTTGCGGGGGCTCGTGAGTGGCGACGTTGAGCGTGGGTTGCTCGGCCGTGAGCGATGAGTGGGACGGCGGGTTTCCGTTTCCGCCGGGGTCGGCGCCGGACATGAGCAGCAATAGCCCAGCGACGGTGATCGTGAGCTTCACGGGGGGGACCTCCGAGTCTTGGGAGTCGACCAACGGCTCGTCGGGAACGGCCGAAGCGTGGGAAACCAGGGCCGTTATCGGCCGCGGACTCGGAAAGATTGAGCGTCGCGATCGGGAATCGCGATCAAAGGCGTCGCGCACGATCGTGGATGCAGACGACGGCGGTGGTGCACGACGGTCCGATGATCGCTCGTGCGACCAGGAACGCGAGGGAACGCCGTACGACTAACGCTGATCGATCGTGTAGCGCGTCAACGCGGCGATCTGATCGCTCGGTAGCGCCTGACCGAGCAGGGCCATCCGCACGATGCCCGCGCGGTCCAGCACCAGGAACCCGGGCAGGATCCAATTGCGCCCGTGATCGAACAGACCATAGACGGCTGCGATCTGGCGCGTGGGATCGGAGAGCACTTCGAAGGGAAGCTCCTGGCGCTTCGCGTACGCCCGCAAGGATTGCGGGTTGTCGCCGGACACGGCGATCAGTTTCACGCCGACCGTCTGCAGATCGCTATGGACCTCACGCAACGCCGCGAGCTGCTCCTTCCGTTCGGTGAACACGAGTAGCACCCAGTCGCCGCGGAGCTGCGAGAGCTTGCGCGCGTGGCCGCTCGAGCCGCTCAGCTCGAAATCGGGCGCTCGCTCGCCGACGAACACCCGGCCGGAGACGCCGAGCTGTCCGCTCGGTGACTGGTTGGAACGATCCTGGGCGGGAGGCTGAATCGAAGGCGTCTTGGGATCGACCTGAGCGGCGGACTCGACCGCCGCGAGCAACCCAACCAGCAACGGCAGGGCGAAACGCGGTCGCATCATGCCCTCCTTTCGTCTACGGCGTTGCCGGCCCCGGTTGTTCGGAACCGACGCGTGCGGTTTCGACGGCCGATCGGAGCGCCTTGAGATTGGCGGCAGGAGTGGCGGGCGGGATCGAGCATCCAGGCGCGACCAGCCAGCGCCGGCCACCGGTCTGCTCCAATCCCCTCCGATATTCGGCGAGCGCCTTCTCCGGCGATGCGTTCTGGAGCGACTCTTCCTGTGAGATGCCGCCCATCACCGCACCCGGCAATCGGGCGAAGCCGTCGGCGAGCGTTGGATTGGTCGGATCGGTCGCGTCCCACGAGAACGCCCGTACCGGATAGTCCGCGAACTCGAACAGGAGGTTGCGGCGCTTACAGACGTGCAGCACGTTGAACGGCGCGTCCTTCACGGCTGCCAGCACCCGCATATCGTAGGGCCGTCCCCACTCGCGGTACTCCATGGCGCTCAGGAGATTGCGAGAGCCCCAGTCCGTGGTCGCGAAGAAGACACCGTCGGCGCCGGCGTCGATCAGCCGCGCGGCGTAGTTCGTGAACGTGGCGGTGATCGCCGACAGCGCTCCACGCACCGCGTTGGGATGCGTGCGCATGTGGAGCCGCAGCTCGCCGGGCTCGGAAACCATCTCGCCCAGGACCGCGAGCGGAGTGAATACGGTTTCGATCATCGGCACCTCGGCAGGCAGCGCGCGTCGCAGCAAGCGCACCGCGTCGATCTGCTCGCCGAGCGCTCCTTGATCGGCCGGGCGCTCGGTGATCGCGAGCCAGTCGGTCGGCTGATGCACGGGCCATTGCTCGATCACCGGCTTTTCCTTGGCGCGGCCCGAGTAGCGGTAGCGCACGCCCCAGTCCTCGACGTGATAGTGCTTGCGAGGATTGAGCTTGATCCAGTCCCAGTGATATTCGCTCTGGTGCTCGAGCGTGGCTTCGACCAGTTCCTCGGCGGACGACTCGCGGTGATAGAAATGACCCCAGAAGGAGATCGGCACCCGGTCGACGTCGAGGCCGCTGAGAGCGGCCCACACTCGTTCGCGTGGGGTCATGGCCGGAAGAGGCGGAAGCGATGCAGGTGAGCGTTCATCGGCAGTGCCCTCGCCGGGACGATAGCCCAGCCCTGCGGCGGCAACAAGACCGAGCGTGCGCATGAACCGGCGGTTCCTTCTGACGTGCCGGCGCGCGCGTGCGCGTCCGGGCATGGTTTCACCGCGTTGGGCCGCATGGGGACTGGCGATCGTGGTGGTCGCGGGACCGAGCTCGTGTCAGCGGCGGCCCGCGAGCGAGGAGTCGCGGACCGAGCCGCCGCGCGCACTCGCGGTTGACGTTCTCGCCGACACCGGCCGCTCGGAGCGGCTGCGCATCGTCCCGCCTGCGGCGGCAGTGTGGATGACGCGCGTGGCGGAATCCCGACCCGTGTCGCCGGCGCCAGCGCCCAAGAAGTGGGACGCGCCCCTGCCGGAAGCCGGACCGGCCGCGTTGCCCGTGGAGCCTGCGCCAACGCTCGAGATCGAGGGTGACCTCCAACCTCCCTGGCTACGCGATGCGCCGCCGCTCGCCGTCCCTCGGGGAACACGGGCCGGGCGCGTGGAACTGGACGTTCGCGTCGACGAGACCGGCCGCGTTTCGGACGCCGAGTGGGCGGGCGGCAGCGAGGACTCGCTGCTGGTGAACGCGGCCGTGAGGTGCGCACTCGGTATGCGGTTCTATCCCGCGCGGCAAGGCGGGCGCCCGGTCGCCGTCTGGTGCCGCCAGCGCTTCGACTTCGACCGCGCGCGCGGCGTCAGGGCGCCATGAACGGCCGCGCCCACGCGGTGCGTGTGCGCACCGGCTCGAAACCCTCCGACCGGTAGAGAGCGAGCGCGGATTCGTTATGTCCATCGACGATCAGCGTGACGCGCTCGGCGCCCTCGGCGATCAGCCACGCGACGCCCCAGCGCAGCAACGCCCGTCCCAGGCCGGTCCCGCGGGCGTCGTGCGCGACGCCGAGTATGTCCACTTCGCCGCGCCCGCGATAGATGCCGTTGCGGCAGAAGCCGACGCAACGATCGCCGAGGTAGGCGAGCGCCAGTCCGCTCGCGTGAAACTCGGGCCGTCGGGTGATCGCGAGGCAGTCCGCTTCCGTCGATGGCGTCGTGTGGAAGGCGCCCGCGAACGCGTCGTTGGAGACCGCGTTCCAATCCCGGACCATGGAATCGCTCCCGTCGAAGACGCGCACGGCGACGCCGTTCGGCCACTCGGGAGCGGAACGCGCGCCGTCTCGACGCTCCATCTGCCAGAACAAGCGGGCGCGCGCGAATCCGTGGCGCGCGGCGAACGCCTCCGCTGCCGGGTTAGGGATCCACGCGCTGAAGCCGAGCTCGTAGGGTCGGAGATCGTGCGCGAGCCCGGCCAGCTCGGTCTCGGCGGTTTGCAGCAGCCGCGTGCCGATGCCGCGGCGGCGATGACTCTCCACGACGCCGAGTCGCGCCATCGCCCAGTGGCCGCGCGGGTCGGGGCGCACGACCAGCGCGCACCAGCCAACCGGCCGGCCATCCTCGTGCGCGAGCCAAGCCGGGTCATGGTGCGGCGCGCCGTCGAGCAGCTCGCGCAGCTCGCCCTGGTCGCGCAGCCAGCCGAGCTCGGCGAGCAGCGAGGGATCATCGACCAGCGCGCGCGCGTCGGCCCAAGCGTCGGGAGTGAAACGCGTGATCGTGACGGTCACGTTTCGCACGCTAAGCAGGGCTCGATCGGGCGTCAAGCGCAGCGCCGCGCGTCGGGCCTGCCCCGGACAGCATCACACGGTACGCAGCCCGGCCTATTCACTGCGGATTGACAGCACCACTGCGTTGACCCTGCTCGGAGCCGGATGCTAGCGTTCCGCGTCGATGCCTGCGACCTCCGCCGAGCTGCACCGGTTGCGCGATATCGTCGCCCGTTTCGCGGGCCGGCGGCTCATGGTGTTGGGCGACCTCATGCTCGATCGCTATCTGTGGGGTCGGGTCGAGCGCATCTCTCCCGAAGCGCCAGTGCCGGTCGTCGACATCGAGCGCGAGTCCATGGCGCTCGGCGGTGCCGGCAACGTGGCGGCGAATCTCAGGGCCTTGGGGGCCGAACCGTGCCTGGTCGGCGTGGTCGGCGACGATCCTGACGCCGAACGGCTGCTGTCAGCGTTCGGCCGCCGCGAGATCGAGACGCGCGGAATCGTGCGCGAACCGGCGCGGCCGACGACGGTCAAGACGCGCATCATCGCCCATTCCCAACAAGTCGTGCGCGCCGACTTCGAGTCGCGCGCCGATCTTCAGGGTGAATCGTTGGCACGCCTGCTGGAGATCGTCGCGCGCGAGCTGCCAGGCTGTGAAGGATTGGTGATCAGCGATTACGGTAAGGGCGTGATCACGGCGGCGACGCTGGAGCACGCGCTCGGCATCACGCGCACGGGTGGCCAGCGCGTGAGCGTGGATCCCAAGGAGAGCCATCTCGACGCCTATCGCGCCGTCAGCATCCTGACGCCGAACCAGCACGAGGCTGGAGGCGCGATGGGCCGGCGGATCGTGGACCAGGCCAGCCTCGAGGCGGTCGGCTGGGGACTGCAGGAGCGACTGCAGTCCGAAGCGGTGCTGATCACGCGCGGGCCGGAAGGCATGAGCCTGTTCGAGCGTGGCGGCCGCGTGACGCATCTGCCGACCGAGGCGCGCGAGGTCTATGACGTGACCGGCGCCGGTGACACGGTGGTCAGCGTCGTCGCGCTCGCGCTCGCATCCGGCGCCGACTTCCGCGCCGCGTGCATGCTCGCGAACCACGCCGCGGGGATCGTCATCCGCGAAGTCGGGACGGCGTCGTGCTCGCCGCTCGAGCTGCTCGCGTCACTGGAGGCGCCGGCGTGAACGTCGAGGAAGGCGCGCGGAACGTATCCGCCGAGCAGCGCGCGGCACTCGAGCGCTGGCGCGCTGCCGGTGAGGCGATCGTATTCACGAACGGCGTTTTCGACCTGCTCCATCGTGGCCACGTCGAGTATCTGGAGGAAGCGCGTGCGCTCGGCGAACGGCTCGTCGTCGGCGTGAACTCCGACGCCTCGGTGCGGCGCGTGAAGGGCCCGTCGCGTCCGATCCATCCCGAGGCCGAGCGCGCCGAGCTGCTGGCGGCGCTCGCGTGCGTCGACCAAGTCGTGATCTTCGACGACGACACGCCCGCCCGCCTGATCCGCGAGGTGCGTCCGGACGTGCTGGTCAAGGGCGGCGACTGGGTGCTGGACCGGATCGTCGGCCGTGAGTTGGTCGAGTCCTACGGCGGTCGCGTGACCACGATCCGCCTGCGTGACGGCTTCAGCACCAGTGCCCTCATCGAGCGCGTGCGCACCGGCCGCTCGGTGCTCGAGCCATGAGCACGACGGCCGGCGAGCGCGAAACGGTGCGCCTCCTCGTAAAGGATCTGTCGCGCGTCGCGGTCGGAGGGGCGGTCGCCGCCGCGATCGTGATCGGGATCCTGGCCGCCTCGCCGTCGCTCGATCTGCGCTCGGCTCGGGTCGCGCGCGCGCTCGAGACGATCGCTCCCGACGGCCTCGCCGCGCACGTCCGCTTCCTCGCCGACGATCTGCTCGAGGGGCGAGGCACCGGCAGCCGCGGTCACGAGCTGGCCGCGCGCTATGTCGCGACGCGCTTCGCCGCACTCGGGCTCGACTCGATCGGAACCGGCGACGCGTATCTGCAGCACGTGCCGCTCCGGCATGCGCTGCTGGCACCGGGTGGGGCGCGGGTGACGCTGACGCGCAGCGGCGTGCCTAGGCGACTCCGGTTCGAGGAAGACTTCGTGATGGCGCCGGACGCGGTGCGGCGCGAGAGCCGGGTCGCCGGCGAGGTCGTGTTCGTCGGCCACGGCGTGACCGCTCCCGAGCTCGGCTACGACGACTTCGCCGGCATCGACGTGCGCGGCAAGATCGCGTGCGTCCTTTCGGGCGCGCCGCCGACGTTCCCGAACGACCCACGGGCCCACTATTCGACGACGCACGTCAAGGAAACGAATCTGGTCGAGCACGGCGCGATCGGCTACCTGGTCGTCCGCACGCCGGTCGACGAGCGGCGCGGCCCTTGGGAGCGGACCGTCCGCCAGTCGCGCCAAGGAAGTATGAAGTGGCTGGACGAATCGGGCACGCCGTACGGAGTGCGGCCCGAACTGCGGGTCGCGGCCACGCTGAGTCGCCGCGGCGCCGAGAGGTTGTTCACCGGCGCTCGCCGGAGTCTCGGCGATGTGTTCGCGGACGCCGAGGCCGGGCGCTCCCGGCCCTTTGCGCTGCCCGTGCGCGCCGAGCTCGCGCGCATCAGTCGTCATGGTCGGGTCTCGAGCCCCAACGTCGCGGCGCTGCTGCGGGGCTCCGATCCGAAGCTCGGGGACGAGGTGGTAATCTACAGCGCGCATCTCGACCATCTCGGGATCACGACGCCGGTGCGAGGCGACTCGATCAACAACGGAGCGATCGACAACGCCTCGGGCGTCGCCTGCATGCTGGAGATCGCGCGCGCGTTCGCGACCGCCCCGGAGCGGCCGCGGCGCTCCATTCTGTTCCTCGCGGTGACCGGAGAGGAGCGCGGCTTGCTCGGGTCCGAGTACTTCGCGGCGCATCCGCCGATGCCGATCGGGAACATCGCCGCGAACCTGAACCTCGACATGTTCCTGATGCTGTTTCCGATGCGCGATGTGATCGCGTTCGGCGCCGAGCATTCGACGCTCGGCACCGCGGTCGCGAAGGCGGCGGCGCGCCTCGCGATTCCCGTGAGCCGCGACCCGGTGCCCGAAGAGGTCATCTTCGTCCGCAGCGACCAGTACTCGTTCGTGCGTCGCGGCGTCCCCGCGGTGTTCCTGGTGGGCGGTCGCGAGAGCGCCGAGCCTTCCCTGGATGGGGAGCAGATCTCGAAGCGCTGGATGCAGACGACCTATCACATGCCGCAGGACGATCTGAGCCAGGCACTCGATTTCGAATCCTGCGCCCGGTTCGCGCGGCTCAACTATCTGGTCGGCTATCTCGTCGCCAACCAGGAGGCGCGCCCGCAGTGGCTGCCCGGCGATTTCTTCGGCGAGATCTTCGCGCAGGAGCCGCGGCGCTGATCGAGTGCTGTGCCCGCGTCGCGAACCCGCCTCGATGTGCCGCGAACGTCACTTGCTTCTCCACCGCCGGCGTCATAACGTAGCCGGTCTTTTGTTGGGGGTTGCGGGCCGCCCCGCGCGCGACGCGTGCGCGCGATCGCCCGGAGCCAGTGCCCCCGCTCCCTGCCCAGGAAAGGTCCCGCCGACCGGCGGGAACGCTCGCAATGTCGCAGACCTTCAATAATTTTATCGCTGGTCGCTGGGTCCCGGCCCGTTCGGGAAACACGTTCATGAACGGCGATCCCGCGACCGGCGAGATCCTCGGCGAGTTTCCCGACTCCGACGAGTTCGACGTCGCCGACGCGGTCGCTGCAGCGGCGGAAGCCTTCCGATCCTGGCGCCTGTTTCCCGCGCCGAAGCGCGCGGAGCTGCTGTTCCAGCTCGGGGCACGGATCGCGCAAAACAAGGAAGAGCTGGCGCGCGCCGCGACTCGCGAGATGGGCAAGATCCTGATCGAGACACGGGGCGACGTGCAGGAAGCGGTCGACATGGCGTATCTCGCGGCGGGCGAAGGGCGGCGTCTTTACGGCGTGACGACGCCGAGCGAGATGCCCGACAAGTGGGCGATGTCGGTGCGGGCTCCGATCGGCGTCGTTGGCGTCATCACGCCGTGGAACTTCCCGATGGCGGTGCCGACCTGGAAGATCTTCCCGGCGCTGGTGGCGGGCAACACGGTGGTGTTCAAACCCGCCGAGGACACGCCGTGGACGGCCTGGAACCTGGCGCGCGCGATCGAAGAGGCTGGTTTCCCGCCCGGCGTCCTCAACGTGGTGTTCGGCGACGGACCCAAGGCGGGCGCGCCGCTGGTCCGGCATCCCGGCGTCCAGGTCATCTCGTTCACCGGCTCGAACGACGTCGGCCGGCAAATCGCGACCGAATGTGCCCGGCTCGGCAAGCGCCTCTCGCTCGAAATGGGCGGGAAGAACGCCGTGATCGTCATGGAAGACGCCGATCTCCGTCTCGCCGCCGATGCCATCGCCTGGAGCGCGTTCGGCACGGCGGGACAGCGTTGCACGGCGTGCAGCCGGGTCATCGTCCACCAGCGCGTGCATGACGAGCTGTTGCGGCTCGTCGCCGCGCGCGCCCAGGAGCTCCGGCTCGGAAACGGGCTCGACCCCGAAACCGAGGTCGGACCGGTCGTGAGTCGCAAGCAGCTCGAGCGTATCGCCGACTACGTGCGGATCGGCGCCGGCGAAGGCGCGGTCGCGGTGGCAGGTGGCGAGGTGGCGACCGCAGGGGCGCTCGCGAAGGGGTTTTTCTACCGACCCACCGTGTTCTCCGGCGTGAGTCCGGCCATGCGCATCGCTCAGGAGGAGATCTTCGGCCCGGTGCTGAGCTTCCTGCAGGCTGGAACGCTGGCGGAAGCGATCGAGGTCAACAACCGCACACCGTACGGACTCTCGTCGTCGATCTTCACCCGCGACGTCGCGAGCGCGTTCATCGCGATGCGCGATCTCGATACCGGCATCGTCTACGTCAACCACGGCACCACCGGAGCCGAGACGCATCTGCCGTTTGGCGGCACGCGGGGGACTGGGAACGGGCACCGCGAGGCGGGCCACACGATGCTCGATCCCTTCACCGAGTGGAAGAGCATCTACGTCGATTTCAGCGGTCGGGTGCAACGGGCCCAGATCGACAACAATTGATGAGCGCCGCGACCGGCCGCGCGCCGGCCTGCGCGCGGAATCTCGCACGGAGCCGCACATGAACCTGCACGAATACCAGGCGAAGGAGCTGTTCGCTCGCTTCGGCATCCCGGTGCTCCCGGGACAGGTCGCGACGACCCCGGAGGAAGCGCGCGCCGTCGCCGCCGCGATCGGCCGGACCGTCGTCGTCAAGGCGCAGGTGCTGGTCGGCGGCCGCGGCAAGGCGGGAGGCGTCAAGCTCGCGGAGTCGCCGGACGAAGCCGCCGCGCGCGCGGCCGAGATCCTCTCGCTCACGATCAAAGGTCTACCGGTGCGCAAGGTGCTGGTGGCGCAGGCGGCCGACATCGCGCGCGAGATCTATCTCGCGATCGTGCTCGACCGCAGCCGCAAGCTGCCGCTGATCATGCTGTCGGCGGAGGGCGGGGTCGAGATCGAGGAGGTCGCGCGCGTCTCGCCGGAGAAGATCGTCCGGCGCCCGATCCCGCCCGAGGGGTTGCGGCCCTACCAGGCGCGGTCGATCGTTCAGCCGCTGTTCGCCGACGCGAAGCAGGCCGCGCAGGCGGCCGATCTGCTGCTCAAGCTGTGGAGCGTCTACCGCGACGGCGACTGCCAGCTCGCCGAGATCAATCCGCTGGCGATCACGCGCGAGGGACAGGTCGTCGCTCTGGATGCGAAGGTGATCCTCGACGACAACGCCGAGTTCCGGCACCGCGAATGGGAGGGTTGGCGGGATCCCGACGAGGAAACTCCCGGCGCGCGGCTGGCGCGCGAGCGCGGCCTCTCGTACGTCAAGCTGGACGGCGACATTGGCTGCATCGTCAACGGCGCGGGCCTGGCGATGGCGACCATGGATCTGGTCAAGCACTACGGCGGCGAGCCGGCGAACTTCCTCGACATCGGCGGCTCGTCGAGTCCGGAGAAGGTGACCACGGCGCTCCGCATCATCACCGGCGATGCCGCGACCGAGGGCGGAACGCCGCGCGTGCGTGCGATCCTGTTCAACATCTTCGGCGGCATCACCCGGTGCGACGACGTCGCGCGGGGCATCGTGCAGTCGCTCGAGCAGAGCCCGCTCGCGGTGCCGCTGGTGATCCGTCTCACCGGCACCAATGAGGAGCTGGCGCGCAAGATCCTCGCCGACCACGGGCTGTCCGCGACCACGTCGATGGACGAAGGCGTGCGCACGGTGATCGAGAAAGCTCAGGAGGTCTTGGCGTGAGCATCCTGATCGACAAGAGCACGCGCCTGATCGTCCAAGGCATCACCGGTCGCGACGGCAGTTTTCACACCCAGCAGATGGTGAGCTACGGGACGCGGGTGGTGGGGGGCGTCACGCCGGGACGCGGAGGCGAGAAGGTCCACGGCGTCCCCGTGTTCAACAGCGTCGCCGAAGCGGTGGCCGCCACCCGGGCCAACTGCTCCGTCATCTACGTGCCGGCGCCCTACGCCGCCGACGCGATTCACGAGGCCGCCGATGCCGGAGTGGCGCTGATCGTCTGCATCACCGAGGGGATTCCGGTGCGCGACGCGCTCGCCGCCTACCACCACGTCGCGCGGATGCGGGAAGCCAACGGCCGCACGACGCCCAGACTGATCGGTCCCAACTGCCCCGGACTCATCAGCCCCGGGCTCTCCAAGGTCGGTATCCTTCCCGGCCACATCTGCAAGCCGGGAACCACCGGCGTCGTGTCGCGCAGCGGAACGCTGACCTACGAGGTCGTGCATCAGCTCACTCACGCCGGTCTCGGACAGAGCACGTGTCTCGGCATCGGCGGCGACCCGGTGATCGGCACCCAGTTCATCGACGCGCTCGAACGGTTCGAGGCCGATCCTCATACCGAGGGGATCGTCCTGATCGGCGAGATCGGCGGCACCGACGAGGAAGACGCCGCGCAGTTCATCCGCCGCCACGTGAAGAAGCCGGTCGTGGCGTTCGTGGCCGGCCAGACCGCCCCGCCCGGAAAACGGATGGGACACGCAGGTGCGATCATCTCGGGCGGCTCGGGCACGGCGGCCGAGAAGATGGCCGCGTTCGAAGTGGCCGGGGTGCCGGTGGCACGCATTCCGTCGGAGATCCCCTCGTTGATCGCCGAGGCCGTCGCCCGGCGTCGCGGGCGCCGGACCGCTGTCCCGAAGCGCGCGAACACGACTCGGCGCGCCGCTCGCCCCAAGGTGCGCGCCGGCGCCGCGAAGCCAAAACGACCGGCCGGCCGCAAGGCCGCGGCGGCGCGCAGCGGCGGACCACGCAGTCGGGCGGCAAAGCCCAGTCGCTCGCGGCGATCGGCCGGCAGCTCGAGCGGCGCTCGGAAACAGAGACGCTGAAACCCACCGGCTCCCCTGACGGAGCCTCGAGGAGACACCATTGGCAATGGAACGCACGCTGTTCATCGTCAAGCCCGACGCGGTCGAGCGGAATCTGATCGGCAAGATTCTCGCCCACGTCGAGGAGCGCGGGTTTCGCATCGTCGAGGGACGCTACGCGCGCCTGACGCGCGAGGAAGCCCAGACGTTCTACGCCGAGCACTCCGCCCGGCCGTTCTTCAACGACCTGGTCGAGTACATGACCTCGGGCCCGGTCATGCTCACGTGTCTCGAGCGGGAGTCCGCGATCGCCACGCTGCGCGAGGTGGTCGGCGCGACCGACCCGAAAGACGCGGCTCCCGGCACGGTCCGCCAGCTCTTCGGCGAGAGCAAGCAGATGAACTCGGTTCACGCCTCGGACAGCCCGCCGAGCGCCGAGCGCGAGCTGAAGCTCTTCTTCGGCGTCGCTTCGCTCGCTCGCTGAGCCCAGCCCACGTAGGCGGAGAGCCACCGGTCGAGCGCGGCCGGCAGCCGGCCCGCCGTTCCATCTGCTTTCAGGAGAGGCAGCTAGACGCCATCGGCGGGCCTGTGCTAGTGTGCCGCCGGCCCGGCTGCCGGCCGTGACGTATATGTCGGCATTCATTCTCAACTTAGCGGCGCTGCGCGCGGGCCTGAGCCGGATCGAGGCACGGGCCCCGGCCGGCGAGTTGGACCTGCCCGTTCAGGAGTGGCCAGGATGGATCCAGGCCACGATCGAGGTGGACCGGACCGGGGATTTGGTTTCGGTCCTGGCCCACATCCATGCCGTCGCACGGCTGCAATGCGTGCGCTGCCTCACAGACTTCGAGGCGCCGCTGGAGGTGGACCTCCGGGTCCTGGCGGACCGGGCAGGTACCGGCCGCGGACTGGAAGCGGACCTCGAGCGGGACGACTACATGAAGTTCCACAACGGGCGGCAGCTTGACCTGCGCCAGGAGACCCGCGAGGCGTTGTTGCTCGCGCTCCCGATCACTCCCCATTGCCAGGAGACATGCCTCGGGCTCTGCCTGCGGTGTGGCGCGGACCTCAACCAGGGCGCCTGCGGGTGTGCGCAGCCGGCCTGACGCTTAGCCTGACCGAAACTGGAGGATTCGACACATGGCAGTCCCCAAGCGAAGACACTCCGCGACTCGCGGGCGCAAACGGCGCACGCATTGGAAGCTCCAAGCGCCGGGCCTTTCGGCCTGCAGCCACTGCAGCAGCCTGAAGCAGCCGCATCGCGTGTGCCCGAACTGCGGGTACTACGACGGCGAAGAGATCGTTCTCCCGGCCACCGAGTAGCCGCGGCCGGGAACCGACGATGGCCCCGATCCCGCGCATCGGGATTGACGCGATGGGTGGAGACCACGGTCCCTCCGTGGTCGCCGAAGGCACCGTCCAGGCGCTGCGAGAGCTGCCGGGCCGCATGGCCGTCACCCTGATCGGCGACGAGGCCGAAATCCGCGCCGCGATCCGGCATGCGAAAGGCGAGCGGCTGCCGATCGAAGTGGTCCACGCCTCCGAGCGCATCGACATGGCCGAGAAGGCCGTCGCGGCCGCGCGCAAAGGCAGCGCCACCTCGCTCGGCGTCATGACCCGGCTGCACAAGGAAGGAAAACTGGACGCGGTGTTCAGCGCCGGCAACACCGGTGCCGTGGTCGCGACCGCGCTGCTCGGGCTCGGTCGCCTCGAGTCCGTGTCACGCCCCGCACTCGCCGCCATCTTCCCGACGCCGGCCGGCGGCACGGTCGTTTTGGACGTCGGCGCCAACGCCGAATGCAAGGCGTCCTACCTGCTCCAGTTCGCGCACATGGGGTCGGTGTACTCGCGCTACCTGCTGGGGCGCTCGAACCCGCGCGTCGGATTGCTGTCGATCGGCGAGGAGGACACGAAAGGCAACGACCTCGTGCTCGAGACGCTGCCGATGTTGCGGCGGGCGCACCATCTGAACTTCATCGGCAACGTCGAAGGCCGGGATGTGTTCAACGGCGCCTGCGACGTCGTCGTCACCGACGGCTTCACCGGCAACGTCGTGCTCAAGACCGCGGAGAGCGTGGTGGGATTGCTGGTCCACATGCTGCGCCAGGAGATCGGTCGGGACCCGCTCGCGATCCTCGGAACCGTGTTCATGCGCCCGGCGCTGCGCCGCTTCAAGCGGCACCTCGACTGGGAAGAGCACGGCGCGGCGCCGCTGCTCGGCGTCAACGGCGTGTGCTTCGTCGGTCACGGGCGCAGCGGCCCGCGCGCGTTCCGCGGCGCGATCCGCACCATCACCACGTTCGTCGAGCAGCGGGTCAACGAGCACATCCGGGAAGAGATCGAGGCGGACCGTGATTCGGCAGCCTGACGTCCGCGGTGTCACCATCACCGGCACCGGGATGTACGTGCCCGAGCGTGTGCTCACGAACCGCGACTTCGAGCAGATGGTGGACACCTCGGACGAGTGGATCCGCGAGCGAACCGGCATCCTGGAGCGCCGGATCGCCGCACCGGACCAGGCGTCTTCCGATCTGGCGTTGATCGCCTCGCAGCGGGCGTTGGAGATGGCGGGGGTCGAGCCCGGCGAGGTGGACCAGATCATCGTCGCCACCACGACGCCCGACCGTTACCTGCCTTCGTGCGCGTGCACGCTGCAGCGGAAGCTCGGCGCGAACCGCGCCGCGGCGTACGACATGTTCGCAGCCTGCACCGGATTCGTGTTCGGGCTCGGCATCGGGCGGAGCGTGATCGCGGCCGGAGCCGCGGACACCGTGCTCGTCGTCGGCGTCGAGACGCTATCGCGGATCACCGACTACACCGACCGCGACACCTGCGTCCTGTTCGGCGACGCGGCCGGAGCGGTCGCGCTCAAACCGTGCGCGCCCGGTGAAGGCCTGCTGTCGGTACGCATGCACAGCAACGGCGATCTCGGCGAATTGATCGTCATCCAGGCGGGCGGCTCGGCGTCGCCTGCGTCGGCGGAAACGGTGCGGCTGCGCCAGCACTACCTCCAGATGCTCGGCAAGAAACTGTTTCCGTTCGCGGTCCGCTCGATGGAGGAGAGCCTGCGCGAAGCGCTCGCGGAGGCCGGGCTCGGTCCCGACGATCTCGATATGGTGATTCCGCATCAGGCGAACCTGCGCATCATCGACGCCGTCCGGGAACGACTCAAGGTGCCGGCGGAAAAGATGTACGTGAACATCGAGCGTTATGGGAACACCTCCTCGGCCACGATCCCGGTCGGACTCGACGAGCTGGTGCGGGCCGGACGCATCGGCCCGGGCGATCTGGTCGGGTTCTCGGCGTTCGGAGGCGGCGCGACCTGGGGCTCCGCCGTCGCGCGCTGGACCCACGCGCGCGTCGCGCCGGAAGCGGGCGTCGAGACTTCCGGAACCGCCGCCGCACCGGCCGCCGCACGGCGGCCGGCGTGAAGCTGGCGTTCCTGTTTCCCGGTCAGGGTGCTCAGGCAGTCGGCATGGGTCAGGCGCTGGCGGATCAATATCCGCTCGCGCGCCACGTGTTCGAGTCGGCGGATCGCGCGCTCGGCTACTCGCTGTCGGGAATCTGCTGGACCGGGCCGCAGGAAGAGCTGACCAAGACCCGCCACGCGCAGCCGGCGCTGCTCGCCCACGGGATCGCGGCGTGGCGGCTGCTCGAAGCCGCGGGCATCCGGCCCGCCTGGGTGGCCGGGCATTCGCTCGGCGAATACACGGCGTGCGTGGCGGCCGGGGCGCTCACGTTCGAGGACGCGGTACGACTCGTCCATCGTCGCGGCGAGCTGATGTACCAGGCGGGTGTCGAGCGGCCGGGCACGATGGCCGCGATCCTCGGCCTCGATCCACAGGCGGTCGCAGCCGTATGCGAAGCCGCCGCGAGCGCCGGCGTCGTCCGTGCCGCCAACCTCAACGCTCCGGGGCAGGTGGTGATCTCGGGAGAAGTGGCGGCGGTGGAGCGCGCCTGCGAGCTGGCGCTAGCGAAAGGCGCGAAGCGTGCGGTGCGGCTCGCGGTCAGCGGCGCGTTTCATTCTCCCTTGATGGCCTCCGCCGCGGACGGTCTCGCGGAAGCGCTGGATGCGGTCGCGGTCGGCGACGCCGACATTCCGATCGTGAGCAACGTATCGGCCGCTCCGGTGCGCAAGGGCGACGAGATCCGCGCGGCGCTCAAGGAGCAGCTCCTCGGCGCCGTCCGTTGGGAGGAATCCATGCGCGTGCTGATCCGAAACGGCGCCGAAGGGTTCGTCGAGGCCGGAGCGGGCACCGTGCTGCGCGGACTGTTGCGCAGCATCGACCGCGAGGCGCGCTCGTGGAACGTCGACACGCCTGAGAGTCTGCAGGCGACGCTGGCCGCTCTCGGCAGCGAC
>DASQFU010000114.1:0-3085 GCA_035632955.1 Candidatus Limnocylindria bacterium
GCTTCGGTGAGGCCGAGGTGCAGCGGGTAGTCGCAGGCCGCCGCGAGCATGCGATACACCGACACCAGATCGGGCACGTCGCTCACCTTGGCCGAAAGGATGATCCGGTCATGCGGCAACCCGCTGCGCTCGGCCAGCTCCGCGGAGCGCAGGGCGCTCTCGCGCATCGCTTCGAGCACGACTTCGTGGTCGGGGAGCGGCTCGGTGCGCCGTGCGTTCTCGTCCATCATGCGCGTCAACAGCGCGCGGTCGAGCGAACCCCAGTTCACGCCGATGCGAACCGGCTTGCCATGAGCGAGCGCGACCTCGATCATGCGCCTGAAATTGTCGTCGTGTTTCTCGCCGACCCCGACGTTGCCCGGGTTGATGCGGTACTTGTCGAGCGCCGCGGCGCAGTCCGGATACTCGGCCAGCAGCAGGTGCCCGTTGTAGTGGAAGTCGCCGACGATCGGGGCAGTGACTCCGAGGTCCGCGACTCGGCGCTTGATCTCGGGCACGGCCGCGGCCGCGGCACGCGTGTTCACGGTGATGCGTACCAGCTCCGATCCGGCGTCGGCGAGAATCTGGATCTGGGCGGCCGTGGCGGCGGCGTCTTCGGTGTCGGTGTTGGTCATGGACTGGACCACCACCGGGTGACTGCCGCCGACCGGGACCGATCCGACGCGGCACGTGACGCTGGGTCGGCGCGCTTTGTGGCGGGTATCTTCGATCTGCACGAGGGGCACGGCCCGAGGATAGCGGCGCCGTCGGAAAGCGGTCAAACCTAGATGGTGAGCTCATGCGGAAGCCGATCGCGCTCGCGCTCGTGATGCTGGCGGCAGTTTGGGTTCCGATCACGACGGCGCAAACGCCCCCGCAGCAGCCGGAGGCGCCCGCTGAGTCTGACGCGTCCGGGGAATCGGACGAGCCGATCGAGATCTCGGAGGAACTGCCTCCCGACGAGTGGACGATCGAAGCGTTCCAGGGAGGCGCCTACAGCCTCCCCACCAAGCTCACAATCCGTCAACTCGGGTTTCCGCCGATCAACGTGCATGCGCGTTACGCGGTTCGGCCGCACGATTTCCCGCTCTACTACGCGCTACGCGTCGCCCGCTGGCGCGGCGACCGCGCGTGGGGGATCGAGCTCATCCACTACAAGCTGTTGCTGCGCGAGGCGCCGCCTGAGGTCCAGCACTTCAGCGCCTCGCACGGATACAACCTGGTGACGCTGAGCCATCGCCGGCGGATTCGCGGGGTCATCGTGGGGGCCGCGGCGGGCCTGGTCGTCGCGCATCCGGAGAACCGCGTGCGGGGGCGCGAGCTGATGGCCGGAGGCATCGCCGGCTATCACCTCGCGGGGCCCACGGGAGCGGTGATCGCGGGCTTCGACTATCGCTTCGGCGAGCGCTGGTTCCTCGCCGCCGAGGCACGTTTCTCGGGTTCCTATGCGCGCGTTCCGGTCGACGACGGGCACGCGAGCATGCCCGACTTCGGACTTCACGGGCACCTCGGCGCCGGTTATCGCTTCGGACGGCGGTGAAACATTTCGGCATCGAGACGGCGCGCACGGCGCTCACGCGCTGGGACGGCGACCCCGCCACGCTCGAGCACCTCGCTACGTCGGGCAACGACGTCTATCGATTCCACGCCGGCGAGCCGAGGATCCTGCGGATCACGGATCGCGCCTACCGCACCTTCGCCGAGCAGGGCGCGGAGATGGCTTTCCTCCGCCACCTCGACGATCGCGGCGTGCGCGTCGCGGCGCCGCTGCCCTCGCGGGCCGGAGAGTTGCTCGAGACTTTGGACGACTGCTCGGCATGCGTCTTGAGCTGGGCCCCCGGCGTCCGTGTCGATCCGGGCTCGCCGGACTGGGATCTTCCGTTCTTTCGCGAGTGGGGAAGAAACCTCGCAGAGATCCATCTCGCCGCGCAATCCTACACCGGGCCGGGACGTTGGGAGTGGTGGGAGGAAGGATTGCTCGCAGTGATCTCGCTCTCGACGTTGCGGCGCCAGGCCGAGCGGGATCGCCATCGCGACGCGATCCTGGCCGGATACCAGGAGGTGCTGGCGCTTCCCGAGATCTGGGCCGAGCGGTGGCGGTTTCTACGGCTGCGGATCCACTACGTCTATCTCTCGCGGCTCGAGATGTTCGGCTCGCAACCGTCGGCGGAGCAGAAGAGCATCCTGACGACATTGCGCCAGACGCTGCGGGAGCCGATCGTCTGGCCGTGAGCGGCTGCGGCGCTTGCCCGGCTAGCGCCCGGCTCCGGTATGCAACGGATTCTGACGCGCGTGTCGGGTGACGGCCGGCCGGATCGCTTCGAGCAGCCCATCGAGCGAGCGCTGCATACGCTCGCGGAGCTCGCGAAGCAACGCCGACCGATGCTCCTCGCCGCCCTCTTCCGAGTACGCTTCATGAATCGCGAGCGGCTCGGGTACACGGACGAAGGCATCGCGCGGCCCCGCCGCGATCGGGATCAAATTGTGCATCCCATCGCGCCGGCCCCGAGTCAGCAACATCCCGCGCGTACGCTTGAGCGTCTCGGCGATCTGTTCTTGAGTGAGAGCCGGCCGATCGTAGAGCTCGGGCGCGAAGCCCATCAATCGCGACAGCTCCGCTAACAGTGCGCGGTCGCGCTTGACGGTGAGAGGGTCGGCGTCGCTTTGGGTCCTGAGCGACCGACGGACCGCATGCTGGATGCGCGCCAGATCGGCTTCGAGCGGACCGTAGCGTCTATCCAGCTCGCGAAGAATCGCATCGACTGCGGTTCGCTGCGCAGTGAAGTAACGGACACCGTCCAGCTCCGGGGGCGTGGGCGACAACTCCAAGCGATCCCATTGGCGACGAAGCAAGTTCTGTTGGAGTACTGCCAGTCGCTCTTCGACCGTCAGTCGTGATCCCGACTGAAGATCGAGGCGTCGCTCGATGTGCGCCATCTCGCGCCTGAGAGTTTCGTGCACGGCGCCACGAAAGCGAAGCTTCCAGACGATCGGCGCGACGAAGATCGGTTTCTCGACGCCTGCTTCGCGCGTTCTTCGGCACGTCTCCCAGGCCATCTCCACGATTCCAGGGAGAAGTGGACCGACCCGATCGGCCTGCCAGCTC
>DASQFU010000115.1:0-5556 GCA_035632955.1 Candidatus Limnocylindria bacterium
CTATGTCGGATCTGGGAGGAGCGCGCCTGAGTCGTCGCGACCCACTGCCGGCGCGACCGATGCTGATCTACGACGGCGAATGCCGTTTCTGCCGCCAGTGGATCCGGCGCTGGCGTCGCCTGATCGGCGATCGAGTCGAGTACGCGCCGTATCGGGCCGTCGCTCACCGTTTCCCAGAGATTCCGATCGAGCGCTTTCAGCGCGCCGTTCAGCTCGTCGAGCCGGGAGGGCGCTGGTCGCAAGGCGCGGAAGCCGTGTTCCGATCGCTGGCGGCCCGTCCCGAATCGGCTCGGGTGAAATGGAGCTGGTGCGCGTGGCCGTTGTGGCTCTACCAGCACGTGCCCGGATTCGCGCCCGCGAGTGAATGGGGCTATCGCCTGGTGGCAGATCACCGCGGGCTGCTCTCCCGCCTCACGCGCTCCTGAGCCGTCTCCCAGAAGCTCCGAATCGCGTCATCGATACAGTGTTCGGACCACACCCCACGCCCTGTTCCCAACGACGGGGACTCGTTCGACCCACTTGCGGATGTACCAGTGATCCGCGTCCGCCCGCTGGCCCGCTGCCAGCCGGGCAGCTTCGCCGCGCACCACGTGGAACTCGTGGCGATGGCCGGCCGACGAGAGATCCTCGCCACCGCCGAGATCAAGAACCAGAAGATGTGCCGGTACCACGGCCAGCCGGTAACGATCCGGCGCGTTCGGCCGTTCGGGGTCGTCGCGGATCTCGATCGGGTTGAAGTCGACGGCGATGGTGACGGCGAGCGGCATCGGACTTCCGGCCCGCTTGCCGAGGAACAGATTGCGGGCGGCTGCCAGCTCGTCCTCGAGAGCCATACCGGCGGGGAATCGCGCCATGACACGGTGATCGTCGGAGAAGAAGCGATAGTCCGAGGTGAAGAGCTCGGCATAGGCCTCGAGATCCCCGCACTCGTATGCTTCCTTGAAACGGATGAGCAGTCCCCGCGGACTGTCGGCCGCCGCACGCGGCCGGCACGGAGCCGGATCGCCGGCGTTCGGCGTGGCCGGATCCGGCACCGTGGTGGTTGAGACGGCGGAAGCTTCCGCTCGGGCGGTCCTGCCCGGAAGGCAGACCACGATCCCGAGCAACGTTGCCGCGACGATCCGTCTCAAGTCGACCTGCGAGCGCATTCCCATGATGACTCCGAGGTTCCCGCGAACCGGCAGGGTCCCCGTCATGCCGATTCGGCTGCGAGCGCCTGCGCTCGGCCGCACTTGCGGCCGGAGCGGCACCTCCGCGATGCTTCCGGCGTGATCGTCGACCCCAAGACCATGTCTCCCGCTGCAATGTATCGCTTCATGATCGGCGTCGTCGTGCCGCGACCGATCGCCTTCGTTTCCACGGTCGGACAGAATGGCCGCTTCAACGTCGCGCCGTTCTCTTACTTCAACGCGATCACCAACCGGCCGCCGCTGGTCGGGATCTCGATCAACCGACGCCAGGATCGCCCCAAGGATACGCTGCGGCACATTCGCGAGACCGGTGTTTTCGTCGTCAACGTCGTGGACGAGGCGCTGAACGCCCGCGCGATCCACGCCTCGGGCGACTGGCCCGACGACGTCGACGAGTTTCAGATCACCGGGCTGACGCCGGTTGCTTCGGACCTGGTCCGGGCGCCGCGAGTCGGCGAGTCCCCGGTCAGCCTCGAATGTCGCCTCGAGCGCGAGATCGAGCTCGGCCAGACCTTCTTCGTGGTGGGAGAGATCGTGCGCGCGCACGTCCGCGACGACGTGCTCACCGATGGCCACGTCGACATCGAGAAGCTGAGACCCGTCGGGCGACTGGGCGGCGACGGCTACTCGGTGGTGCGCGAGGTCGTTCACTTCCCGCGTCCTAAAGTGGATGGTTCCTCGCGTTGACTCCGGGCGGGCTCCGCGAACAAGAAACGCCGGAGTCCGTGCAGGACCCCGGCGTTTCGAAAGGCGGAGCTTACCGGTACAGGGTCTTCAGCCGTCCCCAGCTTCCGTGGAGATCGGAGGTGCCGTTGCAGCAATCGGCGTCCACGTACATCTTCGGGTTGCCGGCCTGCGCGCTGGGCCAGAAGAAATCCGTGCAGATGTCGACGAATCCGAACGCCGGATTGTCGTTGTACGAGAAGCAAGTGTTGCACGGCGTCGCGGCGGCGCCGATCGACGGGTTGCCGCCCGGAGGGTTGCAGGTGCCGTTGGTCAGGAACTTGACCTTCAGGAACGCATTCTGCGTGATGCAGCATGCTTGCGGCAGGGCGAGCGAGAAATCCGTCGTCCCGGTTGCCGCCGGCGTCAGGGCGTACGTCACCGGTCCGCAAAGCACGTCGTTGACGTTGGGCTCGGGACAACCTGGGACGCCCCCGTCACTGACGATCGAGACTTCGACCGAGATGGTACAGATTGGGTTGAAACCCAGCACGACGTGCGCGGTCGTGATGATGACGCCGCCTGGGCCGGTGCAGCTCGCGCAGGCCGCAGGATTCAGCAGGGTGAAGTAGGCGTCGTCCGGAGGCGCGAGGTATCCGCTGACGGTGGAGGCCGTCGGACGAATCTCGCCGAGCTGACACGGAGCGCCCGAGGTCAGCGGCGTTCCGATCAAGAACGGGTGAACCTGCCCGGGATCGACGGGGTTGACCGTGGTGCCGGAACGATTTGCGAGCGCCGCTGCGGGAACCAGAAGAGCGAGCGTGAGCAGCGTGACAACGCGGTGCCGAAGCTTCATGGGTAGCCTCCGAGATCGCCTATGCGATTTGGAGTGGGATGCGGCCATCCCGGGCGACCCGCGACGTCGAAGCGGCCAGGGATGGAGTGGTCGACCGCGATAAGCATGAACCCGGCGCCGACCGCGGTCAACCATGGATGCTTGCCGCATTCCTGTAACCGGCGCCCTTTAGGAGCGTGGGCGTTGTTCGGCCGATTGCGTGTGACAAGGCGCTTCTGCATTGTCCCGGTTCATATGGCAACCGCCATACCACAGGGCCGGCGTGCGGAACGGGCGCTCGAGAAGGGTTCCGCGATGGACCAGATTCGCAAGCTCCCGGTGCGCAAGGAAGACGTGTGGACGTTCACCGAGCGCAACGTGTCGCTCTGGGACATCCTCGAGTTCTTTCCCCGGGACGCGATCGGGCCGCGGGGTCCCAATGACCCGCCACGGCCCTACCCGGTGCTGCCGATCACGGTGGAAACCGACCTTGGCTTCAACTTCGAGACCGACATCCAGTACGGAACCTGGATGTTCCGGCCGCGCTCGCCGAAACAGCCGGGCATGATGCGCTGGTGCCGGGAGCGAGGGATCGAGGAGGGAGACGCGCTGGTGTTCGAGCGCATCGGGGAGCGGCGCTTCCGGCTGTCGCTCGAGAAAGCCGGGGCTAGCGGTAGCGCGCCTTGATGGATCCCCAGGTGGCGCGCTCGACCGGGATCGTGCTCTCGCGGAACTTCTGGATGCGCGAGTTGTCGAAGTCGGAGACGTAGATGTTACCGGCGGCGTCCGCGCCCACGGCATACGGATGCCGGAACTCGCCCTCTCCCTTGCCGAAGGTTCCCCACTTGGCCAGGAACGTCCCGTCACTCGTGAACATCTGAATGCGGTGATTGTCGGAGTCGGCGACGTAGACGTTGCCGAGCCCGTCGACCGCGACCGATGTCGGGTGAAAGAACATTCCGTCTTCCTCACCCTGCGTTCCCCACATGGCGAGCCACTGGCCGGAGCTGTTGAACTTCTGGACCCGGTCGTTGAACGTGTCGGCGACGTAGAGGTTGTCTTGAGCATCCACCGCGATCAGGAAGGGGAAGTTCATCTGCCCATAGGAGCTGCCCCGATTTCCCCATTTGGCGACGAACCCGCCGGTGGCGGTGAACTTCTGAATGCGATGGTTGTCCAACTCCGTGACGTAGACGAATCCATCGGAGTCGACCGCGATGCCGATCGGATACCTGAACTGACCGTCGGCGTCACCGAGGGACCCCCATTGGTCGAGCAGGGTCCCGGAGCTCGTGAATCGCCTGACGCGATGACGGCTGGGCTCCGTGACGTAGACCGAGCCGTCCGGCCCGATCGCGATTCCTGAGGGATGATCGAGCTCGCTCGCGCCCCATTCGCTCACGTAGACGCCTTCACTCGTGAATCTCTGGACGCGATTGTTGTCCTGATCCGCCACGAACACGTCACCCGCGGGATCGATCGCGACGCCGTACTGCGAGTCGAACTGCCCGGGCGCGCTGCCGAACGTGCCCCACTGGAGCTGAAAGAGGGGAGCCGTGGCGTGCGCGGATGCGTGGCCCAGGGTCAGGGCGATCAGAAGAAGGCCGGAACGGAACGTCATGGATCGATGCTAAACCCTCGAGAAGCGATCGGCCAACAGGACAGGGCGTCGCATGACGCGAACCCCGGCCAAGCCACCTGGCTCGCCGGGGTCTGGCGCCATGCGCTGCTCAGCTCTTCGAGCGGAACTTGATGCTGCAGCCCAACGACTTCGTCTCTTGAACCGCAGGGACGGCGCCGCTCGCCACGGCCGTCACCGCGTCGGTCAGAAAGCGCGCCTGGACCTTCTCGGGCTCGCGGGCGTTGTCGTCGATGGTCCCGTGATAGACCAACTTGCCCTCCGCGTCGAACAGGAAGGCTTCGGGCGTACGCGTGGCGCCGAACGCCCGCGCCACGTCCGAGGTGGCGTCGACGACGTAGGGGAACTGCATGCCGCGTTCCTTGGCGCGCACTTTCATGTTCGCGTAATCGTCCTCGCGCACCTTCTTCGGGTCGTTCGGGTTGATGGCGATCACGCCGACGCCCTGCTTGATCCCGGCATTGCCGATCTCGACGATCCGGCTCTCCCACGCCTGCGCCCACGGGCACGCGTTGCACGTGAAGATCACCAGCGTTCCGTGCTTGCCGCGGACGTCGGTGATCGAGAACTGACGGCCGTCAACGCTCTTCATTTTGACCGCGGCCTTGGGCGCCGATGCGCCGAGCGCGAGGGCCGAGGTGGCGACTTCCCCGGCCGACATCGAAACCGCGGCCGTCAGGGTGGAGGCGCCGAGGACACCGATGATGGCGACAAAACTCCGGAAGCTCATGTCTACTCCTCCTTGGATCGGGACGCTCTCGCCTCTGAAAGCACATCGAGAACGGTCTGCTCGAACTTCTCGAACGACGCGCGACCTTCCCAGAAATGCCGCAGGTCGCCACGTCCGTCATAGATCAGCGTGGCCGGCAGGGCGCCGGTCCAGCGTGAATCCATCGCGTTGATGAAGCGCATGTCGTCACCGGTTTTCAGGTACGAGGGGAAATCCACTCCCTGCTTCGCCAGGAAGCGACGTGCTAGAGGAAGCTGGTCCTCGAAGTCGGCGGAGATCAGCACTAACCTCAGGCCGCGATCGCGATACCGCTCGTTCAACCGCATGAGATCGGGAAACTCTTCCCGGCACGGTGCGCACCAGGTGGCCCAGATGTTGACCAGCACGACCTCGGCGCCGGGCTCGCGCACCGCCGCCAGGACCGCGTCGGACGTCGCCGGTCGGATCTCCGGTAAGGCCGGACGGCTGCGCTCGGCCGAGGCTGAGGAAGCGTTGTCGA
>DASQFU010000116.1:0-42430 GCA_035632955.1 Candidatus Limnocylindria bacterium
CGTCGTGTTGGAGAGGAACCGGACACCCTCGGGAGGTAAATTCTCCGCAACGGCGCGCTCCGGCTTGAGGCCAATGCCTACGACGCCGGGCCCGGCAACGCCGAGGAAAGCCGCGACCTCCACCGAACCTGAGGTCCCATCGATACTTGAAGTGGAGCTGGTGACCGGAATCGAACCGGTGACCCCTTCATTACGAGTGAAGTGCTCTACCAGCTGAGCTACACCAGCTCCTGAGGTGATCCCCGCACTTCCACAGCGGCGTCGTGCGGGGCGCAGAGTGGTGCGACCCCCCAGAATCGAACTGGGGACACCGTGATTTTCAGTCACGTGCTCTACCAACTGAGCTAGGGTCGCACGCAAGCGCGAGCGAACCCGAGCACGGCGCGCGCTCGGATCCGAAGTCCGAGAGATCTAGCACGCGCGCGCGAGAGGCGTCAACCGCGGCTGAAATGCGCGCGGGGCGCGCCTCACGCCGCGGGATAGCGCTGGCGGCGGTCCTTGCGGGTGGCGCGCCGCTCGCGATCGGCGCCGCGGCGATCCTGGTTGATCGGCACCGGCAGCGTGAACGAGAAGATGCTGCTCCACTCGGATTCGCTGCGCACGCGGACCTCGCCGCCGTGCTCGTGAACGATCTGCTGGGCGAGCCCGAGGCCGACACCGCGCTGGCCTTGCCCGGCGGTCGCGAACGGCACGAACAACTGATTCAAGAGATCCCCCGCGGGCTGCGGGCCGTCGTGCGCGATCTCGACGATCGCGTACTCCTGAACCCGCCGCGACTCGATCCGCACCCGCCCGCCCGGGGGCACCGATTCCAGCGCATGATCCATGATGTTGGTCACCACCCTCTGGATTCGCACCGCATCGAGCAACAGCGGCGGCACTTCGGGCGAGAGCTTCTTCAGCAGCCGCACGCGCCGCCGCACCAGTTGCTCGCCGCTTTGCTGCAGCACGTCCTGCACCACCTGATTGAGACTCTCGAGCTTGAGGCGCGGTGGGCCGAGCGCAGCGACCTGCAGCTGCTCGCCGGCGAGCCGCTCCAGCCGGTCGGTCTCGCGGATCACGATCTCCAGGTACTCACGATTGGGATCCTCTGGGGCGAGCCCGCGATGCGCGCGGCGCGCGAACGCGCCGATCGAGGCGATCGGATTGCGCAGCTCGTTGGCGACGTTGACCACCGTCTCGCCGAGCGTCGCCAGGCGTTCGCTGCGGGTCAGCTGCTCGCGCACGTCGCGGCAGCGGCGCTCGCTCGCCTTGAGCTCGGTGCGCCGTTGCGCGTGCTCGACGACGAGTGCCGCGTGGTCGGCCAAGGTCCGCAGGAACTCGAGATCGGCGTTGGTGAACGCCGGACCCTCGCTGGGATGGAACGCGGCGCGGTCGTAGACCGCGAGTGCTCCGCCGGCCCCGGAGGGCATGCACAGCGGCAGCAGCGCCAGGGCGGAGAGCTGGGCCGTGACCTCGGGGGCCAGGCGCGGCTCCTTCGTCACGCGCTCGAGCACGATCGGGCGTCGATCGTCGATCGCTGCGGCGGCGAGCGGTTGCAGACCGCGCGCGAGCCGCTCGCGCGTGCCACCGGGGCCGAATGTGGACTCGAGATGCGGCGCCGTTCCGGAATCAGCGAGCCACACCGCCGCCCCGCGCGCCGCCGTCGCTTCGCAGGCGAGGCGGCCGAGCAGGGCGAGGATTTCGGCCAGGTTGAGATCGGAGACCGCAGCGCGCGCGAACTCGCCGAGTGCCGCGCCGTGGTGCGCACGCCGCCTTGCATCCGCGCCCAAGGCGTGCGCTTCGAGTGCGGCGTCCGCCACCCGGCGGAAGCTCTCGAGCGCCTGCTCCGCACGCTCCGGACTCTCTGCCCTTGGCCAACCACCGACCAACAACGCGAATGGCTGAATGCCGCGCCTCAGTCCCACCGCTGCCAACGCTCGGCCTTCGAGATCATGCGCCGCCAACGCCAGGGCATCGCGCGGCTCGCCTTGCAACACGCCGCCGGCGAGAGTGCGCGCCAGTGCTTCCGGCAGATGCTCGGGGGTCAGGCTCTGCTGGCGGAGATGACGCGTGCGCTCGGGGTCTGGACCCTCGGGGGCGCTTTGGCGTGCGCGCGATAGTGCGCCGGCCAGGCTCTCGCCTGGCGTTGCCGTCCAGCTCAGCCGGCCCTCGAGCACGCCGTGTTGGGGGTTCCAGATCCAGAGCACGGCCGCGTCGAACCCTGGCCCGGCCGGATGTGTCGCCAGTGCGAGCAGCATGCGCTCGAGTCGGCCGATCTCGAGACCCTCGCCGAACAACGCCGCGAGATCGGTCGCGTCCGGACTTGGGCCGGTCTCGATCGGAGCGCGTTCGGGCAGGGACGACATCGATGACCTCGGTGACCGGTCGTGGAACGGCCAGCCTTTGGGGAAGCGCTCGGCCCAAGGGGCTACAAGGGAAGAGATGCCCGGCCTAGCAAGCTCAGAGTGCGCAAGCCATATGCCACCCACGGCAGGGGCAATGCCGCCCGGGACCAGCTTCCAGCGACGTCATGAGGGGCTGAGTTAAGTGGCGTTTGCTCTTGACGCTAGCTCCCGGCCTTCATACCGTGCCGTCCCGGCCCTGCATGGTCCCGAGGGCATCCGGAACCGTGGCCAAAATCGCCCGAGTGGGTGGGAATAGGAGCCCAGGCTGTGGAAAAAAACCAAACCCCGATCGAGGTCGAGCTCAGCGAGCGCGAAGCCGAGGGCATCTATTCGAACCTGGTGTTCATCGCGCATTCCGGATCGGAGGTGATCCTGGACTTCGCCCGGGCGCTGCCCGGACTGCCGAAGGCCAAGGTCTACGCGCGCGTCATCCTTACGCCTCAGCACGCGAAATCGCTGCTGCTGGCTCTCGAGCAGAACCTGAAGACCTACGAGGGTCAGTTCGGACCGATCAAGCTCGCGGGCGAACTCAAAAACCGCGATCTCGGCTTCAAGTCCTAAGCGAGACCTTCGGCCGCGCGCGGCGCCCGGGCGAGGATCGTCACCAGCCGCTCGGGTGGCCGAACCGGACGCCCATCGCCGCCGAGAAAGCAGTGCAGCGTCGTCCCCACGGCGAGTGCTAGGCCGTCGTCCTCACGCACCACGCGATAGCCGAACCGGACCGACGCCCGCTTGAGTTCGATCACGCCGGTCTCGATCGCGATCTCGTCGTCGTAGCGCGCGGGCTCGAGATAGCGGCAGCGCGCCTCGAGCACCGGCAGCGACACGCCCCTCTCCTCGACTTCGCGGTAGGTCATGCCGAGGGCGCGCATCATCTCGGCGCGACCGATCTCGAACCAGCGGAGATAGTTCGCGTAATAGGCGAATCCCATCTGGTCGGTGTCGCCGTAGCGAACACGCAGCAGATGGCGATGCATCACCCCTCCGATATCGCGGGCGGGCGCGTCTTCCAGCGGCGGTGGAGCCAGAACCACATCTCCGGATAGCGCCGGATGCGACCTTCGAGCAGTGCCGCGTGGCGCGCCGTCAAGGTGCGCTCGGGATCGGGATCGTCGACTTCTGGCAGCTCCATCGGTGGGAGCACCTCGATCGCATGACGGCCGTCCGGCCGCCGCTCGATGAAGCCCGGCAGAATCGGCACGCCGGCTCGTAACGCGAGGCGTGCGGGTCCGACCGGCGTGCTGGTCGGCTGGCCGAAGAACGGCACGAACACGCCGTGCTTGCGCGCGTCCTGATCGGCCAGCAACGCCACCCAGCGCCCGGCGCGCAGCGCCTGAAACGCGCGCCGCATCGCCGAGCCGACCGGGATCTGGCCGATCCTGGCGGCGGCGCGCAGGTCGCCGATCGTGCGCTCGACGTAGGGATTGGTGAGCGGCTTGACCACGAAGTCGGTCGCATGGATGTGGCCGAGGAATGCCCCCAGAAGCTCGAAGTTTCCGAAGTGGCCGGTCAGCAGGACCGCGCCTTGGCCACGCACCGCTTCCAAGTGCTTGCGCCCGCGCAGCTCGGCGACGTAGCGGCCGAGCGGTGATCTCGCCAGCTCCGGCAGCCGCGGATACTCGCACACGACGCGACCGAGCTCGGCGTAATGGGCGCGCAGGATGCGGTCGCGCTCGACCGGGGCCCGTTCGGGAAACGCGCGCGCGATGTTTTCTTCGGCGATCCTGCGCCGAACGCCGAGCGAGCGCGCCCGCCGGCCGAGCCACTCCCCGACCCCCAGCGACGTTCGCCACGGCAACGCGCGCACGGTGGCGGCGAGCCCCTGAACGCCCAAGGCTTCGAGCACGTGCAGCGGCTTCACGCGCGACTCGCCCCGCCCCGTACCCAGCGGGGGCCGGCCACCGCGCGGGCGCTGCCGGACCACTCCAGAGCGAGCAGTGCCGCGAGCGCCGTCCCGAGCGGCAGCCCGGCCGCCGTCGCCAGCTGCTCGGCGGTGCGCGGCTCGCGGGACAAGGCCGCGAGCAGAAGCGCTTCCGCGCCGGCCGCGGGCGCCGCGCTCGGCGAGGTCTTCGCGCCCGCGGGCTTGCGTGTGCGCGCGCGTGGCGTTGACGGCCGGGCGCCATCGGAGCGACCGGCCAGCGCTTCCAAGACGTCGTTCGCGCACGTGCACAGGCTGGCTCCCGCCCGCAGCAGGTCGTGAGTTCCCCGCGCGGTCGGCCGATCGACGTCACCCGGCATCGCTAGAACGACGCGACCGAGACGTCGCGCCACGGTCGCGGTGTGGAGCGCCCCGCTGCCTTCGGCCGCTTCCACGACCAGCGTCGCGCCCGCCAACGCAGCAATCAGTCGGTTGCGATGCACGAACGAGCGGCGCGTGATCGGCACGGGATCGGGGAACTCGCTGATCAGGGCACCCTGCCCGGTGATCGACTCGGCCAGCACGCGATGACTCGACGGCGTGACGTGATCGAGGGCTCCCGGCAGCACCGCGATCGTGGCGCCTCCGGCTTCCAGCGCTCCGCGATGCGCGGCCGCATCGATGCCGCGCGCGAGACCGCTGACCACCGTGATGCCGAGCCGGGCCAAGTCGCCACTCACGCGGCTCGCCTGCGTGAGCCCATAGGGCGTCGCCGCTCGCGAGCCGACGATGGCGACTGCTTGTGACGCGGGAGGTATGGCGCCGCCGCGGATCACGAGCACCCGTGGCCGATCGCGCAGCGCGCGCAACGCGTCGGGATACTCGGGATCGAAATCGGCGACGATCCGCGCGTCAGCCGGAACCCTCGCCACGTCCTGCCTCCGGCGGCGGGGGCCGGTGTTCCCTGGACGGGGGGCCGGTCAGCACTTCCCACTCGAGACCCTCTTCGCTCGCGCGCACCACGGCGCTGTCGTCGGAGAGCACCTCGGCGCCTTCCGCGGACATCAGCTCGTCGTTACGCAGCATGCGGTCGACGCGCTCTCCGAGATGACGATCGCGCCCCGACAACTCGTCGAAGCGCCGGCGGCGGACGTCGAGGGGCAAACCGTGCAAGGCGCGGGCGAGCCCGATGGCTCCCCCGGCGCTGCCGACCGCGATCAGCGCATCCCGCGCCGCCTCGGCCACGGTCTCGTTCGCATCTTCGGTCAGCCGCAGCAGGGCCTGGATCGCCGGACGGTGGCCGAAACGACCGAGCACGCGCGCCGCACTCGTGCGCGTGAACCACAGACCCTGCTCGAGCATCGGCACCAGCACCGGCGCCGCGCGCTCGCCGATCCGGCCGAGCGCCTCTTCGGCCAGCTCGCGCAGGTACCAAGACTCGTCGCACAGACATTCGACCAACAGCGAGAGCGCTTCTTGATCGCTGCGCCGCTCGAGACTCGCCACGTAGTCGCGCTTGCCGGAGAGGCCGCGCGACGTCAACGCGTCGAACGCCCGGCTCGCGGCGCGTTTGTCATCGGCCATCGGCGTCGTCCTCGAGCACGGTCGCGGCCGGCGCCGCGAGCGCCCACAGTCGTTCGAGCAGCGCGTTCATCCCATGGCCCGTGTGGGCGCTGATCAGCATCGCCTCCGGAAGTCCGAGCCGGGCGGGCGCGCCGGCACGCGCCTCTTCGGGCAGCAGGTCGGCCTTGGTCAGCACCACCAGCCGCGGCTTGTCGAGCAGCTCGGGGCGGAACTGCTCGAGCTCGCGCTCGAGCACGCGTAGCTCCGCCGCCGGCGCTTCGCTGCTCACGTCCAGCATCATCACCAGCACGCGCGTGCGCTCCACGTGTCGCAGGAACTCGAGCCCGAGACCTTTGCCGAGATGCGCGTCGGCGACCAGACCCGGCTGATCGGCCACCACCAACCGGCGCTCGGCATCGAGCTCGACGATGCCGAGATTCGGCTCGAGGGTCGTGAACGGATAGGCCGCGACCCGCGGGCGCGCCCGCGTGATGCGGCTGAGGAGCGTCGACTTGCCGGCGTTCGGGAGCCCGACCAGCCCGACGTCGGCGATGAGCTTGAGCTCGAGCACCAACCGGCGCTCTTCGCCCGGCTCGCCCGGGTCGGCGCGGCGCGGCGCCTGATGCGTGGCGGTCGCGAAGCGCGCGTTGCCGCGGCCACCTCGCCCGCCGCGGGCCGCGAGCCACGTCTGACCAGGCGCGACGAGATCCGCCAGCGTTTCACCGCTCTCCGCATCCTTGACCACCGTGCCGGGGGGGATCCGGATCACGAGATCCTCGCCGTCTTTGCCGGTTCGGTTGTTGCCCGAGCCGGCACCACCGCGCCCCGCACGGTATCGAGGCTGTTCCCGGCAGTCAAGCAACGTGCGCACCTGCGGCTCGACCATGAGCGTCACCCTGCCGCCGTGCCCACCGTCGCCGCCATCCGGCCCGCCTTTCGGCACGTACTTCTCGCGCCGAAAGCTGATGCAGCCCGGTCCACCGGGACCGGCGATCACGTGAATGCGCGCGAGATCGACGAGCACGATCAGCGCACCGGGTCGAGTGCGGCGATCACTGCATCCGCCATCGCTTCGGTGGTGGCGGCGCGACCGGCCTCGGCGGCCGGCAGGAGATCACGCGTCACGCTGCGGCCCTCGGCCAGGACACGCCCGATCGCCCGCTCCAGGCGCGAGGCGGCGGCGAGCTCGCCCAGGTGGCGCAGCATGAGCACGGCCGAGAGGATCATCGCCGTCGGGTTCATGAGCCCCGAGCCCGCGAACTGCGGCGCCGAGCCGTGCACCGGCTCGAACACGGCGGCGTGCTCGCCGAGGTTGGCGCCGGGGGCGACGCCGAGTCCGCCGACCATGCCCGCGCACAGATCCGAGACGATGTCCCCGTAGAGATTCGGCAGCACCAGTACGTCGTATTGCTGCGGCCGCTGGACCAGCTGCAGGCACAGGTTGTCGACGATCACGTCGTCGAACTCGACGTCCGGAAAGCGCGCCGCCTGCTCGCGCGCGACTTCGAGGAACAGGCCGTCGGTGTGCTTCATGATGTTGGCCTTGTGAACCGCCGTCACCCGGCGCCGCCGGCGATGGCGCGCGTATTCGAGCGCGAACTGGACGATGCGCCGCGAACCGGACACCGTGATCGGCTTGAGCGATACCCCGGCGTCGGCGCCAAACGTCCGGCCGGTGTACTTCTCGGCGAGGCGGCGCAACTCCTCGATCCCGGGCGAGCCGTGCGCGAACTCGATCCCGGCGTACAGGTCCTCGGTGTTCTCACGCACGATGACGAGATCGACGTCGTGCGCAATGCGCGGGACGCCGGCATAGGTCTTCGCCGGCCGCAGGTTCACGTACAGGTCGAGCTCCTGGCGGAGCGCGACGTTGACCGAGCGAAAACCGGTGCCAATCGGGGTCGTGATCGGACCCTTGAGCCCGACCCGGTGACGGCGCAGCGATTCGAGCACGCGCGCCGGCAGCGGCGTGCCTTCGCGCTCGAGACACGCGGCCCCCGCGATCTGCACGTCCCACTCGAACGCGACCCCGGTCGCCTCGAGCGTGCGACGCGTCGCCGCCGCGAGCTCGGGTCCGATGCCGTCGCCCGGAATCAGGGTGACGTGATGCGTCATGACGGGGTTCCTCGTGACGCGGCGGCCGCGGAGCGGGCGGGCTCGACCCGTGCGATCCCGAGCAGGCCGCCCGCCCGGATCTCGACGATCTCACGCGACGTGAGATCGTGTCGCACCGCGTACTGCGCCGCCTGGGTCAGGTTGCGCACGACCAGCGGCCGGTTCGGCTCGAGCCCTTCGGGCAGCGTCGGCAGCTCGAGCTCGTCTCCGGCTGCGACCGCATGATACGCGCCCGCGGTGACGAACGTCAGCGGCAGCACGCCGTGCTGGATCACGTCCCGGCGGAACTCGGCAACCCAGGAGCGCGCCAGCACGGCGCGCACGCCGAGCTCGCGCAGGACGATCGCGGCGCGCGCTTCACGGTGACCACCGCCGAGCTCTCGGCCGGAGACGAGCACACCACCCCCCGCGCGTGCGGCGCGCGCGGCGAAGCCCGGATCGACGGCGGCGAATGCATGGCGGGCGAGCGAGCGCAGATCGGACCATACGCGCTCGGTCCGTGGCGTGCGCGAGAGCAGGTGTGCCACCGGCACCCGATCGCCGAGCTTGAGCAGCACGACACCGCGGATCGGCCCGGCCAACGGTTCCGGCACGGCGCAGGTGCGCAGGCTCTCGCCCGAGTCGAACGGCGTCTGCGCCGGCTCGGCGATCCGGCGGATGCGTTCGTCGCAGAGCACGAAGCTCTCCGGAGCTTCGCCGTGCGAGCTGCCGACCTCGACGTCGCGCGGGTCCACCAGCCGTCCGGTCAGGGCACAGCCGGCGGCGGTCGCAAGCCCCGCGCGCCAGCGCGGCCGGGGCTCCGGGCGGCCCGTGGCCGCCGGCGCCGGCACGCCGAACGTCATCACCGCACCGGGCTCGAGCGCCCAGCCGATTCGGCGCAGATCGCAACTGCCGCCGACGTCGAGCACGCGCGCCCCCGCGGAGCGCAGTCGCTCCAGCACGCCGTCGCGCAACGCCGTCTCCAGAATCTGCCGGCTCCCCGGCACGACCGCGAGCTCGATCCCGGGCGGCACGTGGCGCTGGTGGAGGAGCGCTGCCAGTGTCGCGAGATGCAGGTAGCCGGCCTCGGGGCCAACGATCACGCGCTCGATCCGCTCGCCGGCGAGGTCGCGCACACGGACCGGCTCGCCACCAGCGATCGCCCCCACCACGCGTGGCTCCAAGGCGTCGAGATCGAGATCCGCACCCTCGGCCGGGTCGCCGGTGCTCCACTCGCCGAGCGGCTTCCAGTCGGGCTCGCGTCCCTGGGCTTTGAGATAGCGGCGCGTCAGCGCGTCGGAGGGAAACAGCGCCGCTTGGACGCCGAGCGACCGGATCGCGCCGGCGAGAAACACGCGCTCGTCGACGTCCAGGGCCGAGACGCCGGGCCCCGTGACCTCGAGCACGGCGCCCTCCCAGCGCGATCGATCGCGCTGGGCCGCGAGCGCGAATGCCAGATCCTGAGCGTCGATCCACCACGGCAAGGTGCCGCGCAAGTGCAGCACCGATCGCTCGGGCATCGTCAGGCGCAATGGCTGGCCGGCCAGGATCGCCGCGAGCTCGCATTCGCTCGCCCCCAGCGCCAGCATCCCGAGGCCGCCACAGGACGCGACCTGAGCGGCGCTGCCGACCACGAGCTTGCCGGGTGCGGCGTGCCGCTCGACATACAGATGATGCGCGAGCCCGCGGCCCGGCCGGCTCGTGATCACGCCGAGGCGCTCGGCGGCAGCCAGCACGTAGCGGCTCCGCTCAGCCGCTTCGAATCCCGGCCAGGCCGACCCCGAGTCCAGGCACGCGAACGCCAGCTCGGTCCGGACTCTCTCGCAGCCGATCGCTTCCAGCTCCAGGAGCACGAGCACCGCGTCGGCCTCGTCGATAAGGACGTGGTCGACGCGCAGCGCCAGCTCGCCGCCGGCATCGAGTGCCGCGCGTCCGTCCACACGATGGTCGTCGGTGAGCTGGCGCAGCAGGCTCGCGGTCGCGACGGTCAGCGGCTCACCCGCCGCGCGGCGCGGCGTCGCGGGTCCGGGAACGCTTCGACCGACTGGAGTCGCCCCCGCCGCTCCGGCGCGATTTGGGCCGCGACTTGGATTCGGGGCTCGGCGCGCTACGCGAGCCGGAGCTCGCATCGCCGCGTGAGCCTGAAGTCGCATCGCCGCGCGAACCGGAGCCCGCATCGCCACCCGAGCCGGTACTCGCCCCGCCGCCCGAGCTCGAGTCCGAACTCGCGGCTTTGCCCGGGCTCGAGCCGGTTTCGCCGGAATCGGAAGCGCCGCTGCGTTCCTGCTTGGCGCCTTCTTGGTAGGACTTGCTGCGGTAGTCGGTGATGTAGAAGCCCGAGCCCTTGAACAGAATGCCCGCGCCGCCGGATGGGACGCGGTCGGCGCGCGCGCGACATTTCGGGCAGCGTTTGGGTGTGTCGTCCTTGATGCTGTGGAACAGCTCGAACTTGTGCTTGCACTTCCGGCAGCGATAGTCGTAGGTCGGCATGGCTCCCAATCGCTCAGGCGAGCGCCTTTTTGATGCGTTGCAGCGCGACGCTCAGCTCTTCGCGCGCGGTCGCGAACGAAAGCCTCAGGCCGCGGTCATCGCCAAAGATGATACCCGGCACCACCGACACGCCCGCGGCCGACAGCAAGTACGCGGCCAGGTCGCTGGAGCCGAGAACGCGTTCGCCACCGAGCTCCCGTCCATAGTGAGACGAGAAGTCGGCGAAGATGTAGAACGCCCCGGCAGGCCGTACCAGGGTCACGCCCGGAATCGCCGCCAGCTCCCGGCACGCCAGATCGCGACGCCTCAGCATCGCGTCGTGCACGCGCTGGCGCTCGGCGCTCAGCGCCTCGTCGCCTTCGAGCGTGAGCCGGAGCGCCGCCTCGGCCGCGTGCTGCGAAATGCTGCACGCGTTGCCGCTGGTGTGGCTCTGGATCGCGACCATGCACCGGACCAGCGCCGCCGGCCCGCCGCCGTAGCCGATCCGCCAGCCGGTCATCGCGAAGCTCTTCGAGACGCCGTTCACGGTCAGCGTGCGGGCGCGCATGCCCGCGATCGCGGCGAAGCTGGTCGCACTTCCCTCATAGATCAGGTGCTCGTAAATCTCGTCGCTGATCACCCACAGCCCCTCGCCCTGCACGACTTCGGCGATTTGCGCCAGCTCCTCGCGCGCGTAGACGGCGCCCGTCGGGTTGTGGGGGGCGTTGAGGACCAGGCCGTGAGCACGGCCGCGCGCCGCGCGAACCGCCTCCACCAATCCGTCGGCGGTCAGCTTGTAACCGTTGCGCGCGTCGAGCCGCGCGGCGACCATCTGCCCGCCGGCCACAGCGATCATCGAGCGGTAGCTTGGCCAGGCCGGCACCGGAACGATCACGGCGTCCTCGGGATCGAGCAGCGCGAGCAGGCCGTGAAACAGGACGCTCTTGGCACCCGAACCGACGATCACCTCGTCGGCGCCGTATTCGAGCCCGTTCTCCCGCTCGAACTTGACGCGCACCGCGCGCAACAGAGCTTCCGTCCCGGCCGCCGGGGTGTAGCGCGTCATGCCCTGCTCGATCGCAGCGACACCGGCCGCGCGCACCGCCTCGGGCGTATCGAAGTCGAGCTGGCCGACGCCGAGATTGACGATGTCCTTGCCCTCGGCGCGCAGTTGGAGCATGCGATCCTCGATGGCGAGCGTGCCGGAGTGCCCGACGCGCCGCGCCAGATGCGAGAGCTTGAGCGTCACGCGCGCTCCGCCGGCGATGGCGCCGCGCTCAGCACGCACGCGATCGTCGCCACCTCGACGACGTCGTCGGCGCTGCAGCCGCGCGAGAGGTCGTTGGCCTGCTTCGCGAGACCTTGGAGAATCGGGCCGTAGGCGCCGGCGCCCGCGAGTCTCTGCACCAGCTTGTAGCCGATGTTGCCGGCGTCGAGGTCCGGAAAGATCAGCACGTTCGCATGGCCCGCGACCGCGCTGTCGGGCGCCTTCTGGCTCGCGACCTCGGGCGCCAGCGCGGCGTCCGCCTGCAGCTCGCCGTCGAAGTGGAGCTCCGGGCGGCGCGCGCGCGCCAGCGCCACGGCATCGCGCACCTTACGCACCCGCGGATGATCGGCGCTGCCGCGCGTCGCGAACGACAGGAACGCGGTGTGGGGCACTTCGCGCGTCAGGCGCTGGTAGTTGTCGGCCGTGAGGCATGCGATCTCGGCGAGCTGCGGCGGCGTCGGATCCGGCACGACGCCGCAGTCCGCGAACAGCAGCACCCGCTCTTCCGCTCCGGCGCGCGGCGGGACCACCATGAGGAAGAACGACGACACACTGCCGACCCCGGCCGCGGTGCCGATCAGCCACAACGCCGCGCGCAGGACGTCGGCGGTGGTCCGGGACGCGCCGGCGACGAAGCAATCGGCCTCGCCCGACCGCACCCGGGCCGCCGCCTGGAACAGCGGGTCGCGCGCCAGGCGCCCGCGCTCGGCCGCCTCGAGACGGCCGCCGCGCGCCTGGTTCAGCGCCGCTTCGGTGCGGGCGACTTCGTCCGGCGCGGCGCTGTCGTCGAGCTTCACGCCGTTCAACCCGACGCCCAGGCGTCGCGCCGAGGCACGCGAGGTCTCGCGCTCCCCGAGCAACGTCACGTCCGCGAGTCCCTCGCGCGCCAGGCGGTCGGCGGCGCGGACGATGCGCTCGTCCCCCGCTTCGGCCAGCACCAGCCGTTGCCGCCGGAGCCGAGCGAGTCGCCGGATACGGTCGAGAATCGCGCTCATCACGAGCGGCGCGCCTTCGGACCGGCGGTCCGGAACTTTGTCAGCAGCTGCTGCTCGACATTTCGCGGCACCAGCCCGCGCACCGACCCGCCGAGTCGTGCGACTTCCTTGACCAGGGTCGAGTTGAGGTAGGTGTACTGCTGGCTCGGCATCAGGAACGCGACCTCGAGCGAGCGCGAGAGGCGGCGGTTCATGAGCGCCATCTGGAACTCGAACTCGAAATCGCTCACCGCCCGCAGCCCGCGGATCATGACCTGAGCGCCGACCCGGCGCGCGCATTGGACCACCAGATCCGAGAACGCGACCACCTCGATCCGGCGCACGTTCTTCAGCACGGCGCGAATCATCTCGGTGCGCACCTCGAGCGGAAACAACGTGCCCTTGGCGGGGTTGTCCGCGACCGCGACCACGACCCGATCGAACAGCCGTGCCGCGCGGCGCACCAGGTCCAGGTGGCCGTTCGTGAACGGATCGAAGGTGCCCGGGAACACTGCGGTGCGATCGCTCATGCCCGCTCCTCTGCGCTCGCGGGGTCTTCCCCCGCCGCCCGATACGTGCTCACCACCGTTTCGCCGTACCGCCGCTCCCGTTCCCGCGCCAGCACCCCGGCGCGCTCCGGCAGCTCGTCCTTGCCATGATGCTCGACCACCACGCGCGCCCCGGCCCGCAGCACGCCCGGCGCTCCGAGCGCCGCCAGCGTCGCGCGCGCCGCTGCGCCCCCGTACGGAGGATCGGCGATCAGCACGTCCGCCTGGTTCAGCGCCGCCTGCAGTCGCTTGAAGCCCTGCGGCAGTCCGAGCGGCCACACCTGCGCTCGTTCCTCGAGCCCGAGTGTTTCGAGGTTCTCGCGTAGCGCCGCGAGCGCGCTGCGCTCGCGCTCGACGAAATGGACCGTGCGCGCGCCGCGCGAGAGCGCTTCGATCCCGAGCGCTCCGCTGCCCGCGTAGAGATCCACCAGGGTCAGTCCGATCAGCGGCTCGAGGGTCATGAACAGCGCCTCACGGACACGGTCCGACGTCGGTCGCGTGCCGCGACCGCGCGGGGCCTTGAGTCTGCGGCCCCCGAACTCACCGGAGATCACGCGCACGAGGAGCGGTCGCAGTCTCGCCCAGCGTCGCGGAGGTGTCAAGCGAGCACGGCGCTCTTTCTCGTTCCGGGCAAAGGACTTGGAGCACTGCGCCCGAGTCGATCCGCGACCCCGGGCGAGCGCGAACGACCACTAGCGCATCGGCACGACGGCGTAGCCCTTGGGGGCCGCGAGACGAAACGCGGTCGGGCCGCGGGCCGCCGCGAATCGCCAGCCGCTGAAGCGCAACCTGAGCAGTTGCCCGGAAGCATCCCGGACCTCGATTCGGCTCGGAAGACGGTCCTGGCCGAGCGTCACCCATAAGCTCTCGAACGGCGCTGCGACGTTTTCCGCGAGTGCCGGGCTCGGCGTGAGGAGAAAACGGTTGGACGCGATCCGGCGTTCCGTGAATCGATCACGCTCGCTTCCTAGCAAAGCGTTCCAGATCGCCGCCGCACCGGCGATCTGATCGGACGGCAGCAACAGGATCTGGCGTGGGCCCGGTTGCAGCCACTCGCCCCCGTCCTCGCGCAGCGTCACGCGCTCACCGTCGTCGGTGAAATCGAGCCTGACCAAGCCGGGCTCGAGCGCCAATCGCGCGCGACGGGGCGCCGCGGCTCCCAGCGCGTCGGCGAGCGCGTGCACGACCTGCGCCTCGGCTCTGCCGTGGCGAGTCAAGCGCTGCTCGAGCACGCGAGCCGTCTCGAGACGGCTCGCTGCAGGCGACACCGCCAGGGCGAGCCCAGCGGCGAGCGCGGTGGCGAAACCGGCCGCAACCAGGGCGCGCATCAGAACTCCCCCAGGCGCCGCAATGCGGCGCGCACTTCGGACAGGGTCACCCGCGTCGTCCCTTCCGGGAGGCGCGCCGTGAGTCGTCCGCGATCCGGCGCGGCCGCGAACTTGAGACTCTGGACCTTGCACGTGACGCGCACGGTCTGCGCGCGATCCTCGAGCTCCACGAGCGAAGGCCACGCGATCCCGGAGGAACGGTCCCAGTTCCGATAGTGGATCTCCACGCCCTTGCCGTCGGGACGGCGGAGCGAGGCGGTCACAGGCAGACCGTTCGAGCCGATCGTCATCGCCAGACTGTCTTCCATCTCCAGCCAGCGCACGTGGAGCAGCGTGTCGTTCCAGACGCTCTCCCGCCACGCGGCTTCGCCGGGACGCCACGTCGCGCCGAGCGCGCGAAACACCAGACCGCCGGGCGCGCGCACGCCGAGCGATTCCCCTGCGGCATCGATCGTCATCCCCGCCCGGCGCGCCGGCACGTAGGCGGTCAGCGAGTCGCCGCGCCCGGACACGTCGAGTGCGGTGCCGAACAGCGAGCTCACGCGCAACCGGAAGGCGTCCGGTCCGCCGAGCACGAGCCGCGCCTGCGCGCCGGGCAGCTCGCGATCGGCGCCGAGCTCCGCCCAGACGACGACCTGTGCCTCGACCGCGACACCGCGCTGCTCGCGCTCGATCAGGCCGGTGAGGTAGCGCGCCGCACGCGGCTCGCGCAGCAGGTCCGGCGGCCGGACCACGTGCGGTGCGCACGAGGCGGCGAGCAGGAGCACGACGAGCGCGGCCGGCAGCCGGCGCCGGCGCCAGGTCCTCACGCGGAGCCGCCCGGGAGCGCCTCGAGCACGGCCGCCACGACCTCATCGGAGGTGCGCCCGTCGGTGGCCACGCGCGCGTGCGCGACCTCCTTATAATGAGGCGCGCGCGCCTGCAGCAGCTCGCTCAGACGCTCGGCGACGGCCGCTCCCCTGAGGAGCGGCCGCAAGGCCGCTTCGCCGTTGGCGAGGCGCAGGGCGGCCTGTTCGGGCGACACCTCGAGCCACACCACGTGGCAATGGTCGCGCAGCGCGAGCCGCGCATCCGGATCCAGCACCAGGCCGCCGCCGCACGCCAGCACCCGGGCGCCGGCGTCGAGGGCCTGGGCGAGCGCGCGGCGCTCGCGCCGCCGGAATGCGGGCTCACCCTCACGCTCGAACAGCTCGCGCACCGACACACCCGCGTCCGCTTCGACGAGTGCGTCGAGATCCGCTACTGCGACGCCGAAGTGCTCGCCGAGTCGTTGGGCCACGGAGGTCTTTCCGGCGCCCATGAGCCCGACCAGCGCGATGGGACGTTCGAGGGATCGCACCATGGCGGAAGCCTAGCACAGCGATTCGGACGGCCTTGCCGCCCGAACGTCAAAAACGCCGCCGGGAGCGAGCCCGGCGGCGTTCGGTCAGGAAAGCGTCAGTTGCTCGCCATGCTGGTGATGATTCGCGGCGTCACAAAGATGATCAGCTCGCGATTCTGGCGGGTGGTGCTGTTCGAGCGGAACAACACGCCCAGCAGCGGGATGTCCTTGAGCAGCGGAACGCCACGGCGCACGTGCGATTCGTTGGTGCGGATCAGACCGCCGATCACGGCCGTCTCCCCGTCGTTCACCATCACGCGCGTGTCGGCTTCCGACGTGTTGATGATCACGCCGCCCTGGACCGTGCTCTGGGTCGAGAGATCGCTCACTTCCGGATGGAGGTCGAGGATGATGCGCTTGTCCTCGGTGAGATGCGGCGTCACGCGCAACTGGATGCCGATCGTCTGGAGCTGCGACACCGGGTTGCCGGCCACGTCCTGAACGATGAGAGGGATCTTCTGACCGACCAGGATCTTGGCTTCACGATTGTCCACCGTCGTTATGCGCGGATTCGAGATGATGTTGGCCTTACGATTCTCCTCGAGCACCTGGAGCTGAGCCTCGATGAAGCCCCAGTTCTTCGAGATCCCGTAGGTGAGCCGCGTGACCGGATCCGCGATACCGGAGTTATGCTGGCTGCCAAGCGCATTCTCGTCGTCGTTGCCGGGGTGCAAGAAATCGGGCGGGATGGGACCGGTTTGCGTGAAGAACTCGGCATCGACGTCACTGGTCGGACCCACGTTCCATTCGATGCCGATGTCGCGCAGCGCGGAGGCGTCGACGTCGACGAGCTTGGCCGTGATCTCGATCTGCGGCGTCGTCGAGTCGAGCATCAGCGCCATCTTCTCGGCCGCCTCGAGCGTGGCGGGCAGATCGGTGATGATCAGCGAGTTCGTGCGCCGGTCGACCTGAACCGTGCCGCGGCGGGTGAGCGCGGCCTGCAGAGGGGTCGTCATCTCGCTCGCGTTCGCGTAGTTCAGTTTCACGACTCGGGTCTCGAGCGGCGCGAGATCGGCCGCCTTGGCGCGGGCCGTCTCCCGCTCCACCTGCTCGGATTGGAGCTTGTTGGCATCGTCCACCCGAATGATCACGCCTTCTTCCACGTAGTCCAGACCGTTGGTGCGCAGAATCGTGCGCAGGGCTTCCTGCCAGCTCACGTTCCGCAACGAGACGCGGACCGGCCCCGACACGCCGCGCGCGACCACGATGTTGCGACCGCTGAACTCGGCGATCGCCCGCACCACGGTCCGCACGTCCGCGCCTTCGACGTCGATCGTGAACGTGCCGGCGCCGGTGCGGACCATCCCCACCGATTTCATTGCCGAAGATTCCTGGGCCTGGGCGGGCGCGGTCAGCAGCACCGCGCACGTGCCGGCCGCCACAGCAAGCCCCGCTAGGGCCTTACCGATTCGCATTCGACTTCTCTCCCTTCCGCGTCAAAGGAATGGACACCGACTGTGTCTGGCCGTCCACCGTGAGGCTGACGACCACGGATTCCCGAGTCAGGCTTTCGACGAAACCATTCATGATCTTGTCGCCGCGGCGCAGCACGTGGCTGTTTCCGCGGCCGTCCTCGACCAGCGCGAATCTGTCCGCGTCGCCCCACACGATGCCGACGACCTTGATACCGCCGACGTCCGGAGGAGCGTCGCCGCCGACATCGGCACCGACGTATTCGCCACCGACCAGAGCCTGGAAGGGATCCCGCCGCCCGAGCGCGTTGTATTGATAGGTCAAGTGCTCATCGAACTGCGCGGTGGGTTGGATCCCGGCCGACATCGCTTTCGCCGCCACGCGCGCAGCCGGGGTCGCGGGGCTGGATTTCACCGGTGAGTTCGCCACCGGCTTCACCGTCACGCGTGCCGTGCCGCCGGCCGCGGCGGGCTTCGCCACGGACGCAGTCTTAGGCGTCGCGACCGGAGTCACGGCCGGGGTGGTCGTTTTACCAACCGCCGCCGGAGCCGGCTTCGAGGCCACTGCCGGAGGATCGGCGGCCCACGTCGGGGACGCCGTCAACGCCGTTGCAGCCAGCACCAAGGCCAGGCACGCCCGTGTCCGATCGGCGCCGGAGCTGAATACGGATTTAGGATTCTTCGCGCGCACTGGCTGCTCCCTTCTTGGCGGTGCCCTTGGCGTCTTCCTTGGTGCCCTCTTCCGCTGGCGCGGGGGTCGCGGCCGGAGCCGCTGGCGGCGACGCGGCATTGGGATTGAGGCTGTACGCCGAGGCGGTCAGCGCGGCCGACGTGGTCGCGAGGGCGTCGCCTTTGGTGTTGGTCGAGAGCTTGACGTTCGACACCGTCACGATGCGACGCATGTTCGCAAGCTCGGCCAGGAACGATCCGACCTGATGGTAGCCACCGTAAATCGAGATCTCCATTGGCAGCTCGGTGTAATAGGTCTCGGAGTTCGCCGGGCTGGGCTTGAACATCAAGAACTGGACGCCGGTCTGCTGGCCGGCGAGCGTGATCTTTCGCAACAGGGCGGCGAGCTGGCGATCGGCCGGCAGCAGCTCCGCCGCCATCGCCCAACGCTCGTGGAGCTGCTCGTATTCCGCCTCGAAGCGCGGCAGGTCCGCCACCGACGCGCGTGCGCGCGCCAGCTCGGTCGCCTTTTTCTCGTAGTCCGCCTTGAGCGCCAACTCGCGGTCCCGCTGATTCGGGAAGCTGAACGGCACGAGATGACTGAAGAAGAACACCCCGAGCACGCCGCCGGCGAGCAGGACGCACAAGGCGATCTTCAGGACCGCCTGATTCTTGAGATTCACTTGGGCCATGGCGTCCTCGCTCAGTTCGCAGGCTCGTCCGGAGTCACCTGGCAGGTGACCCGGAAGCGCACCACGTCACGGTCGACCATCCCGCCACGCTCCGCCACGCCCAGCTCGACGTTCGCGAACAACGGCGAACGTTCGAGCCGCGACATGAAGTCGGAGACGACGAGATTGGAAAAAGTGACCCCCTCCAAACTGAGCTGGTTGCCGGCTTCCTGCTGGGCCGAGTTCAGCCAGAGGTGGTCGGGAACGCAGCGCGCCAGCTCGTCCATGAGCCGGATGCTCTGGGTGCGTCCCTTTTCGAGTTTGCTGATGATGCCGAGCCGAAGGTCGAGCTCGGCGCGTTCCTGGGCGAGCCGATTGACCCGCTCGATCTGCGGCGCCAGGGCGCGCGACTGCGCTTCGACCTCGGCGATCGAGTGGGTGAGCGCCGCGAGGCGCGTGCGCTGGGCGATCACCGTGCCGACGACCACGAACACGGCGGCCAGCATCACGACGAGCGGAAGAACCAGCTCGCCGGCCTTGAAGCTGACCGCGGCTCTGCGGTGGGCCTTGTCCTCCTTCGGAAGGAGATTGATGCGAATCATTTCTTGTCTCCCAGGCGGCGCAAGGCGAGCCCGATGCCAACCGTCAGGAGGGGCGCCACCTTCATGACGTCCTGCCCGGCAAACAGCGCCGGGTCGTATTGGATCCGGGCCAGGGGGTTCGCAATTTCCGACGGCACGCCGAAGCGGCGATTGAGGAACTCGGACAGGCCGGGGGTCAGCGCGCTGCCCCCGCACAGGATGACGCGCGAGATCGCTCCCGCTTCGCCGGCAGTGCGCAGGAAGGCCTGCGCGCGCTCGAGCGCGGTGGCGAGCCCTTCGCACGCTTGCTCGATCACCGGCGTGATCTCGAGCGAGGCGCCCGACTCGCCGCGAACGGCGGCGGCGGCTTCGACCTGGCTCAGATTGAACTTGCGCTGGGCGGCCTCGATGAACGTGTTGCCGCCGAGCTGGAGATCCTTCGTGAAGTACGGCACGCCGGCCTGGGTGATGTTGATGTTCGTGATCTCGGCGCCGACGTTGAGCGCCGCCACCACCTCGTCGGGCGCGAAGTCGTAGTTCGCTTCCAGCGCGTTCTGGGTGGCGAAGGAGTCGACGTCCACGATCGCCGGCTGCAGGCCGGCTTCGCGAATCAGATCGCCGAACGAGACCACCATGTCCTTCTTGGCCGCCACCAGCAGTACGTGCATCTGCTTCGGGTCGTTCGGGGCAGGGCCCAAGATCTCGAAGTCGAGCGAGACGTCGTTGATGTCGTACGGAACGTGCTGCTCCGCTTCCCAGTACACCGCTTGCTGCGCGTCCTCGGCCGACAGCCGGTTCATGGTGATCTTCTTGACGATCACCGCGCGACCGCTGACGGCGGCGACGACGTTGCGCGACGTGATGTGACGCGACTCGAGCAGATTGGAGATCGCATCGACCACGAGCTGGCGATCCATGATCTCGCCGTCGACGATCGCCTCTCCGAGCGGCGCGGAAATCCCCCAGTTGGCCAGGCGGTGGCCCTTGTTCGACTGACCCTCGAGCTCCGCCACCTTGATCGAGTGGCTGCCGATGTCCAGTCCCACCAGGGATTGCTTCCTACCGAAGAGCATGATTTCACTCCCTGAAGAGGTTCGATCGCGGCTGGCCTGCGAGGCAGCGCGGCGCCGATCGAGCCCGACGACGAAACACAACAATCTTCACGGCCGTGACTTCGGCCTGCCACCACTGGTGATCGGTTGCTGAACCGCAAGACTTGAGGCGTTTTCCGATTCCCGGCCACGAGCGACCGCGCGACACTCGCCGCGCGACGCACGGCAACTGGCGAGTGTGCGGGGCGTTATCGGGACCTGCGCACGATCGGGGTGGTCAGCCGCTTGACGGCGAGCTCGGCCCGTCCGGTCTCGACTGCTTCCCGGATCTTGCGCATCTCTCGGCCGGCCATTTTGCGCAGGTACGGATTCTCGGAGCCGGCCGCGACTTCCGCCCACAACAGGTACGCGACCCCCAGGTCGCCCGAATGCTGACGCGCGAACGCAGCGAATCGCCGCGACTCCGGAGGACCGTCGGGTTGTCGCGCCGCCTGCTCGAAGTATTGGGCGGCGCGCCGGAGATCCCGGCCGCCGGGCCTGACGTAGTGGAGGAATCCGAGCTCGAAGGCCAGCCGGCCGCTGGTCGGATTGACCCCCAGACCCTTCTCCATCAGCGCCTCGGCACGGGCGAAGTCACTCCCCTCCTGAGCGAGCGCGAACGCCCCGAACACGTAAGCCGGGATGAAGCCGGGGGCCAGAGTCGTGAGGACGTCGAACACGTGATACATGCGGGTGAAGCGCATGTCGCTGCTGCGATGCTCGCCGTAGTACTGCACCGCCCGCAACCATGCCAGGTCGGCCGCGGTCTCGCCATGGCCCAGCGTGGCGGGTCGCAGCAGCATCCCCGACGGATAGTAGGACAGCTCTTCCAGCGGCCTTGGAGCCGGCAGGCGGCGGTACGCGAAATCGGAGACCTGGAAGACGAAGCCGACCAGGGTCAGCGCGAGCGCCCACGCGGCGCTCATTCGCAGCACGCGCGGAGGGACGCTTTGCAGCACTCTCACTTGAAGTCCCGCGACTCGAACGCGGCGGCCGCCAGGCACAGCACGCACGCGCAGTAGACCGCGGCGTAGCCGCTCGCGACTCCGAGATGGAACCCGGATGTGGTGTCGCCCGCGGCGGCGAGCGAGCGCATGTTGAAGATCGGAAGATTCGGCACCAGGTTGGCGACCACCTCGATCGCACCCGCGATCCCGGGCGGGAACTGATGCGCGAAGCCGCGGAGGTCGCCGCTCCACTGCCCGAGACAGTAGGCTCCGAGCGTGTAGAGCGCCGAGAGCACGGGCGTCGAGAGCGCCGAGAACATCACGACCAACGACGTCAGAACCGTCAGCTCGAGCCCCGCCAGATACACCGCCTGAGCCAGCGAGGGACCATGCCCGGCATGCCCGCGCAACGCCAGCAGCGCCCACAACGCGGCACCCAGAGTCGCCGCGACCACCCACAACGCCCCCGCCATTCCGGCCCACTTCCCGGTCAGGTAGACCGGACGCCCAATCGGCCGGGAGAGCAGGTTGTAGATCGTCCGCTTCTCGATCTCCTTGGAGATCAGACTCGAACCGGCAAGGAGCACGACCAGCATGCCGAGCACGGAAATCGAGGTCAATCCCAGGTCGATCGTCAGGCGATGCCCCTCCCCGAGGGCGAGCGGGCTCAACAGCTGGGTCAAGAGCATCGCGGCGATCCCGAACAGGACGACGCCGGTCACCACCCGATCGCGAGTGGCCTCGCGGAACGTGTTGCGCGCGATCGCCGCGACGATCATGCCGTCCTCCGCTCCGCCGGTTCGCCAGCGCGCGCCGGTGACGGCGCCTCGGATCGGGATCCCGCGCCCTCGGCCGTGGCCATGAACAGCTCTTCGAGCGTCACTCGATTCGGCGTCACCGTCCGGATCTGAATCCGGCTGCGGAGCAGCCATTCGAGCACCTCGCCGAGTCGTTGCTCCGCGGACAGCGTGAGGACGGTCTCGTGGGAGCGTTGGCGGCACTCGACGACGCCGTCCAAGTTCGCGGGCACCTCGAGCGTTCCCGCTCCGGTGCAGCGGATCTCGATCCGCTGGCGGCTGCCTTGAACCAGCTCACCAACCGTGGCGACGCGCGTGAGTCTGCCCTGCAGCAGGATCGCCACGCGATCGCACAGTATTTCGACATCCGGAAGGATGTGCGACGAAAACAGCACCGTGACGCCGCGCTCTTTCTGTTCCTGAATGAGCTCGCGCACGTCTCGCCGGCCGAAAGGATCCAACCCGCTCATCGGCTCGTCCAGGATCAGGAGCTCGGGATCGTGCAGCAGCGCAGCGGCGAGCCCCAGCCGCTGCAGCATCCCCTTCGAGTACTTGCGTAAGACCAGCCGCGGCCGTTCGCCGAGCCCGGCACGACCCAGCCAGTGACGCGCTTGACGGTGGGCATCGCCACCCGAAAGGCCGGAGAGGCAACCCGCGAACTCCAGGTATTCGATTCCGTTCAGATAGTCGTAGAAGTAAGGTTGCTCGGGCAGGAACCCGATTCGCCGCCGGCTCGCGGTCTCGTGGATCGGCACGCCGAGCAGCCACGCGGTTCCCCGCGTCGGCTTGTGCAGGCCGGTGAGCAGCTTGAGCGTGGTCGTCTTCCCCGCCCCGTTGGGGCCGAGATATCCCAGCACCTCGCCGCGGCGAACGTCGAGGTCGAGACCCTCGAGGCCGCGAACCACCTGGAGTGTCCAGGGATTGCGGTAGACCTTCGTCAGGTCGCGGGTCGAGATCGCCAGCCCTGCGTCCGGGAGCATTTGAAGCGCGCCGACGCCTGCAACCGGCCACTTCTTGTCCGGCACGATCGAAGTGTTCCCGGCCAATCCATTCTGGGCTGGTCGCATCAGTGCCTCGGAGTCACGCCGTACGAGAGACTTGCGCCGCTGTCAGTAAAGCGGTCCAGGTTCGGGTCGTGCACTCCGCAATCCCCGTGCCGCTGACCACCGCTGCCCCGCGGGCCGGGGCTTCGAGAACGCGCGCGAGGGGTTCGGTGCGGAGTCCTGTTTCATCGCGCCTCGCAAGGCACTCACCGAGAGCGCGGTGTGACCCAGCAGCCGAAGCCGTTTGATCAGTTCCCGGCGGTCAGGATCAGCGCCAAGCCGCCGGCCTTCCCGCGTCCCTTGATGTTGTACGTGAGGCCAAGGGCCGAGTCGGCATAGCTCGTGATCCCGGAGGTCGCGGAGGGATTCGCGGAGGCGCTGCCTCGATCCTCCCACGCCTCACCGGGCCCTGTGAGCCGACTGAATGGATTCCTGAAGTTCGTCCCCCCTCCGGGCATGCGGACGACGATGCTGTCGGCGAAACCCGCGTAAAACCCTTCGCTCTGGACCCCGTAGTCCTCCGAGGTGAGCTGGAAGGTGTGCATGTTCGACTTCGTGCTGCCCTCTTTAGCCCGGTTCTGCATCGCGACGAAGTTCGGGATCGCGATCGCCGCCAGGATGCCGATGATCACGACCACGATCATCAGCTCGATGAGGGTGAACCCCTGTTCATGTGCGCGTCTCATGACACCTCACTCTCTGTCTCCTGTTTGTCCAACCGCACTTGGAGTTTTGCAAGCGCGATGCCAGAGTTTTTCCGTCCGCGATCGAACACATGACTGCGGCTAAATCGAGCCGGCAATGGATCATGGGACTCACCTGGGCGGAAGCCGCACAACGTGCTGGGTTGCGATGTGATTCAAAACTCCCGCCGTCGTGCGAAACGCCCGGTTCATTCGCTGTCGATGGAGTGACACGAGCTTGCCGGCCTCCGCTCCGCAAAAGCTCGAGGGCGGGGTCTCCCCCGCCCTCGACGCGTTCTCGGATTGCCCGACGACTACTGACCGGCCGTCAGCACCAGGGTGAGCGCGGCATTGTTGCCACGGCCCTTGATGTTGTAGGTCACACCGGCGGACGAGTCCGCGTAGCTCGTGATGCCACGCGTCGCGGCCGGAGCGGCCGACGCACTCGCCCGATCTTCCCAAGCCACGTTCACACCGACCGTCTGGGTGAACGGGTTCTTGAAGGTCGTGCCCGCAGACGGCAAGCGCACCGCAACGGAGTCCGCGACCAGCGCGTAGGTCCCGTCGCTCTGCACGCCGTAGTCCTCCGCGGAGAGCTGGAAGGTGTGCATGTTGGCCTTCGTGCTCCCTTCCTTGGCGCGGTTCTGCATCGCGATGAAGTTCGGGATCGCGATCGCCGCGAGGATACCGATGATCACGACCACGATCATCAGCTCGATCAGAGTGAAGCCTTTCTGGGACTTGAACATGGTTTCGGACTCCTCCTGGTTCGGGGTGGCTGGGCCGCCCCTTGGGGTCTGACCCTCTCCACCTACCTGCTTGTGCAACCGATGTGCCATACCGTCCTCGACTCGGCGGCTTCGCACATCTGCTTGCGGCGCTTATCCTTGCGCCTCAAGAGCTCGTGACCTTCTCGTTTCACTCGGCGTTGGCACCGGGCAATCTTCTCGACGGGTGCTCGGGAATTGCGCATTCCGCACGCTCGGCAAATCGATCGTGCGGCGCGCAACGTCAGGCGGCGTCCTCGTCGAAGTGGCGACCCGGCTCGATCGGACCGGCGCTCTTCTCGAGCCCGTAGCCGATCAGCTTTCGGTACAGTGTCGATGCGTTGATGCCGAGGATTTCGCTCGCCCGCTTCTTCTGCCACCGAGTGTGATTCAGGACCTTGAGGATGTACTCCCGCTCGAGCTCCTCGAGCGTCATGTTCGGGGAATCGATCACCAGCGTCCCCCGCTGCGTGACGCCATAGCGAACTTTCTCGGTGAGATCCTCGGGCCCGATGACACCGGTCTCGTCCAGGATCGACGCACGCTCCAGGGCGTTCTCGAGCTCGCGCACGTTACCCGGCCAGTCGTACTTCATCAGCAGCTCGACCGCTTCCTTGGCGATCGTCTTTGGTGTTCCCTTCTGACCATGGCGCTTGAGGAAGTGATCGACGAGTAGAGGAATGTCGTCCCGGCGCTGGCGGAGCGAGGGCAGCTTGATCGGGATCACGTTCAGCCGGTAGAAGAGGTCGGCGCGGAAGCGGCCCTCCGCCACTTCGCGCTCCAGGTCGGCGTTGGTCGCGGCCACCAGGCGACAGTCGATGTGGATCGGCTGCGTGCCGCCGACCGGGATGATCTCCCGCTCCTGCAGCGCCCGCAGCAGCTTGACCTGGGTTGCGAGCGGCATGTCGCCAATCTCGTCGAGGAAGAACGTGCCGCCCTCGGCCACCTGAAACATGCCGGCCGCATCCTTGACGGCGCCGGTGAACGATCCCTTCACGTGGCCGAACAGGTTGCTTTCCAGCAGATCCCTCGGGATCGCGCCGCAGTTGATGCTGACGAACGGGCCCTGCGCGCGCTTGCTGCCGTAGTGGATCTCGCGCGCGATCAGCTCCTTGCCGGTGCCGCTCTCCCCCTGGATCAGGATCGTGGCTTCGCTGTCGGCGACGCGCTCCACCATCTTGAACACGCGCACCATCTCTTCGGAGGAGCCGATGATGATTTTCTCTTCGTGGCCGCGCTTCAGCTCCCGCTTGAGATAGAGGTTCTCGGTGCGCACCTTGCGCATCTCCAGGGCGTTGCGCACCACCAGGTTGATCTCGTCGTTCTTGGCGTTCTTGATCAGGTACTGGAACGCTCCCTGATTGACGGCGTCGATCGCCGACTGCTGCGAGGCGTACGCCGTCATGATCACGACCGGCAACGACGGATCGTGCTTCTTGATCCCGTGCAGGACCTGGATCCCGTCCATGCCGGGCATCTTGATGTCGGTGATGACGACGTCGAAGTGGTCGGCTTTGACCTTTTCGAGCGCATCCTTGCCGTTGTTCACGGCCGTGACCTGATATCCCTCCTTGCGGAGCACGATGCTCAGGAACTGGGTCATGCTCTGCTCATCGTCGACGACCAGGATCTTTTCGGAGGGCATCTCGATCACCTCATCCAATGGCTCGTGGGCGGTCCGGTCATGCCGCGTGCGCGACCATGGCCGGAACCGGCAGCGTCACGCGTGCAATCGTGCCGCGGCCGGGCGCGCTGTCGAGGGCGAGCGTGCCCCCGTGGCGCTCCACGATCCGCTGCGCGATCGCCAGACCCAGTCCGGTACCGCCCCGCTTGGTGGTAAAGAAAGGCTGCCCGACCCGCGGCAGATCTTCGGCCGCAATCCCGGGACCGTTATCAACGAACTCCACTCTCACCTGATCCCTTTCATCCTCGCTCCAGCGCACCAGCAGCGCGCCACCGGGCGGCATCGCCTCGAGCGCGTTGACCGACAGGTTGAGCCACACCTGCCGGAGCTGCTCGCGGTCGGCGGACATCACCATCGGCCGGCCACTCGGCTGGTACCGCACCGTCTGTCCGGTCTTACGCCGCGGATCACGCCCCACGGTCTCGCACAACTCCGCCAGCACCTCCTCGAGATCGAACGACTCCGGAAACAGATCCCGCTCGCGCGCATAGCCGAGCAAGTCGGTCACGAAGCGATTGAGGCGCGCGCACTCGGTCCCGATCAGGTCCATGAGCACCGCGTTCTCGCCCTCGAGCTTCAGCTCGCGTTGCAGGCATTCGACCGAGCCGCTGATCGGGTTCAAGCCGTTGCGCAGCTCGTGCGCGATCGCCGCCGCCAGCGCTCCGACCTCGGCGAGCGTCTGGTTGCGGCGCGCGCGCCGCTCCATGTCCCGCACGTCGGTGAGATCCTGGAACACCGCGACCACACCGGTGACGGCGCCCTCGTGCTTCAGCACATTGATCGACACGCCCACCGGCAACACGCGTCCCTGCGCGTTGCGCACCATCAGCTCGTCCCGCGCCCGGCGGTCGTGCTGCTGGAGGACGGCGAGCAACGCGTCGCGCAGCGGTTGAAGGCGTTCGGGCAGAGCGATCTGCACCGGGCGGCCGCGCGCCTCGTCGAGCCGCACGCCCAGCACCTCCTCGGCGGTCGGGTTGAGGAAGGTCACGTACGCCGCGCTGTCGAGCGTGATGACGCCGGACGTCAGGTTCTGCAGGATCAGCGCGTTGTCCACACGCAGGCGGTCGAGCTCCCGCTCGGCGCGTGCGAGATGCTCGCGCGTCCCCTGGCCTCGCTTGCCGAGCACGCCGGCCAGCACCCCCAACATGGCCAGGAACGCGACCATCATGCCGGGCTTGGGAAGCGGCGAGGTACCGAACGTTAGGCTCGGAACCCCGAGCTGGCTCGCGAGCCACGGCAGGGCCACGAACCCGAAGCAGGACGAAAGGCCGACGATGACGCCACCCGGCAGCCGCCCGAGAACGCCGCCGCCAATGACGACCAGGGCGTAGAAGAACACGAACTGGCTGTCGCGCCCGCCGGTCAAGGTGGCCAACGCGGTCACCAGCATGAGATCGCCGGCGAGCTGCGCGTAGATCTGGAACGTGAGCCCGCGGCGGATCGCCGCACCGAGCCAGTACAGCGCCGACAGCACGCCGACCGCGAGCAGGGACCACCACATCACCCACCACGACTGCGCCGTGGCTTCCGGACGCAGGAGCACGCCGATCGGCAGCGCCAGCGTCGCCACCAGCAGGCGGGTCCGGATCAGGGACTTGAGACCCTCCCACCGATCCGTCGCCCGCCGCGACAGCGCGGGCGAGACGAGGGCGAGGCCGTGGGCAACGGCCATCGTCAGTCGCCGCTTCCGGCAACGACGCTGATCAGCTTGAACATCGGCAGGTACATCGCGATCACCATGCCGCCGACGATGCCGCCCATCAGAACGATCATGACCGGCTCGATGATCGACGTCAGCGTGTCGACCGCAGTATCGACCTCGGCTTCGTAGAACACGGCGATCTTCGTCAGCATCTCGTCCAGCGCGCCGGTCTGCTCGCCGACCGTGATCATCTGGACGACCATCGGCGGGAACACGCCCGACGTCTTGAGCGGGGCCGCGACGGTCTCGCCCTCGCGAATCGACGCGCGCGCGGTCATGATCGCCTCGGAGATGACCTTGTTGCCGGCGGTGCGGGCGGTGATCTCCAAGCCCGAAAGGATCGGCACGCCGGACGCGATCAGGGTGCCGAGCGTGCGCGTGAAGCGCGCGACCGAGCCCTTGAGTAGCACGTCGCCGAGCACCGGGATCTTGAGCATCATCGAGTCGATCACGCGTTTGCCGTTCTCGGTCATGTAGTAGCGCTTCAGGGCGGTGCCCCCGCCGATGAGGGCGAGCACTCCCACCCACCAGAACATCTTCAGAGCGGTCGAGAGGCCGAGCACAATCTTGGTCGGCAGCGGCAGCTCGCCGCCAAAGTCCGCGAACATCCTCGCGAACGTCGGGATGATGAAGATGAGCATGAAGCTGGTGGCGCCGAGGGCGACCGTCAACACCACCGCCGGATAGACGAGCGCGCTCTGCACCTTGCGCTTGAGCGCCTCCGCCTTCTCGATGTAGGTGGCGAGCCGCATCAGGATCTCGTCCAGGACGCCACCCGCTTCGCCCGCCGCCACCATGTTGCGGAACAGGTCGTCGAACACGGTCTTGTGCCGGCCGAGCGCGTCGGACAGCGTCGAGCCGGACTCGACTTCGCGCGTGACTTCACCGATCACCCGGCCGAACGACGGCTTGCTCGCCTGCTTCGCAAGAATGTCCAGGCACTGGACGAGCGGCAGACCGGCCGAGATCATGGTCGCGAACTGCCGGGTGAAGATCGCCAGGTCCTTGGTGCTGACCCGTACGCCGCCGCCGAACTTGGGCATGGCGAACCCGGTCTTCGGCCGCAACGAGGTGACCAGGATCTTCCGCTTGCGCAGCAGGTCGAGCGCTTCCTCCTGCCGTACCACTTCGATCTCGCCCGTCTGCGCTTCGCCCGCGAGCGTCCGGCCCTTCCACACGAATGTCGCCATGTGCGGTTTCTCCTAGGCGGCAGCCCGCAGGACCTTGCCGAGCATCTGCTCCAGCTCCGGTCGGTCGGTGCTGCGTTCGAGGGCATCTTCCGGAGTCAGCGCCTTGTCGAGCACCGCCTGCAGAAGCCCCTGGTTCATCGTCTGCATGCCGAACTTCTGCCCGGCCTGCATGAGGCTGTAGATCTGATGGGTCTTGCCTTCACGAATCATGGCTTTGATCGCCGGCGTGCACACCAGACACTCGGCGCACATCACGCGGCCGTTCCCGCGGCTGCGCGCGATCAACTGTTGGGTGACGACCCCCTCGAGCGTGAACGCGAGCTGGGTGAGGATTTGGCGCTGCTGGGCGGCGGGGAACACGTCCACCATGCGGTTCACCGCCTCCATCGAGGAGTTGGTGTGCAGCGTGGCGAACACCAGGTGGCCGGTCTCGGCGATCGTGATTGCCGCCTCGATCGTCTCGAGGTCGCGCATCTCGCCGATCAGGATGATGTCCGGATCCTGGCGCAGGACGTACTTGAGCGCGGTCGGGAACGAGTTGGTGTCGGCGCCGACCTCGCGCTGGTTGACGATGCACTTCTTATGGTGATGGATGTACTCGATCGGATCTTCGATCGTCATGATGTGGCTTTGCCGCATCGAGTTGATCTTGTCGAGCATCGACGCCAGCGTGGTCGTTTTGCCGCTGCCGGTCGGGCCGGTCACCAGCACCAGGCCCTTGTGGCGGTTCGTGAACTCCCGCACCACCGGCGGCAAGCCGAGCTTTTCCATCGGCACGATCTCGTAGGGAATCTGCCGGATCGCCATCGAGACGACGCCCCGCTGCAGGAAGACATTGGCGCGGAATCGCGACACCCCCTTGACGCCGAACGAGAAATCCAGCTCCTTCGTCGTCTCGAACCGCTTGCGCTGCTCGTCCGACAGCACGCTGTACGCGAGCGAGGCCGTGGCCTCGGGTGAGAGCACGTCGTGCTCGGTCGGCACCAGCAGGCCGTCCACGCGATACTCGGGAGGAACGCCGGCCGTGATGTGCAGGTCCGACGCCCGCTTCTGAACCATGTCGCCCAGCAGCTCACGAAGGGTCACCACGTCAGCGTCTCCTTGTCCGGCCGTCCAGGCCGCGTTAGACCTTGTCGGCTGCCGTCTCTTTGAGCACTTCCTCGACCGAGGTCATGCCGCGCTTGAGCTTCTCTATGGCATCGCGACGCAGGGTCAGCATGCCTTCCTCGATCGCCAATCGCTTGATCTCGCCGGCCGAAGCCCGCTCGAGCACCAGATCGCGCATCTTTGGCGACAATGTCATCACTTCGTAGACGCCCTGCCGGCCGCGGTAACCGGTGTTGCTGCAGTCGACGCACCCGGCGCCCTCCAAGAAGGTCGCCCCGCGCGCCTGCTCCGGCGTGCATTGCAGCTCCCCCAGCACCTCGTGGTTGAGCTCGAGCGGCTGCTTGCAGCTCACGCACACCTTGCGCACCAGACGCTGCGCGAGGACCAGGTTGACGGACGAGGCGACCAGGAACGGCTCGATCCCCATGTCGATCATTCGGCCGATCGCGCTCGGCGCATCGTTGGTGTGGAGCGTCGAAAGCACCAAGTGGCCGGTGAGCGCCGCCTTGACCGCGATCGACGCCGTGTCGAGATCGCGGATCTCGCCGACCATGATGATATTCGGGTCCTGGCGCAGGAACGCCTTGAGCGCCGCGGAGAACGTCAGGCCGACATCTTCGTTGACCAGCACCTGGTTGATCCCGTCGAGGTTGTACTCGACCGGATCCTCCGCGGTCATGACGTTGACTTCCGGCGTGTTGATGCGCGACAACGCCGAGTACAGCGTGGTCGTCTTTCCCGACCCGGTCGGGCCGGTGACCAGAACCATGCCGTAGGGATTCGCGATCGCCGTGACGAACTCCTTCATCGCCTGGGGCTCGAACCCGAGCTTCTCGAGGTCGATGTTGAGATTGCTCTTGTCCAGGATGCGCATGACGATCTTTTCGCCGAAAATCGTCGGCAGCGAGGAGACGCGGAGATCGATGGTGCGGTTCAGCACCTTGATCTTGATGCGTCCGTCCTGCGGCACGCGCCGCTCGGCGATGTCGAGCTCGGCCATGATCTTGAGGCGCGAGAGGATCGCGGCTTTGAACTTGAACGGTGGCGCCATCATCTCGTGCAGCACGCCGTCGATGCGGAAGCGCACGCGCATGTTCTTCTCGTACGGCTCCATGTGGATATCCGAAGCGCCCTTGCGCACCGCGTCGGCGATCAGCGAGTTCACCAGCTTGACGATCGGCGCCTCGTCCATGCCGACGAGGCCGTTGTCGACCTCCGCCGACTCGTCCTCGTCGACGACCGACAGGTCGTCCTCCATCCCCCGCATCACGTCGGCCATCGTCCCGGCGGAGTCGTAGGCACGGTCGATCGCGCGCTTGAGCATGGCCTCCGAGGCCACGTGGGGCTCGACGTCGAAGCCGGTGATGAACTTGATGTCGTCGATCGCGAAGATGTTGGAGGGATTCGACATCGCGACCACCAGCGTGCGTCCCGAGCGCGTGATCGGCAGCGCCATGAACTTGGTCGCGACGTCGCCCGGAATCAGCTTGGTCAGCGCCACGTCGGGCTCGTAGTTCTTGAGATCGGCGAACGGCACGTGGTAGAAGTGCGAGAGGAAATCGAGCAGCGCGTCTTCGCTGATCGCTCCGATCTTCACCAGATTGCCGACCAACGACCCGCCGGTGTTCTTCTGCTGCAACGCGGCTTTGGTGAGCGCGTTGGCGTCGATCAAGCGGGCGTCGAGCAGCTTCTGTCCGATGTCTTCTTGCACGGTTGGACCCTGCGGGATGTCACGCGCCGTCCCGCTCTCCGATCCAATCGGAACGAAAGCGGGAATGTCCGAATCGGGCCGAGCCGTCTGCTCGAGGGGCGCCCTGCCACGCGCGCCGCCCGCGCCAGCCGGCAGTGCCGGTAGGCGATTGGCGTAGCCTGCATGGGTTATCGGAAGAGAGGGCTCGCGTTCTGAAGTGGAAACTGCATCGCAGGCCGGGGTGGGGCGCTGCGGATTGCACGCCGTACGGTGTCCGGTTGCTGAAACGCCGGCCGGGCCCGCGGGCCGCCCGATCTCAGGGCGGCGTCACGTGGACCTGATCGCGCAGGCGCGCGAACAGTCGCGGGCCGATGCCGCGGACGCCGAGCAGCTCCTCCGGGGTCGTGAACGGCCCGTGACGCAGGCGGTGCTCGACGATCCTGGCCGCCAGCACCCGCCCGATTCCCGGAAGGGATTCGAGCTCCCGCTCCGAGGCGCGATTGAGGTCCAACCCGCGCTCGACTCGAGGGGCCGGCGGTGCGGTGGTCCCGGGCACCGTGTCGGGAAGAACGGCGGCCGCGACACCGAGCCGGGACGGCGGCTCGCGAAGCGGCGGCTCGGAGAGTCGCCACAGGTCGTAGCCCGTGCCGATCAACAGCAACAGGACGATCAGCAACGCTGCTCGCCGCTCCGCGGGCGTGAGCGCAATCAACAACGCAGCTCCCCCGGGGGGCGGGATCCAACTCTAGTCCACCAACCTCCACGTGAACGCGACGCGGAACTGACGTCCCGGCCCGAGCGCCTCTTCTCCGGTCAGGCGATCGAGCCAGACTTCCGGCCGCGCGCGGTCTTCGAGGTTCACGACCCGGAACGCGAGCCGCACATCGGCCAAACTCAGCACCGCGGCGGCGCCGTAGGTCACGTAGCTCGGCAGGCGGCGCGACGGCAGAGTCTGGCTCGCTCGCGATCCCACGCCGGCCGCCTCGACTCGCAACCTCACGCCGAGATCGCTCTGGAACATGCGAAACGCCCATTCGGCGTGACTACGGAATCCCTGGCCGGGATCCACGGCCGCCTGGCGTGACGTTCCGTCGCGGGCGAGCGCGTAACCTTCGAAGCCGAGCGTCCCGTGTCGCCCGCCCCAGCTGCCCTCACCCATCATCAACGCGAAGTCATAGTCGCCCGGGTCGGCGACGAATCCCGAGCGCAACCAGAAGTCGGCCAGCGGATGGCGGCCGACCAGCGCACGATCCTGCGTGCGTCCGGCCAGGAAGCGCACGCCGGCATGGACGTTGGCGCCCCAGGTCCCGTCCACCTCGAGTCCGCCGAGCCAGGTGCTCTGCAGGAACGGCGACTGCCCGGCGGCAAGATCCGTCCACACCGGCGCCATCACGCGCTCGATGACGACGCGCCCCGCGAACGGCGCGCCCGTGAACTCGTAGCTCGCGGACGGCGCGAGCTCGCTACGATCCACGCCTTCGTGCCGGCCGAGCCCGAGCTCGAGCATGAGCGCGCCCTCTCCGATCGAACGGCGCCAGCGCCCCGCCGCCCACAGGGCGTCGGCGGTCCCCTCCGCGACCGAGACGCCGTTGGTCGCGCGTCGCACCTCGGCACGTGACCAGCGCGCATGCGCGGCCCACGGCTCGCCGCTGTCCCCGCGCCGCGCGAGCTCCACCGTTCCGCTCACGTCCTGAGCGTCGCGCCGCGAGCGGAGAATCGACGGTCCGAAGCTCTCGTGCGCGTCATGGGCGCGCGCGACGCTGACCGCGAGCCGGTAGCGCTCGGGCTCGAACCGGTACGCGATCTCGCCGCCGTTCCCGGCGACCGCCGTCTCCTCTCCACCCCGGACCTTTCCGGCCATGCCGCGATGCGCGAACGTGCCCGAGATTCGATGCTCGTCGAACGTGCGCGCGGCGACGACGTCGTAGAGATGGCGACCTGCGCGTTCGAGGGCGCCGGTGGCGCCGAGATTGAAGCTCGCCGCTTCGACCCACACGAACCCGCGGTCGTCGTTGCCGCGCACCGACAGCGAGTTGTCGGTGTAGCCCTCGGAACCGCTCGAGAGGCTCACATCGGCGCGCGAGTGGCGCCGTCGATCGGGGCTCTCAGGCGGGTCCGCCGTCACACCTCGCGCTGCGCTCAGCGCAGCCTCGAATCCGTTCCACCCCGCGTCCGCCGGGTTCCCGACCGCGAGGGTGTCGAACCACTGGAGTGGTGTCGCCACGCCCGGGATTCCCGGGTAAGGACGATCGGACAGCGCGCGGCCGTCGTCGAGACGCCAGACGCCGCGCACGTGACCGGCCAGGTTGCGCGGAAACGTGGTGCCGAGGTCGGCCTCGGGCGTCCATCCGGGCCGGCCGGGCTCGCTCCACCACGCGACCGGGTCGGCCAGCGCCCAGCCGAGCAGCAGCTCCCGGCCGGCGCTCGGCGCCTGAGCGTGGCTCAGAGCCGGTGCGGCGGCGAGTAGCAGCGTCAGGACGCTGCGCGCGACGCGTAGCGCGCGAACACCGCGACCAGCGGCGTGCCGAGCGCGACGAACAACGCGACGTTGTAGCCGATGTGCCATAGCGAGAATGGGATCCCCATCAAGAGCGTCACGCGCATCTGGCCGAAGATCACGCCGGTGGCGAGATTCGTCAGCAGATCGTAGGCAGCCGTCAACGGCACCGCGGCGACACCGAGCACCGCGGCGCGAACCGCCGGCGAGCGCGACGGCACGCCGAGCCGAGCGAACAGCGCCCCGGCGAAACCGGCGAGCGAGATCCCCATCACTTGCGAGAGGGTGACCAGCGGGTGCGCCGGACCATACGGATTGAGCACCGAATAGATGATCATCGTCAGAGCGCCGACCAGCGCGCCGTCCCGCGCGCCGAGCAACACGCCGGAGCAGAACACCACCAGCGTCAGGACCTCGAAGTTGGGGATGGTCTCGGCGTAGACGCCGGTGAGGCCCGCCGCGACCAGCAACGCGGCATACGAAAGGCGGCGTGTCGTCGTCTCGCGTCCGATCGCCGCGATCCTCCGTGGGGTGGCCCGGACCGAACCATTGCGGGGAGCCGAGTGCGGCGGAGCCGGGGACGCTTCATCGCCGCGCGCGCACAACATAGCCGCGCGCGGCGGAAACCGTCAACGCGCTGCGGAACGCGTCCTCAACCGCTGACGCCGGCGGCTTCCTTGAGCCGTTCGAGCAGCAGGATCGGCACGCCCACGTCGCCGAGATCGAGGCTCCGGTGCTCACCGTGGAAATCCGACCCGCCGGTCTCGAGCAGACCGAGCCGGTCCGCGAGCGCCTGATAGCGCCGCGACGTTCCGGACGTGTGATGCGGATGCCACACCTCGACGCCGCGCAAGCCGGCGGTGGCGAGTCCCTCGACGATCGACTCGGCGAGCTGCGGCCCCGGGTGCGCGAGCACGCTGACGCCGTCCGCCGCATGGATCAACGCGATCGCCTCGGTCGGGCTAAACGCGGGCCGCGGCACGAACGCAGGACCATGCGCGCCGAGAAAACGGCGGAACGCGTCCTCCTGATGCTCGACCAGGCCGGCCTCGAGCAGCGCTTGGGCGACGTGCGGGCGCCCGACCACTCCCGGTCCTGCGAGCGCCAGCACTCGCTCGAGCGCGATGACGGCGCCGAGCGCCTCCAGCCGCCCAACGATCGCGACGATGCGGTCGCGGCGTTCCTGCTTGAACTCTTCCAAACGTTCGCGGAGACCCGGATGGTCGGGGTTCACGTAATAGCCGAGAATGTGGAGATCGAGTCCGTCCAGCGAGGACGAGAGCTCGACGCCCGGCACCAGATCGATGCCGGCGACGATGGCGGCGGCGGCCGCGCGCTCGACGCCCTCGATCGAATCGTGATCGGTGAGCGCGAGACCCGCGAGCCCCTTGAGACGCGCGCGAGCCACCAGGTCCTCGGGTGAGAGCACGCCGTCGCTGAAGAAGCTATGAGTGTGGAGGTCGACGCGACGCCCCCCCGGTACGAGCGGGGGTCGTCGCATCAGGCGGGCTCCAGAGTCTTGCGCAGGACGCGGATCTTGAGGGCGACGTCGAGAAAGTTGGCTTGCGTCGCGAACACGCGCTCGAACTCCGCCAGCGCTTCGCGCGAGTGGCCGGACGCTTCGAGCGCCAGACCGAGCTGATAGCGCATGTTGATCGCGAGCTCGGGCGCCAGATCCTCGGCTTGCAGCGCCGCCCCGAACTCGCTCGCCGCTTCCTCGAACTGCCCCTGGTCGAGCAGGCAGCGCCCCACCATCTCGGCGCAGCGGTACTGGAACGCCGGATCACGTCCGGCGAGACGGAACGATTCCACGGATTGCTCGATCAGGCCCATCTCCCGGTAGGTCATCGCCAGATCGTAATGGCCCTGGGCGTCGCCGGAAAGCTGAGCTTCGATGCCGCGCTGAAACTCCGAGAGCAGGGCGCCCAGGTCGAAGGTGACCGCCTCGCTCCGTCCGACCGCCACTTCGACCCGTCCCTGCTCGCCGTTGAGCGAATCGGAACCGGCGATGACCGGCGCGGAGACCGGCTCCGGGGCGAGCTCGGGCCCGGGCGCCACGGCGACACTCGAGGCCGCGGCCTCGTCGGCGCGGATCTCGCTCAACCGCGTCAGACGCCGCTGGGCCACCGGGTTGTTCCCGTCCAGTTGGTTCGCTTTGACGAACCATTCCTCGGCGCTATCGAAGTCTCCTTCCGAGAGCATTCGATCGCCGATCTCGCAGGCGACCTCGGCCGCTTCGCGACGATCGGCCCGCCGCACGCAGTTCATGAACCACAGGTTCATCGTCTCGAGCGACGTCTGAGGCGTGCGGCACAGGCTGCGATAGATCGAGGCGGCGTGATCGTGCTGCCCAAGCTCTTCATAGGATCGCGCGGCCCCGATCAACTTGTCTGCGGCCGCCTCGCGGTGTCCGAGCCGGAAGTGCTCCTGCGCTTCGGCCAGCATGTGCTCGACGTCGGCCAGCGTCGGCGCGGCGATCGCCATCGGCGTTTCCGTCGCCATCAATGGTGGCGCGTCGAAGCTCAGGCCCGGGGTCTCCGGCCGTCTCTCGGACAGGGGATCGGGATGCGGGTCGGCTGCTTCGGGCGCGGGCGCTTCGAACATCGGCGGGCGGCTCTCGACCCCATCCGCCATGCCCCGGGGGCTCGGCGGATCGGGCTGATCGAGCGGATGACTCCCGTGCATCGCGGCTTCCGGAAGCCGCGGCGGCCCGGCATGCTCGGAAGTCTCCCCGAGGGTCTCGGCCCACGTGCGATGCGCGGGTGCGGGGGGCGGCGACTCTTCGAGCCCGGTGCGCTCGCGGAACTCGACGGCGTTCGCGACATCGTGCCCGGGCTCCGAAGCGGTCGCAGGCGGAGGCAGCTCGGTCTCGGCGGAGACTCCCGGCAGCATCTGCTCGGCGCGTGCCTGGCAACGTTCGGCGTCTTCGACCAGCCCCTGAAGGCGGTAATGACGGGCGGCCGACGCCAGGGTTCGCGCGCAAGTTTCCTGGTGATCGGCGAGCAGATGCGTCTCGGCCAGCCGCTCGAGCACCTTCACGTTCTCCGGACAGGCTTCGAACGCCTTGCCGAGTGCGTCGATCGCCTGCGAGAGCTTGTCCTCGCGGATCAGGTGCTCGGCGAGCTGCTGGTAATAGAGCGTCGCTTCGGTGCCGAGCCCATCGAGCGCGTGCAGGAGCGCCAGGCGCTCGAGCACGAGCGTCGGCGCGAGCGAGAGGCGCATCATCTTCTTGCAGACGGCGATCCCGTTCTTGTACAGCCCTGTCTGCTCGTAGGTCTTCGCGGCGGTCAGGTAGCGGTTCGTCGCTCCCTGGTTGTCGCCCTTCTTGAACATGAGATCGGCGAGCAGAACATAGTTGTACGGGTCGCTCTCGTCGGCAGCGACGAGCTTCTCGTACTCGTTCAGCGCACCATCCAGATCACCGTTCTGGATGCAACGCTGCGCCCGGCGCTTGATCTCGATCGCTTTTTCCAACGGGGCTGTTCTCCACGGGCTTTTCGCAGAGCCCGCCTGAGGATGCTCATCGCGGTTCGAGCACCCCGGCTCGCCTTATCCCTGGGCAGCTCGGAGAACGGCGCTGACCGCATTCCGACAGTCGTCGGCGGATGTGCCGAAAGCCGTCGAAAGGCGACGCAACTCCATCTCCACTCCCTGCTTATCGGCGGATGGAGGAACCGACTTCAGGTTGATTTCGACATTGAGCAACGCCCCCTCGCCCGCCGCGCGCGCCAGCAATCCCGCCACGCCAGCGTCGGTTACTGCGTTGACGTTGCCCCACTTGGCGGCTTGACCCGCGAGCCCGACGATCTCCAGGCAGGCGGCTGCGGTGCGCAGCGGAACGCGCGCAGCCTCGAGGTTGGCGGCGGCCAGCGCCGCATCGCGCAACGCCCCCCCGGCGGTGCTTTGGGGCATCCGGCCCGCGCTCAGCACGGCCTCGAACGCTTCGCCGTCGAGTCGCCCGAGCGTCAGTAGCTCGGACCGCAACACTTCGGCGCGCCGCTTGAGCTCGCGGAAGCCGTCCTCGTGCTCAGCGTACTTCTTCCGGCCGATCGAGAGATTCGCCACCATCGTGGGCAGACACGCCGCGATCGCTCCGACCACGGCGGCAACGGTGCCTCCTCCCGGAGTCGGCGTTGGCGCCGCGATCTCGTCCATCAGCGCGCCGAGCGTCACGGCGCCCGAGAACGGCGGGTGCTTGAGTCTCAGCTCCAACACCTGGTCGCGCTGGAAGCGCTCGAGCTGAAGCGCATGCTCGGCCGCGTCCAGCATCGCGGCTTCCGGGATCAGGCCAACCACTTCGCATCCCGAGATCGCGGCGCCATGGCGTGCGGCTTCCTCGCGGATCAAGGTGAGCACGCGATGGATCGGCGTCGCCTCCGTGTTGACCAGGTTCATGCTGACCTGCGCGCGCCGCCCGCCTTCGATCGAGAAGCCGAGCGCGCGCACGTGCTTGAGCCCTCCGCTCTGCTCGCGAATCGCCTTCGCCACGGCCTTCGCCACCGCCACGTCGCCGGTGTTGAGATTGGCGTTGAACGCGACCAGGAACCGGCGCGCTCCGACCGCGATCGCGCCGGCGGTCGTGTGGATGCGCTCCGGCCCGAAGTCGGGAACGCGGCTTCGATCCTTGCCGATCGCGTCGCGCAGCCCCTCGAACTCGCCGCGCCGCACGTCGGCGAGGCTGACCCGCTCCGGACGCGAGGCGGCGGCTTCATAGAGGAATACGGGGATGTTGAGCTCCTCACCGATCCGCCGCCCAGTCTTGCGGGCCAGCTCGGCGCAGTCGTCGAGCGTGAGTCCGTCCACCGGCACGAACGGCAGCACGTCGGTGGCGCCCATGCGCGGATGCTGGCCGCGATGATGATTGAGGTCGATCAGGGACGCGGCGCGCTCGACCACGCGGAACGCGGCCTCCATGACCGGCTCCGGCTCGCCCGCGAACGTCAGCACCGAGCGGTTGTGATCGGGGTCCATCTCGCTGTCGAGCAGCGTGACGCCCGGCACGCCGGCGACGACGCCGATCAGCTCCTCGACGACTTCACGGCGGCGGCCTTCGGAGAAGTTGGGAACACATTCGACGAGTCGCGTCATGAAAGGCCTCTAAAGCTACCGTTTCTCTTGAAACGCACGAGAAGTAATTGCCGTGACTAGGTTGCTTCGTCCGATCTCTCTTCGCGCTAGGATGAGCCCAGAATCTCCATCGTTGCCATCCAGGTAGCGTTGAAGGAAACAGTTCCCTCGAATGCCGGCAAGAAATAGGCATCCCCCCGCAGGCGATGGAGAACACCTTGCCTATTCCTAGCAATCACTCGCCGCTCTCTCCTTCTGTTTGGGCCTTGAGAGCACAGTTGAGTACCGCAGCAAACCATCTTCGAGCTTCTGGATGACCTCGGCATCTCGGCCTTCATGGCCACACCCGCCGCTCGACCGTCGGTAGCGCCAGATCGGCGCCGCGCATGAACACGCAATCGGGGCGCACCGCCGGCATCCAGTACGGCAGCTCCTCCAACGTCTCGCATTCCCACACCACGGCGTCTCCCCATGCGCCGGGCGTCAGATGCCCGACCTGCGCTTCGAGCCCCAGCGCCTTGGCCGCGTTCCATGTCACCGCCATCAGCGTCTCGTCGGCGTTGAATCCGCACAGCCGCGCAGCCAGCGCCGCGCATTCGAGCAGCGACTGTGCTGGCGACGTGCCGGGGTTGAAGTCGGTGGCGATCGCGACGCGGGCGCCGCTCGCACGCAGGCGTTGCGCGTGCGGCAGCGTTTGTCCGAGCGTCAGCGCCGCCATCGGCAGCAGCACACCGACCGTGCCGGCCGCCGCCAGCGCGCGCCAGTCCTCGTCGCTGGCGCATTCCAAATGATCGGCCGAGAGCGCCCCGAGCTCCGCCGCCAGCGCCGCTCCCCCGCCGTGCTCCAATTGCTCGGCGTGGAGCTTGACGGCGAAGCCGAGCGCCTTCGCGCGCACGAGCAGGGTCCGGCACTCCTCGACCGTGAACGCGACCGACTCGCAGAAAGCATCGACCGCGTTCGCGAGCTCGCGACGCCGGATCTCCGGCAGCACGGTCGCGCACATCTCTTCGAGATACTCCTCACGCCGCGATCGGTACGCTTCCGGCAGCGCATGCAGCAGCAGCGCCGTGCGGCTCACGCGCACCGGCACGCGTTGCACCGCCCCGCGCATCAGCTCGAGCAACCGCAGCTCCGCTTGGGGCGTCAAGCCGTAGCCGCTCTTGACCTCGACGGTGGTGCAGCCGTTCGCGCGCCAGCGCTCGAGGCGACCCGCCAGGCCCTTCTCGAGCACGTCTTCGCGCGCGGCCATGGTGGCGTCGACGGTCGAGCGAATCCCGCCGCCCTCGGCGGCGATCGCGGCGTAGCTCTGGCCGGCGAGACGCCGTTGCAGCTCGCCCGCGCGATGGCCGGCGAAGATCATGTGCGTGTGACAGTCGACGAGGCCGGGCGTGACGAGCCGGCCGTTCGCGTTGATCGGCCGCGCTTCGCCATGCCTGCGCAGCAGCTCGGCGCCGGGACCGATCTCCAGCACGCGGCCGTCGCGGAACACGACCGCGCCCTTCGGGAAGCGGATGATCCGTTGACCCTCGGCATCGGGCGTCACGACCTCGCCCGTGTTGTGCACCACCAGATACGACGCACGACCGGCGACGACCTTGCCGTGCGGGTCGCTGGTCGGCGACACGGTCATCCGCGGCGCTCCCGGATCATTCGGTCACTCCGGGGAGCCGGAGATCGCTGCCGCGCGCGAACTCGACGGCCTCGGGATAGCCGGCGTCCGCATGACGCATGACGCCCGTCCCGGGATCGCAGGTCAGCACTCGCTCGAGCCGCGTGTCGGCTTCCGGCGTCCCGTCGCACACCACCACCATGCCGGCGTGGATCGAGTTGCCGATCCCGACACCGCCGCCGTGGTGAACGCTCACCCACGAGGCGCCACACGCCGTGTTGAGCAACGCATTCAGGATCGGCCAGTCGGCGATCGCGTCGCTGCCATCCCGCATGTTCTCGGTCTCGCGATAGGGAGACGCGACCGAGCCGGCGTCGAGATGATCCCGACCGATCACGATCGGCGCCTTCAACCGTCCTTCCCGGACCATGCGATTGAACCGCAATCCCAGCCGTGCGCGCTCGCCGTAGCCGAGCCAGCAGATGCGCGCCGGCAAACCTTGGAAGGGCACGTGCTTCTCGGCCAGAGGAATCCAGCGATGCAGGCGCGCGTCGTCCGGAAACTCCTCGAGCGCCGCGCGGTCGGTGGCGAGAATGTCTTCGGGATCGCCCGACAGCGCGGCCCAGCGGAACGGTCCCTTGCCGACACAGAACAGCGGCCGCAGATATTCCGGGACGAAGCCCGGGTAAGCAAATGCCTGGTCGTGTGGCAAGCCGCCTTGCTCGGCCTCGCCGCGCAGGTTGTTGCCGTAGTCGAACACCACCGTGCCGCGCGCCTTCATGCCAAGCAACGCGCGCACATGTGCGGCCATCGACGCCCGCGCCCGGCGCACGTGCTCGTCCGGCCGGTCCCTGCGCAACGCCGCCGCCTGCTCGAGCGTGAGGCCGGCCGGCACGTAGCCGTTGAGCGGATCGTGGGCCGAGGTCTGATCAGTCGCGACGTCCGGAATCACGCCGCGCTCGAGCATGGTCGCGTGGATCTCGGCCGCGTTGCCGACCAGACCGATGCTGAACGGCCGCCGGGCGGCGAGCGCCTCGCGACACTGTCCCAGCGCCTCGTCGAGCGAGTGGCTCGCGCGCTGGCAATACCCGGATTCGACGCGCCGCCGCACCCGCGCCTCGTCGACCTCGACCGCCAGGCAGACGCCGCCGTTCATGGTCACGGCCAGCGGCTGGGCGCCGCCCATGCCGCCGAGGCCGGCGGTCAGCACCAGACGGCCGGCCAAACTGCCCCCGAAGTGGCGGCTCGCGCATTCGCCGAAGGTTTCGAAGGTGCCTTGAACGATGCCCTGCGAGCCGATGTAGATCCACGAGCCGGCCGTCATCTGCCCGAACATGATGAGGCCCTTGCCCTC
>DASQFU010000117.1:0-6195 GCA_035632955.1 Candidatus Limnocylindria bacterium
CTGCGTGTCTGGCGAGCGTTCGAGCGTCGTCGCGTGCGCGAGTTGCGTGACGCTCGATCATCACGCGGCGTGAGGTTGCAACGATCGCTCTCGCGCCGGTTGTCGATGTCCACGCCCATCGTTCTCATCGCTCTCGTTTCCCTCGCGCTCGCGGTGTCGAAACGTTCGATGCCAACCGAGGGATCGTCTCCACCCATCGGTCGGGGTTGCGCGGGGGCGGAAGTATAGGAAGAGGGCGTGCACGGCACAAGTGTGCAGTAGTGCCAAGGCAAGCAACAGCAAGGCAATGGATTAGCGCCCAGAGAGCTACCTCGATTTCTGCTGGGATCGCATCGGCTCGACGTCCGCCCTGGCCCACGCCGCGCGGAAGCGTTTCTCGACTTCCGTCGCGTCGGCCGTCGCTTTCCGCGCGCGCAACGCCTGAGCGAGCCCGTGCAGCGACCAGCCGTTCTCGGGATTGCGCTCCAGATCGGCACGGAACGCGGCTTCCGCCTCCTGGGCGCGGTTGGCCGCGAGCAGGATCGTACCCAGGCTGTGACGCACGGGCAGCGCCCATGCCGGCGGCTCGTCGTAATGGAGCGTGTCCTCGATCGCGATCGCTTGTCGCAGCCGACGCACTGCGTCGTCAGCCTTCCCTTGCTTCGATGCGACCTCGGCCCCGAGCTGATGCGTGGCGATCGTCAGCAACGCCTTCGCCGAGTTGAAGGAGACCAACGCGTCGGCGGGGGTGGAGGCCGCGATCGCCGCCACGCTGTCACGCTCGGCGAGCGCCCGCTCCAGCTCGCCCCGCCCCGCGTACGCCTGGCCGCGCGCGAAGTGCCAGATGCCGCGGGTGAAGCGCAGATCCTGGTGCGGCGGCGGCTCCTTCAGGATCACGTCCCACTGCGCGAAGCGCACCAGCGCGTAGTAGATCGTCGGGCACCAGAACTCCATCGGCGGCGCCATGCTCACCATCTCGGCGGGCACGAGCGCGGTCAGCCGGCGCGCGTAGTGCACCGCCTGGCGGCTGCGACCCGACATGGACGCGGCCGCCCACACGAAGTGAACGTTGTGCGGGTAGTACATCATCGGGTAGATGCCGTCGGGCTTCCATTTCGCGATGTAGAGGCTGTCGTGGTCGGAGGCCTCGATGTTGTCCAGTTCGGACTCCTGGTAACGCCCGACGCGCTGGAAGATGTGCGAAGGCATGTGCACGAGATGGCCAGCATCGAGGGGCATCTTCGACAAACGCTCGGCATAGGGCACCGCCTTCTTGTGGGCCGGGCCGGCTTCGGCTGCATGGATGTAATAGTGGATCGCGCCGATGTGGTCGGGATTGCGCTTCAGCACCGACTCCAGCGCTTCGAGCGTCTCGAGCGTGCCCGGCAGGGGCTTGCCGTCCAGCGTCCACTGATTCCAGGGGCTGAGATCGAGCATCGCCTCGGCGTAGAGCGCCGCGGCATCGAGGTCGTCGGGATAGCGCTTGCGCAACGCGTCCATCGCGCGCGCGTAGGCCGCGTCGCGCGCCGCGCGGTCGGCGCCTGCCGGAGTTCCGTAGCGCGTGGCCAGCGCGTCGATGTACGCCCGTTCCTGCTCCGACGCGTGGCGTACGGCCAGCGACTTGGCCTTCGCAAGCGCAACGTTGGCGCGCGCCTCCTGCGTCGAGTCCATCGGCCAGTTGATGTTGGGACCGTTCGCGAGCGCCACGCCCCACCACGCCATCGCGGCGGTCGAGTCGAGATGCGCCACATGCTCGAAGGCGCGAATTGCCTCTTCGTGATTGAAGCCGTAGGTCAGGAACAGGCCCTGATCGAAGTACCGCTGCGCCTCGGGATTGGAGGTGCGTATCTCGTGATGGACGTTGCCGATGTGCTCGAACGTCGGCACCGTGGCCGTGGAGCCGTGGTGCGAGTGGCCGGCGTGCGAATGGTCGTGCTGGGCGAGCGCGGGCGCGGCGGCGAAAGCGACCACGATCCAGATCAGAGCGGCGGAGCGAATCACGGGACCTCCTTTCGGCCGGGGAACGAGGCGGGAGCGTGGCCGCCGAGATACGATGCGTTCAATACCGCGCCCGGCTACGCCTTCCGCCGGCTCCACGGGCCCCAGATCGCGAACGTCATCCCCGGGTCCTGAATGTTCACGAACATCGTGCGGCCATCGGGCGAGAAACACGCGCCGGCAAACTCGCTCTGATTGTACGCATTGCGCGCCAGGCGATAGAACGATCCCGCGGACGTGATACCGAGCACGAATTGCTCGTCGCGACCGTCCTCGCACACGATCAGGTCGCCGTTTGGCGCCGGCAAGATGTTGTCGGGGCCATCGAGAACCGCGACGTCGTTGGGCTCGTAGGCCAGCGTCAGCGTCTGCCGCCGGACGTCGAGCCGCCACACCTGGCCCGCGCGCGCTTTCCCGCCGTTGGTCGCGCAGAAGTAGATGGCGCCCCGTTGATAGGCCATTCCCTCGTTGCGGGCGAACTGCGCCGCGCCGAGGCGTAATCCCTGCGCGCGCGTCGACGACGCCGCGGTGCGCGCCCGCCGCTTGAGCCGGTCGTCCTCCTCGTCCTGGGGGTCGCGCTCCATGTCCATGTCGGGATCGGAATCGGTAATCGCGACCCAGTCCACCGGGTAACGCCGGCCCTGTAGGAAGATCGGGTCGCCGTCCTCCCAGTTCTGCGTGCGCACCGAGGGCAGGTCGACGATCCGCAGCGCTTCGAGGACGCCGCCCTGGGCGAGATCGCCGGCCCGCAAATCCCGTGGGCGCTTCCGGCGGCGGGTGACGAGCTCCGGCCGGAACCGGTAGATCAGGCCATCTTTGCGATCTTCCGTCTGGTAGACGAACCCGGTGTTGGGATCGACCGCCAGCGCTTCGTGGTAGAAGCGGCCGAGCGCGACGATCGGCGCCGGTTCCACCAGGCGCTCGGCGCGTGCATCGACCTCGAACACGTAGCCATGGCGCCGCGCCACATCGGGCCGGAGATCGTGCACCTGAGTGTCTGCAGGTCCTGGCAGGTAGGTGCACTCCTCGGCTGTCAGCCACGAGCCCCACGGGGTCACGCCGCCGGCGCAGTTGCGGAACGTTCCGGAAAGGCTCGCGAACGAGCGCACCAGCTCGCGGTTCCCGTTCACCCACAGCGTCGTCGTGCCGCCGGTGCCGAGCGGGTCGTAGCGGCGCCGGCTCCCGGGATCGACGGCGGGCGTGTGGCCGGGCTCGAGCTCGTGATTGCGCACCAGCACGGTCACGCCCGCGCGCCCCGGGAACGCAGCCATGCCGTCATGACGCGCCGGGACCGGCTCGCCGCTCGTCAGCCGCTGGCTGAAGCGCGGATCGCTCACGGTGCCGAGCATGGCGCTCGAGAGCAATCGATACGTGAACCCTTCCGGCAGATCGAGCAGCCCTTTCCGATCGGGAACCAGCGCGCCGTAGCCGCGGGCTTCGGATTGCTGGCCGGCCGCGAGCCGCGCGAACAACGTCTCGAGCGCGCCGGAAGCAAGCAGACCGGCCGAGGCGGCGGCGGAGGTTTCCAGGAATCGGCGTCGGGTATAGGGCATAGGGTCGGGCCTGTGAGCACGCAGGCTGGCACAATCTACCCCGCCGGGGAGGACTTTCGCCGCCCGATCACCCGCCGTAGCATCCGGGCCGATGGACGACCGCGCGCTGCTACGACATTCCCTCGCCGTCCTCGCGTACCGTTGCGGCAAGCTCTTGCGAAATGCACCCGAGTCGTTCGCGGCCCATGACACCGGCAACGGCAGGACGCCGCTCCACATCCTCGCCCACATCTCCGATCTGATGGACTGGGCGCTGTCGATGGCGCGCGGCAAGGAAACCTGGAACAACGCGAAGCCGGGCGGATGGAGCGACGAAGCCGCGCGCTTTCATGCGGCGATCGCTTCGCTGGATGCCTACGTGGCTTCGGACGCTCCGCTGCACGCGGAGACGACGCGCCTGCTTCAGGGGCCGATCGCCGATGCGCTGACTCACGTCGGGCAGATCGCGATCCTGCGCCGCATGGCCGGTTCGCCGGTGATCGGCGAGAACTACTTCGCCGCCGACATCCAGACTGGCCGCGTCGGCCCCGAGCAGTCTCCGCCCGTCCGGCCGTTCAAGAAGTAGCGCCGGCGCGGGTCGCGCTGGTGCGCTATCGCGGCTCCGAGATGCCCACTGCACGGGTCGGTGCGGGTCGCGCTGGCCGCAACCTCACGGCCAATGCAGGGACGGCTGCAGGTCGGCGGCGCTGCTGCTCTCGCCCGGGGCCTGGCCGATCGCGCCGGTGTTGCGGTCGTGATTCCAGAGGTCCATCGAGTTGTTGACGCTGCCCGTGCGGTCCGACTCGAAGACGATCACCACGCCGTCGTTGCTCAGGCTCGGGTTGCGCTCGGTCTGGGCGGTGTTGAGCGCGGGAGCCAGTGTCACGAACGAGAGCGCGACCATATCGTAGAGATAGAGATCGAACCCGCCGGCGCCTCCCGCGCGATCGGAAGCGAAGCACAGAAAGCGCCCATCGGGCGTGATCCACGGCTCGGTGTCGGTGGCCGGCGAAATCAGATCGGGCAAAGCGAGGAGACTGTCACCCGCCGAGTCGTAGACGAACACGTCGTCGTTGCCATTGCGATCGGAGACGAACGCGATCCGCAGCGCGTCGTTGTTCGGCGAGGGCGCCGAGTTGTTCGAGGTCGACGTGTTGAGCCCCGATAGATCGATCAGCGTGTCCGGCAGGCCGTCGAGCAGCCGCACCTGCTTGAAGTTGCGCTCGATCTGCGTGAACGCGAGGTAGCGGCCGTTGTAGGCGAAGAACGGCTCGGTCTCGTCCGCCGTCGTGTTGATGCCGGGCAACGGCGTGTAGTTGAAGATCGCGCGATCGTAGAGATAGATGTCGCTGCCCCCCACGCCGCCCACCCGCGTGCTCTGGAACGCGATGAAACGTCCCTCGGGGGAGAGGGTGGGGTTGAGGTCGGCGGCGTTGACGGCGTTGATGCCGGAGATCTGACGGAATCCGAGGTTGTCGAGGTCGTAGAGGTAGATGTCGAACTGGCCGGCGCTCTGGTTGCGGTCGCTGACCAACAGCAGCAGCCGGCTGCCTCCGGCATCGCCGGGTGCGGTGGTCGGGTCTGGTTCACAGCTCGAGAGCGCCACACCAGCCAGCAATGCCGCCAAGCCAAGCCTCGCCCTGGCTCTCAATGCGATTGCCTGCATCGAGTTCGTTCCTCCGCGGCCAAGTGGGGAGCTTCGCGCCGACCTTCCCGCGCCGCAAACGTCGTCCCGGGACGGCGCTCCGGACGTCACGCGCCGGAGTCCAAGGTGGGCGAGCGCGAAATGTAGCAGAGCCATTCGGGCCAGGGCTATCATCGAACCATCGAAGCCACGCGGACCCGGAGAGTGACTCGATGCGACTGCTATCGCCCGCCCTCGTCGCTTGTCTGACGCTCGCCGTCCCGCTCGGACCGGCGAGCGCCCAGCCAGCGGCGCGGAACGTCACGTTCATGGCCAACATGAACGAGTACGCGGGCATGGGCCTGGCGAACCAGAACTACTCGGCGTGCTGGTCCTACGTGCACACCGACGGGAGCGAGTACGCGGTGATCGGCGTTTACTCCGGCACCGCGATCTACAACGTCACGAACCCGTCTGCGCCCTATCGTGTCGCGTTCATCGCCGGCCCGCCGTCGATCTGGCGCGAGATGAAGTCCTATCAGACCTGGATCTACCTCGTCACCGAGGGTGGCGGAGCGGGCGAGGGCGTTCAGATCGTGCGCATGACGAACCCCGAGAGCCCAATCCTGGTCGGAACCTACGCCACAAACTTCGTCCGCTCGCACACCGTCTCGGTCGATCCGGCACGCGCGCTCCTGATCTGCAACGGCACCCGCAACAGCGCCGGCGAGCAGACCGGTGTCCGCATCCTCTCGCTCGCGAACCCGGAGGCCCCGGCCGAGCTGGCGACCTGGCCGGCGGGCGTGCCTCCTCCCGTGCCGGTCGACCTGTACGTGCACGACAGCGTGCCGGTCGGCAATCGCCTCTACGCCTCGTCGATCAACTCGGGGCGGCAGCGCGTGCTGGACTTCACCAACCCGAGCGCGCCGTTCGAGATCGCGAGCTGGGTGACGCCCGGCGCCTACACCCACAACGCGTGGCCGGACGCCACCGGCAACTACCTGTACGTGACCGACGAGGTGCCGGGCAAGAAGCTCGCGGTTTACGACATCTCGAATCTCG
>DASQFU010000118.1:0-2490 GCA_035632955.1 Candidatus Limnocylindria bacterium
TTGCGACGTATGACCGACATGCCGGCTGGCACGATCGGCTTCGAGGCCATCGGCGAGGTCGAGGACGACGACTGGGAGCGGGCGGTCGAGCCGGTGCTGCGCGACGAGATTGCCGACGGACGCAAGCTCCGGCTCCTGTACCTGCTCGGGCCGGAGGCGCGAGAGGTCGAGGGTGACGCGATGAAAGCCGACACCGGCTTTCGCGCGCGCCACGCCACGTCATTCGAGCGGGTCGCCGTGGTCAGCGACGAGGACTGGATGCGCCCGGCGCTGCGCGGACTGTCGTTCCTGCTTCCCGGAAAGGCCAGAGGTTTCCACGTGCGCGAGCTCGCAGCCGCGAAAACGTGGCTCGCAGAGGACGTCGACGCGTAGAACGCCGGTCGATACTGCGGCCGCCCTACTCCTCGCCGCGTCGCTGCCCTCAGCACCTCCGCTCACCGCTACAGGTCGCGCGGCACGATCGCGCACATCACCCATAGGGACGAGATCCGGCAGGGAGGGAATCCGGTCCGCCGGCCGCGGCGGAGCCGGCATGTCACCAGGTCAGCTCGATCTCGAGCTCGCGCTTGTCGCTTTCCACTTCGAGCTCGACCTTGAGCTTGACCTCGTCGGGCACGTGCACGTTGAAGTGCATGCCGCCCCGCTCGAACTTGATGTCGTCGCTGCCGCCGAGCATGTTGGCGAGCCTCCGGAGGCGGGTCGCGACCTCCTTTCGGGTCACGGTCTCCTTCTGCTCTACCTCGAAGATGTCCATCAGCTCTCCTTCGTCGTGGGTCGGGTGGGTGCCAAGGGTTCGCTTCCGAAGGCGATTCGCGCCAGTTCGAGCACGCCGGCCCACATGCCTTCGGGAACGCTCGCCGAGGGTGAGGAGCCCGGGTGCTGGGGCGCGATGCGCACGCGCAGGACGCCCGGCCGGATGCGAAAAATCAGCGGCGGGTTGAGCATCAGCGCTTCGCCGTCGATCCCGGCGGCGACCGGCCGGTCGGCGTCGACCTCGAACGTCGGCGCCGACCACTCGCGCAACGGGCGCTGCAGCCCCCGGCCGCTGTCGCCGCGACCCGAGGGCTGCCCGACGACGGTCATCCCCAGCAGGCCGTCGTCGATCCGCGGGCGCGTGCCCGAGCCGATCGCCCGGCCGAGCCGGTAGCGGTTGTTGGAGACCAGCACCATGGCACCCGAATGGTGCGCGTGCCCGCCCGGCCCCGTCCAGCGCAGGTCGAGCTTCCCGCCGCCCTCGTCGCCGAGCACATCAGGCACGGTGTCGAGCAGCGTGCGCAGTTTGGCGTCGCGATATTCGCTGTGCTGGACGGCCTCGGCGTAGAGCCCGAGCGAGACGTTGTTCACGAACACGCGCCCGTTGACCTCGGCCAAGTCCACGACGCGCTCACCGCCGTCGACGAACGCGTCGAGCGCGCCGACGACGTCGTCGCGATCCACGCCGAGGTCGAGCGCGAAGTGGTTGCGCGTGCCGGCGGGCACACACGCGTAGGGCAGCCCCACTTCGGCGGCGATCGCCGCGACGATCGCCTGCGAGCCGTCACCGCCCGCCATCGCGAGCGCGTCGGCGCCGCGATCCACCGCGCCACGGACGAGCGTCTCGAGGTCCTCGCCCGGCTTGAGCTCGATCGGCTCGATCCCGCGCTGGCGCGCCTCGGCGGCCAGCTTGAATCGCTCCGCCTTGCCGCCCCCGGAGCGCGGATTGAAGAACAGCACCGCCTGGCGCGGCGCCGACGCGCCAGGCAGGTCCACGTGCACGCCCAGCGTGGCACGCGCCGCGGCAAGTGCTACCAGGAGGCCCACGAGCACCAGCAGGTCAGCGAATCGGGTCCCGCCCGCGATGAGCAGACCTACCGCACCGGCGAGCGCCAGCGCGGCGACGGTCAGCCCCGCGATGCGTGAGATGCCTCGCCGCAGCACGCCGTACCAGGCGGCCGCGGCGGCGACCACGACGCAGCCCAGCAGCACCAGGCCGCGCGGAAACTCGTTGACCGCCACAGCGACAGCCAGGATGATCGTGGCCGCTCCAACCACCAGCGCGACGAGCGCCGCCAGTCGCCGGCTCATACGGTCGTTCCTTCTTGAGCAGCGATGTCCAGGCGGCGATCACGGCGCGGAGGCAGTTGCACTGCCTCGAAGACGCCGTCAGGTGGTTCGCGCCTAGTGGTCAGCGCGGGTGGCCAGCCGGTGGACAACCTGCGCGTTGATGAACAAGACGCGCGCCGACGAAAGCGGGCGGCGCGGGCTCGACAGGAGCGCCGCAAGCGCGCCCAGGCCGGTGCCGACGATCCCGACCCGGCGCCGAACTCGCCCCCTGCCGAGATCGAAAACAGCCGGCTCCCACCCGCCGCGGGCTCGTTCATCGGACTCTCCTTCCAGCGGCCCGGCCGTTGCGTTGAACCGAGTCCACACCGCCGCCTCTCGGTAGTTGGACCGGGACATCGTTTCGTCCCCATCGTCCCCTGACGTCATCCCAACGGGATGAAATCCGTC
>DASQFU010000119.1:0-39563 GCA_035632955.1 Candidatus Limnocylindria bacterium
GCGATTCATACGCTCCGCGCCGCCGTTGACCCCGACTTGACGACCCGCGCAGGAAGGTCTTCGTGACGCGGGGTGATGGGCTGGTGGCACACGCGCGTAGACGCACGAAGGGCCGGAAGATGGTTCCCTCCGGCCCGTCGCGGTGTGACGCTGCAGCGCTCGGACTAGAAGTCCTCGCCGCCGTATCCGCCGCCGCCCGGAGCCGCCGGCGCCTTCTTCCTGTCGGGCACCTCGGTCACCAGCGCTTCGGTGGTCAGCAACAGGCTCGCCACGCTCGCCGCGTTCTGCAGCGCCGTGCGCGCGACCTTGGTCGGGTCGATGATCCCGGCTTCGAACATGTCGACGTACACTTCCTTGTCGACGTCGTAGCCTCGGTACTTGGTCTCCTTCTTCACCTGCTCAACCACCAGCGAGCCTTCGACGCCGGCGTTCTCGCACAGCGTCCGCAACGGCTGCTCGAGCGCCCGGCGAATGATGCTGACGCCGACCTTGACGTCGCCTTCCAGCTCCTCGCTGAGCTTGTCCAGCGCCTTGAGGCTGCGGATGTAGGCCACGCCGCCACCCGGCACGATACCCTCTTCGACCGCGGCACGCGTCGCGTGCAGTGCATCCTCGACGCGAGCCTTCTTCTCCTTCATCTCGGTCTCGGTCGCCGCGCCGACATTGATCACCGCAACGCCGCCGGCGAGCTTCGCCAGCCGCTCCTGCAGCTTCTCGCTGTCGTAGTCGGAGGTCGTGTCTTCGATCTCCTTCTTGATCTGCCCGATCCGGCCCTGGATGTCCGCCTTCTTGCCGGCGCCCTCGACCAGCGTGGTGTTCTCCTTGTCGACGACGATCCGCTTGGCGCGGCCCAGATCCTCGATCTTCACGTTCTCGAGCTTGATGCCGAGGTCCTCGGTAATGACCTTGCCGCCGGTCAACACCGCGATGTCCTCCATCATGGCCTTGCGGCGGTCACCGAAGCCGGGCGCCTTGACCGCGCACACGGCGAGCGTGCCGCGTAGCTTGTTGACGACCAGAGTGGCAAGAGCTTCGCCCTCGACGTCCTCGGCGATGATGAGCATTGGCTTGCCGCGCTGCGCGATCTTCTCGAGGATCGGCAGCAGATCCTTCATATTCGAGAGCTTCTTCTCGTACAGAAGGATGTAGGCATCCTCCAGCGCCGCTTCCATGCCTTCCTTCTCGGTCACGAAGTACGGTGAGATGTAGCCCTTGTCGAACTGCATGCCTTCCACCACGTCCAACGTGGTGTCGACCGAGCGGGCCTCTTCGACGGTGATGGTGCCGTCCTTGCCCACCTTGTCCATCGCTTCGGCGATCTTCTTGCCGATGAAGCTGTCGGAGTTCGCGGAGATGGTCGCGACCTGCTCGATCTCCTTGTTCTCCTTGACGTCGCGGCTGAGCTTCTTCAGCTCGGCGACGACCACCTCGACGGCGCGCTCGATGCCGCGCTTGATCGCCATCGGTGCCGCGCCCGCGGTCACGTTCTTGATCCCCTCGCGGAAGATTGCCTCCGCCAGCACGGTGGCGGTGGTCGTGCCGTCACCGGCGACATCCGAGGTCTTGGACGCGACCTCGCGCACCATTTGCGCGCCCATGTTGTGGTAGGGCTCGTCGAGCTCGATCTCCTTGGCCACCGTGACGCCGTCCTTGGTAACGGTCGGTGAGCCCCACTTCTTGTCCAGCACGACATTGCGGCCCCGCGGCCCGAGGGTCACCTTGACCGCTTTGGCCAGGATCTCGACGCCCTCGAGGATGGCCTGCCGGGCCTGCTCGCTGAAGAGCAACTGCTTGGCTGCCATGTTGCCTCCTTATGGATTGCGATCCTCGCGGGCGCGGCGGCTGGCGCCGTCCCCGAGGAGACTTGTCACTTCGTGTCCGACAGGATTCCCAACACGTCGTCCTCGCGGAGGATGATGTACTCGGTGCCGTCGATCTTGACGTCGGTGCCGCTGTACTTCCCGATCAGGATGCGGTCGCCCTTCTTGACTTCCATGGTGACGCGCTTTCCATCTTCCGTGACGCGGCCTGGCCCTACGGCTATGACTTCGCCCTCCTGAGGCTTCTCCTTGGCGGTGTCGGGGATGATGATTCCGCCGCGCTTCATCTCCTGCTCCTCGACACGGCGAACCAGGATACGATCGGCAAGAGGCCGGACGTTCATGCTGCTCCTCCTTGCTGCGCCCCACGTGTGGGCGCGTTCATGACGATTGGCTCCGAGGCGAGGCACTCACGGGCCGGGGTTGCGTTGTGGCCCGGCTCGCCTTCAGGCACTCAGAACATAAGTCAGGAGCCAGCCGAGGCGCAAGCTGTCTTATAACCAGCTCTCTTGCAGTCGTTTGTCGGCCGATTCACGATGCTTTTCCGCGTTGATTTGCCCAAATGGCATGGAGCGATTGGCGCTCGAGAGCAGCGGCGCCAAGCAGGATGGCGGCGGAAACAGGGAGGTCGGTCCCGGGGTAATTGCAGGCGACTGCGCGCAGCGGAAACGACCCGATCTTAGGGCGTCTCGAACACCGCGATGCGGGCAATACCGTCGAGATAGCCGGTGCTCACCGAGCCGACGACCGACACTTTCTCGCGAGCTGCCGGGATCCGGGTGCGGGTGTAGACGACGACCGTGTCGCGTCCCTGATGCAGATGGAAGGCGTGCCCCTGACCGACGGCGAACACGTCCCCGACCCGGCCCTGGATGCGGATGCTCTGACCTTCGAAGCGCTCGGGGTACCGCTTGAGCTCTGAGAGCGAGATCCCCGTCTCACTTCGCGGCCAGAACACGACCAGCGCGATGATGACGGCCAGCCCTGCGCCGATCCCGAGCTGAATCCACCGATCGGTCGCGAGCCGCTCGATGGCGATCAGCCACCACGGCTCCGGGAGCCCGTCGAGCGCCCGGCCCCGCGTGGCGTTCGCGGCGGCAGCAGTCTCGCCTTGCTGCTCGGCTGAAGCGGAATCGTCGCGAGCAGGCATCGGGAAATCCGCAGCGAACGATTCCTCGTCCGAGTGGACGCCTCCAACCCGCCGGCTGAGCTCCGCGCCGGTCGTGTCGGCATCGGACGCCGCGGCGGATCGGAGTCGCGGCACGCTGCTCCCTGCCGCTTTCCAGGGCACGACCTTGGCCTGGCTCGCTTCGCCGGCTGGCGACGGTTCGGAGCCATCGGGCCGAACCATCCGCGGCCGCGGCCGTTCGGGTCGAGAGGCGGGCTCTTCGAGACTCGCTTGAGGACGCTTTAGCTCGACCGCTTCCTCCGAGACGGGGGCCCGGCTCAGCTCGGCTTCGACGCCTTCTTCGGCGCCGACGAGCCACGCCGGTCGCTCGCCCTCCGCGGGCTTCACAGATCCGTCTGCAGGCTCGGTGGGTTGCGGTTCGGACATCGGGCTCTCCTCGGAACAGGGGGTCCCGCGAGTTATCGGCCGCGCGCCGGCCCGGGCTTAGCCCCGCTTCCGTCGACCTGCGCGTCGAACGGTGAATACCGGTGGCGCCTGCCCTCAGACGAGGCCGAACTGCTTGATCTTCCGATACAGCGTCCGCAACCCAATGCCGAGCATCGCGGCGGTGCGCGGCTTGTCGTATCCGGTGTGACGTAGCGTCGCGGCGATGAGTTGCTGTTCCAGCTCCTCGACCCTCATGCCCACGCTCGCGTCCAGCTTCTCTCCCGAGTCGCCGGCTGCGCGCAACCTTGCGGGCAGGTCGGAGACATCCAGGGGGCGCCGGCCTCGGGCCGATACGACCATGCCCTCGACCGTGTTGCGGAGCTCCCGCACGTTACCCGGCCACTCGCAACCCGCGAGACGCTCGGCAACCCCGCGCGAGATGCCTGTCACCTTGCGGCCGTGCTCGCGATTGAACTCGCGGATGAACGTATCGACCAGGAGCGGGATGTCCTCCCGGCGCTCGCGCAGCGCGGGCATGGCGATCCGGATCACGCTCAACCGCTGATACAGATCCTCGCGGAAACGGCCAGCCCGAACCTCGGCGGCCAGGTTTCCGCTGGTGGCTGCGATCAAGCGCACGTCCACCTTGAGCGTCTCGGCTCCGCCGACGCGCTCGAGCTCGCGGTCTTGCAATACCCGCAGCAGCTTCACCTGGACCGGGGGCGGCGTGGCGCCGATTTCTTCCAGGAACAGCGTGCCGCCGTCGGCCAGCTCGAATCGGCCGCGTTGCACGCCGGCCGCCCCTGCGAACGCTTCGTCTTCGATTCCGAACAGCTCGGCCTCGACGACCGCCTCGGTGAGCACGCTGCAGTCGACCCACACGAAACGCTCTTCACGCCGCGGGCTGTTGTGGTGGATGGCCTGAGCCACCATCCCCTTGCCGGTCCCGCCCTCCCCTTCGATCAAAACCGTGGCGCGCGCCGAGGCGAGGTGTCGGATCTGCTCGAACACGCGCGTGATGGCTCGCGATCTCCCCGTCAGCCGCTCGATCCCGAGACGGCGGTCGAGGCGTCCCGCCATTTCAGCGGCCCGCCGCGCGAGCTGCTGATCGGAGATCCCGCGATGCAGCACCGCGAGCAGCTTGTCGAGGTTGAGCGGCTTGACCTGGAAATCGTAGGCGCCCTGACGCATCGCCTCGACCGCCATCTCGATCCCAGCACCCTCGGTGACCACGACCGCGCACACGTCGGGATTCCGCTCCCGTGCGTGGCGGAGCACGTTCATCCCGTCGACGCGGTGGACCTGGAGCTCGGTGACGAGGCAATCGACGCGCGTCTCGTCGAGCGCGTGGAACGCCGCTTCTCCGTCGCGCGTCCAGACGACCGTGAAGTCGTGAGCGCGCATGAACGCGATCAGCGCGCGGGTTTCGTCGCTCTCTCGGTCCACGACCAGGACCGTCGGCTGCACCGGCATGGATTCCTGCGTGCGTCGAGGAGCGATCGGTGGCGACGGCGGCGCGCCATCAGGCAGACGATTGGCGCTGCGCCGTCAGCCTTGAAGCTCCTGCAGAGCTTGGAGGACTCGTTGGTTGCTGGGAATTTGTTTCTGGTCCGCCGGCGGGCTCACGTCCTTGTAGGCGATGCGTCCGCGCTTGTCGACGACGAACACTGCCCGTCCCGAACACTGCGTCTCGGGGTTCAGCACTCCGTAGGCCGCGCTCACATCGCGCTTGAAATCGGACAGCAACGGGAACTCGACCCCGAGCTGCTTGGCGAACGCCTGGTTGGCGTAATGACTGTCGACGCTGATTCCCAGCACCTGCGCGTCGAGCTCGCCGAAACGAGCCAGCTCCTTCTGAATCGCGGGGAGCTGATGCGAGCACACTGGCGAGAACGCGAGCGGATAGAACACCAGCACCACGTGCTTATTTCCAAGGTACTCCGAAAGCAGGAACGTGACGCCGTCCGGACCTCTGAGCCTGAAGTCCGGTGCCTGCTGCCCTACGTCCGGCGTGACCATCGTCGTCATGAATCCTCCTCGCGACCGTGCGACCGCATTCCGGACGCGCAAAGCCGTTGATTATTGGCCCGACGCACGCACTGTCAAGCGCGACCCAGCGCCCAGATCCACCGTGGCCGCGTCATCCGGACCGCAAGGCATCCTGGCTCAGCGCCGCCAGCTCGGCCAGCGAGCGAACTCCACGCGCTTCCCAGCGCGCCGCCAGCGCCAGGAACACGTGCGCCGTCGTCACGGCATCGGGAAGCGCCCGATGAAAGCTCGGCGGCGGCAGCTCGAGGCGAGCCGCCAGGATCTCGAGCGAATGCCCGCCCGCCTCTTCGAGCTCTCGGGACAATCCGAGCGTGTCCACGATCGGGTTCAGCAGCCGCGGTTGGCCGGTCTCGCGCAGCAAGGCAGTCAGGAACGGCAGATCGAACCCGACGTTGTGGAACACCAGCACGCGATCGTCGCAGCGCCGCCGCAGCTCGGCCGCCACGACGTCGGGCGCGGGCGCTTCGCGGAGCTCGGCATCGCTCAGTCCATGCACCGCGGTGGCATCGGACGGAATCGATCGACCCGGCCGGACGAGAGAGGACCAGTGCTCCCCGAGCGCACCCTCGACGATCGACACGGTTGCCACCTCGATCAGCCGGTGGCCGTAGTTCGGATCGAATCCGGTGGTCTCGCTATCGACCACCAGCACGTGCTGCCCGGCGAGGAGCGCCACCCCGACCCGCGTCTCTACAGTCCGCCGCCCGAGGCTCTCTCGAAGTCCTGGAAACTCTCGCCGCGATCGTAATGACCGTCGCCGATGAAGCGGAGGAGCAGCAGGAACCGCTGGGGAGGAATGTAGCCCGGCACATTGACCAGATGGCCGCCGGAGGCGCTCAGGAAGACGGTGGTCGGATAGCCGGTGACACGAAAGCGCGAGGCCAGGGAGCGCGACGTGTGCGCTTTGCCTTCGTAACGCGCGGGATCCGCGGCTTCGGCGTTGAGCTTGACCGACACGAAGTGGGCGTCGAGATAAGCGCGGACGTCGGCGCGCTCATACACGTCCCGGTCCATACGGCGGCACCAGCCGCACCAGTTCGTGTAGACGTCGACCAGCACCGGGCGGCCCTTCGACTTGGCCTCGCGGAGCGCGGCATCCCATCCGCGCCAGGCGATCCCGGACCCCGCAGCACCGGCCTCGGCGACCGGGAGCAGGACGGGGAACGCAAGAATCAAGAAGAGGAAGTGGAGCATCCGCCGCACGGGAATGCCTCGACGTCGGGGTAGGGGGAGTCAGTGACGGAAAACTCTAGCATGCCCTCGTGATCGGCAACAACGCAGGCCGTCTTTCGTGCGCTGACGATTACCGGCGGCTCTCAGCCGAACACGGTGTGTCGCAACGTCTCCGACGCATGACGCGGGTCGAACCAAACCCCACACAGGCGCGGCGTGCCGAACTGTCCCGGGTTGACCACCGTCGTCACGCCGATCCGATCACGGTACGCCGCCGAAACGCGCGGCGATTCGTGAATGTGCCCGGCCAGCACCAGCCGCGGTTGGTGTCGCTCGACGAAGCGCCGGATCGCTCGCGAGCCCACGTGGGCGCCGGACCCGAGCATGTCGCACACCGTATCGCGCGGCGGCGAGTGCGCGACCAGCACCTCGATCGCCGCGGCGTCGGGCAGCTCGTCCAGCGCCTCGGCGATCGTCGGCCGGCGCTGCTCCGGATCGAAGCGATGCGGCTCGATGCGTCCGTCACGGCTCACCCAACCGTCGAGGCGTGCAGGCGTTTCCGTGTCGCCGTCTTCCCACCGTTCCCAATCCTTGATCCCGAACGGCGTGATCGGCACCCACGAGAGCCCGGCGACCTTGAAACCGTCGACCTCCAGCGACCGGCCGTGCAGCGTCCGCCACAGCGTCCCTTCGTGCCGTTCGAGGCAGTCGATGTTGGCGGCCCAGTCGTCGTTCCCCATCATCAGGAGCAGGTCGGTCGCCGGCGATCCTTCTTTCAAGCGGCGCGCAAACTCGACCAGGAATCCCTGCAGGAACACGCGTTGGGTCACGACGCCTTCGGCGCCTCCCGCATGCGGGGCGAGGTCGCCGCCGATCAGAACCGCGCGCGGCCGTCGCGTGGCGACGTGAGCCACCAGTTGCTCGTAGAGCGCGCCCTGTCCATGGAGGTCGGAGGTGAAGAACCAATCGGACACCGAAGCCTCCGGACCATGATCGGCCGTGAGGGGAAGCGGGCCGCCGAATGTAGCGACGACTTTGCACAACCGCAACCTGGGGAGAAAGACCTTGACCGTCGCGACAGACGCTACGGATACTCTTCGGCCGACCCCGGCGCCTGCCGGGGCTTTGCATGCTCCCCGAAAGGACGATCTGAATGCTTCGCTCGCGCACCGCGTGGCACGCGGCGCTGGGAACCGGCTTGTTGCTCGCCGCTCTCGGCGCTCCGGCCGCTGCCGCCCCCGCCAAGAATCTCCTGCTCAATCCCGGCTTCGAGACGGCACGCTCTCATCCCTGGATGCCCGCGGCCTGGGACACGTTTCAGTCTGGCTTGCCGACGGTATTCTTCGGTCGCGACACCGTCGCGGTCCACGGTGGGCGGTACGCCGTCAGCGTCGCCAACGTCAGCAACCGCATCCCGATGTGGCACAACTGGAGCCAGATCCTGGTCGTCGGCCAGGAAGCCTGGGGCAAGGATCTGGTGTTCTCGGTCTGGACGCGCAGCACCGGCGTCCAGGGTCGCGGCTACCTCCTGGTCCAAGCCTACCGTGACACGATCGAGAAGATGGCGCGCCACTGGGGCATCGAGCGCGAGGCCGCATCTGAGCGCATGGGGATCAGCAAGCTCGACGATCCGTTCCAGAACCTGGGCTGGAAACGCGAGTACTTCTCCGAGACCGAGACCGAGTGGACACGAAGGGAAGTGCGCGTGTTCTGCCCTCCGCGCGCCAACATCGTCTACCTGCGCGCGGGCCTGTTTGGGACCGGGCAGGTCATGTTCGACGACGCGTCGCTGACCCTGGAGCCCGCGCGCCCTCCGGATCCGGTCGCGACCGGCGTCAATCTGCTCGCCGATCCGGGATTCGAAGACGACGGCGATGGGTGGGAGTACTCGATGCCTCCCTACGAGGGTATGACGATCGCGCGCGACACCTCGGTGGCGCGATCGGGCGCCGCTTCGGTGCGATTCGAGAGCGGCTCGGAGGGCATGGTCGAAGCGCGCACCGGCGTCTGTCAGGTGATCTCGAATCGCAGCCTGGCCGGAAAACGCATGCGCGTGCGCGGCAACGTCAAGACCGACAGTCTCGCGGGGGTCGCCTACATCATCGTCTACGCCAGCACCGCATCCGGTGACGTGCGCGAGAGCACGCCGCGCGAGATCGGTGGCACGGTCGACTGGACCGCCATCACCCACGAGTTCGACGTGCCGCCACGCACCTATCAGGTCTGGGCGTGGTTCCTCTACGACGCGCCGGTGCGCGGCCGTCTCTACTGGGACGACGTGTCGCTCGAGCTCGTCGGGGCCGCGAAGAGCGAGGGCACGAAGCCGATGAGGCCGCTACCCGACCGCTGAGCGGCTCGTGATCGCGCGTTTTATCGTCGTTTCGAGATCACGGCTTGACAGGTGCCACACCCGGGCACAGACTCGAAATGCAGCTAGGGCGGGAGAGAACTCCTTGGCAGGGAGCTTTCCATCCCGCGTCAGACGTCGTTCGCTGCACGATGTCGCCCCGAATCGGTTTCGGCGGAGTTCACGAGCGAGGTGAGCCGCCGCGACAGCCAGGGGCCGCGTGACGTGGGAGCTGCACGGCGCTCGATGCACCGGCCCGAAGTGCATCCCTCTCGCGCGCCAAGTCGGGGGCCCCCCCTCCGATATGGTCCTCCTGCCGGTCGAGTCTCTGCGCCAGCGAGCGACACGGTCGGGAGCCAGGTGGCCCCCTCTCCAAGACGGATTTCGAGTGCGTGTCACCTGGATTCTGCGCGCTGCGGTCCGGTGGGCACGGAACTGCGCTGGCCGAATCCCGGCGTGGGCCCTTCCAGCCCGCGTTCGGCCGTCCGGGCCTTGGGGTTCGGCCGCGCTTTCTTGCGGTCGAGAAGTTTCATGAGCCGCGGAGGCGCATGTGCGGATCACGAACGCGCGACCTTGCGATCGAACCCCAGCCGCAATCCCAGCCGGCAGGTCTGCGCGTGGATCCGCACCGTGTCGGCCACTTGACGCGCGTAACCGCCGCCGAGCGTCACGACCGCCGGAATGCCGCGCGCCGCGCAGCCCTCGAGCACCAGGCGATCGCGCTCCTCGAGGCCCGCGAAGGTGAGGCGGAGCGCGCCGAGCTGATCGTCCTGATACGGGTCGGCACCGGCTTGATAGAGCACGATCTCGGGCTGGTGCGCCCAGACCTGCTCCAGCCCCGCGGCGAGCCGGCCGATGAACTGCGCGTCGTCCGCGCCGTTCTCCAGACCGATGTCGAGGTCGCTGCGCTCCTTGATCGGATACAGGTGCTCCTGGTGGATCGAGAACGTGAAGACGCGTGGATCCTCGCCGAACAGATGCGCGGTGCCGTTGCCCTGGTGCAGATCACAGTCGACGACTGCGGCGCGAGCGATGCAGCCGTCGCGCTGCAGGACGCGAATCGCAACCGCGAGGTCGTTGAGATAGCAGAACCCGGACGCCAGGTCGGCGAAGGCATGATGGAACCCGCCGCCGAGGTTGATTCCGGCGCCGCGCGCCAGCGCTTCGCGGGCGGCGAGGGTGGTCCCGCCGGCGGCGAGCCGGTAGGAGCGCACGATCTCGGCGGTGAGCGGCAGCTCGGAGCAAGCGGTGCGTCGCGTCCAGCGGAGCTGCTCGAGGTCGTCGAGGTACTCGGGCGTGTGCACCAGCAGCAGGTCGTCGCGCGACGCCGGAGCGGGCGCCAGGACTTCGGCGTCTTCGAGGTCCCCCGACGCCACGAGCTCTTCGCGCACGCGCCGGAACTTCTCCATCGGGAACACGTGCGCCCCGATGTCGCACCAATAGTCGTGCGAATGAACCACGGCAGGGCGCGCAGGCATGCGTGAATCATGGTGCCACCCATGAGAGCGGCACGCAAAGCCGGCGTCGGCGAGGTCGTCGTGTTCGCGCTCGTGTGGCCAGCTTGCGGGTAGGACGCCGTCCGCTAGAATCCAGGGCTTCGCCGATGCCTGCGACCCTCCTTCCGCATGCGCCCGCCTTTCGGGCTTTGGAGCGCCGACTGACGCGGCGCCGACTCGAGCTCTTGGATCCGCGCCTCCGCGTCGAGCTGGCGTTGCTGGCGCTTCTGCTCGGCGGCTTCCTGTTCTGGCAGGTCCGCATTCCGCTCGACGGGTTGCGCCGCCACTACGGCGCGCCGGCGGTCGCGGCGGCGCTCTCCGCCGCCTGGGTCGGGCTTGCGGCCTTGGGCGCAGGACTGGTCGCGGCGCGTCACGCGCACGCGCTCCGGCGCGCGCCCAGTGGACCGTCGTGGCTGGCGCTGCCGCTCGACCCGGGAGCGCTCGGACGGCATCTGGCGTGGAACTCCCGCTCGCAAACCCTGTGGTTGCTGGTTCCGGGAGTCGGGTTGCTGGCGGCGGCGGCGGGCCTACTGCCGCTGTGGTGGATCGTGTTGCTCGCGGCGGCCTTTGCGTGGCTGTTGCTCGAATCGGGCCGGCTCGGGTGTGTGGTGGGATTCCGCATCGCGGCACGTGGCGCCGATGCGCGTCCCTCCCTGCATCCACTGTTTCGCGTGCTGGCCACGGCCGCGCCGCCAACGCGACGGCCGCGACTGCCGGCGGCGAGCTGGCGGCGCCTGCCGGTCTGGGCGGCGATCGGGATCAAGGACCTGAGGGTGACCGGACGCCTCTCGCGCCTGCGGCACAGCGCGCTGCTCGCGGTGGCGCTGGCGGCGCTGTCGCTGGCGGTCTGGTGGTTGCCGGGAGATCACGCCGGGCGCGCTTCAATCGAAGTCCGGCATTTCGCGGCGTTCGTGCTCGCCATGCTCAGCGGCGCGACACTGGCCGAGTGGCTCGTGGCGTTGGCGGGCTCCGATCCGTTCGCCATCTTGCGGGCGTTGCCGATCGGCGTGGCGCCGGTGTGGTGGGGACGCGTTGTGTGGGCGGTGGTTGGAGCCGTCGTGCTGGTCGCCGGGCACGCGCTCGCGGCACGCGAGCTGTCGCCGGAAGCGTTGCGGCTGTTCCTGGCCTGGATCGGGGGCGCGGTGCTCGGCATCGCGGTGCTCGGCGTCAACTACGGAGTCACGCTGTTCCCCCGCGCGGATATCGCCCAGCGGTTGCTCGGGCTGTCGCTGGCGCTGGCGGTCATCACGAGCGTGATGTTCCCGCTCGCGGGTTGGATCGTGCTGCTCTCCGCCCTCCTGCACTCCGCGCGCCGCCTGACGCGCTGGGACCGGCTCGAGGAGGAGTGATGCTTCGCATCGACGGCCTCACGCGCCGCTACGGTGCGCTGGTGGCGCTGGATCAGGTGAGCTTCGAGGTCCGGCCCTCGGAGGTCGTCGGCCTGTTGGGCGCGAACGGGGCGGGAAAGAGCACGTTGCTGCGGACGGCCGCCGGGCTTCAACCTCCCGACCAGGGCGCCGTGCAGATCGCCGGAGTCGACCTGTGGACATCGCCCACGGAAGCCAAACGACATCTCGGCTATGCGGCCGAAGAGCCGAGCTTCTACGAGGAGTTGTCGGCCGACGAGTACCTGGCGTTCGTCGCCGCGGTGCGCGGGATGGATCCGCGCGACGCCCGTGCCCGCTCCCGGGACCTGAACTCCCGGCTCGGTCTGGCGGGCCGGACCGACGAGCCGGTGCACCGTTTCTCGCACGGCATGCGCAAGAAGCTGTCGTTCGTCGCTGCCGTTCTGCATCGTCCTCGGGTCCTGCTGTGCGACGAGGCCCTCGAAGGCTTCGACGCGAGCGGGGGTTTGAGCGCAAAGGAGGAGTTGCGGGCGCTCGCGGAGGGCGGGTGTGCGATCCTATTCTCGAGTCACGTGACCGAAACCATCGAGCGTTTGTGCGAGCGCGTCGTCATGCTGCACCGAGGTCGGGTGGCCCGGATCCTCGACCGCGCGGCCTGGGGCGCCCCGGCGCCTGGACCTTCGGCGCTCGAACGCGAATTCCTGGCCGTCGCCAGCAGCCCTTGAAACTCATGGAGTCCTTCATGCGCCAGGCAGCCGTCGCGTTCGTCCTCCTGCTCCTCTCCACGGCACCGGCTCGGGCCTTGGTGCCGACCCCGCGCGTCGACGCACTGCTCCTCGAGCCCGGCACGCCGGCGTCGCTGCGCTCACGCCTGCTCACGTATGCGGACTCGGTCGCGGCCGGATCGTCGGGCTTGGCCGGAGAGGCGTGGTTCTTCGCGGGCATGAGTCACGACCGCGGCGGCAACGGCGACAGCGCGATCCTGTGCTACGAGCGCGCCGTGAATCTGCGCGGCTTCAGCGACGAACGCATCGCCCTGGTCGCCGCACTGCTGCGCCGCCAGGGTCCCCAGGACGTGCCGGCGGCGCAGTCTCACGTGCGCACATTGCTCCTTGAATCGTCCGGCGGCGAGTTGAACGCTCCGCTGCAAGGCTGGCTCGCGTGGGCGACGCACCTCGCCGGCCAGTCGGACAGCGCCGCGATCCTGTTCAAGCCGCTCGAAACGCTGTTGAGTCACGACCTGGAGTGGCGGTTCCGTCTCGGGCAGGTCAGCCTTGCGCGGCGTGACGGTCGCCAGGCCTATCGCTGGCTTCTGCCGCTCGCGGTTCGCTCGCGCAAGCAGGACGTCGACGTCATGGACATGCTGCGAAAGTCGCTCGAAGGCGACGTCCCTGCGGACCGCATCGAACGGGAGATCGATCGCCAGATCGGAGCACGCGATCGCGGCGTCGCGAAGATCGTGCAGGAGATCGGCGGCAAGCCCGTGCGCTTTTCGGGCGTCGACCGGTTCCCGCTCGGCGGGGTGGTTGTCGCCGGCTCGGGCGCCAAACGACAGCGTGCCGCCATCGTGCTGGTCGCGCACGAAGACACGCTGGCCGCCTACGACAGTCTGGCCGTCGCGTTCCGGCGCTCCGGATTCGCCGTGATGTTGATGGACGTGCGCGGCGCCGGGCGCTCGGTCGGTCCGTTCTGCCCCTTGCCGTCCACCTGGCGAGGCCGGGAAGACCTGATGCAGTCGCTGTGCGCGGGGGACATCGCACCCGCATTGCGGGCGCTGGCGAGCGCGGCGCCGATCGACACGACCCGCTACGTGCTGATCGCCTCGGGCGGCGCGGCGCCGATCGCCGTCGAAGCCGCTGCGCGCGACCCGCGTGCCGAAATCCTCGTACTCGCGAGCCCCACCCCCTCCGTCGTGGGACGCGGCGCGATGCGAGCCGATCTCGGGACTCGGAAGTTGCCGGTCCATTTCGTCACCGCGCCCGAAGACATCGGCATCGTCGGATTCGTGGAGAGCCTGTATGCGATGGCCGACCGCGCCGCCTCCCGTGTCGTCGAAGCACGCGTGCCGGGCAGCGGCGCCATCGTCTTACGCCGGTCGCGCGACACGCTCACGCGCTGCGTGCGTTGGGTGCAGGAGACGTGGGCGGCGAATGCGAAGCGCGCCACTCGACCCACGCCACCGCGACGATGATGAGCGCCGCGCCCCACCACCATCGAAGCGCGAAGCGCTCGCCCCCGAGCGTCATCGCCATGATCAAGCCGAACACGGGCTCGAGGGCGAACAGCATGCCGATCCGACCCGGTGCGAGCGCGCGCTGGGCGCGGATCTGGAGCCAGGGGGCCACCATCGTGCCGGCGATCGCCAGATAGGCGAGCCGCGCCCACCCCGCGCCATCCAGACGGGCGAGCGCTCCCGGCGTTGCCGCCGCAAACGGCGCTAAAACGACCGCCACGACCACGCATTGCAAGGCCGCGAGGGTGACCGGCTCGACGCGCGATCCCCAACGCGCGACGCCGACGATCTGGAGCGCGTACATCGCGGCGCCGATCAGGGTCCACACGTCTCCGGCGCCGAGCCGCCAGTCGGGCCGGCCGCCGAGCAGCGCGGATCCGAACGTGGCGAGCGCCATCCCGGCCGCGAGCGCGCGCGTGGGTCGTTGTCCGAGGAGCGGCCAGGCAAACCAGCCGGCCAGCAGCGTCCCCGTGCTGGTCAGGAACGCGGACGTGCCGGCGCGGACCTCGGTGAGTCCTATCGCCTGGAATAGATACGCCCCGGCCGTCAGCACGCCGGTGACGATGCCCGCCCTCCACGGCAAACCACCACCCGCTGCGCGGCGCCGCAGCAACACCATCGGTGCGAACAGGACGGCGGCGGCGGCGAAGCGGACGAACACGAGCGAGACCGGCGACAACGCATGCAGGCTGTCGCGGACGACGACGAACGTGGCGCCCCACAGCAACGTGGCGATCACCATCGCCGACACGCCGGCCTGGTCGGAGCCTGAATCCGTCGCCGGCGCGTGGTCGAGGTCCCGCGTGCGAGACCCGGCGGGATGGCGCTCGCCTGGATCCGCTGGATCGGTCAGGAGCGCGCCCGCCCGCGCGGCGTCTCCGTGGCCCGACGCCGACGAGCGCCTTGCGCCTGGGTGAGTGCGAACGAAAGGCTCTCGAACTCCACCGTCATATCCACGGTGCGCAGCGCCACGTGATCGGGAACGAACAGCTTGCGGGGCGCGAAATTGAGGATGCCTCGCACGCCGGCGGCAACCAGCGCGTCGGCCACGTCCTGAGCGGCGCGAATCGGCGTGGCGATGACGCCGATGTCGAAACTTTTGGTCGATGCGGTCGCCGGCAGATCGGCGACGTCCTGGACGGTGAGGTCCCCGAGGCGCGCGCCGAGGCGCGCCGGGTCGCGGTCGAACACCGCGACGATGTTGAACCCTTGCGACGAGAAACCGCGATAGGCGAGCAGCGCCGCTCCGATATTGCCGGCGCCGACCAGTGCGACGCGCCACGGCCGGTCGAGGCCGAGGATCGCGCAGATCTCGTCGCGAAGATGGGAGACGTTGTAACCCAGGCCGCGACGACCGAACGACCCGAAGTACGAGAGATCCTTGCGCACCTGCGCCGAGGTGATCCCTTCGCGCTCCGCGAGGCGATGCGACGAGATCAGGCGCTTGCCTTCGGCCTCGACCTCCTGGAGCACGCGGTAATAGTGCGAGAGGCGTCGAACCGTTGATTCGGAGATGCGGGACATCGCCGTGTGGCGCTCCGGACGGTGTCGGCCGTTCCCGGCGCCCCTCCTGTGAACCATTTCACAATCTGGGTCAGGCTCCGCCGCGCGCCGACCCGGACGCTCGGCCGATGCCCGCCCTAGGCTTCGGGCTCGCTCTCTTCAGGGGGCGCGGCTCCGTTGGCGGGCAATCCGCCGTCGACGTCACCCTCGCCGCCTTCGTCCTCTTCGCTCACCACTCGCGTCACTCCCGCCACCGCGTCGGGCAGAAGCTCACCTTCACCCGCCGGCGCCAGGTTGACGAGCCGCACGCCTTGCGTGTTCCTGCCAATGACCGAGATGCCCTTCACGGGCATGCGGATCAGTTGGCCCTGGCGCGTGATGATCATCAGCTCGTCGCCATCGACGACTTCCTTCACCGCCACGACGTTGCCGTTCCGTTCGTTGGTCTTGATCGTGATGATCCCCTTGCCGCCGCGATGCGTCGCGCGGTACTCGGAGATTTCGCTGCGCTTGCCGTATCCGTTCTCGGTGACCGCGAGCAGCGTCGCCTGCCGCTTCACGCCGAGCATGCTCACGACCTCATCCTGATCGTCGTCGAGGGTCACCGCTTTGACGCCGTAGGCGGTGCGTCCCATGGCGCGCACCTCGCTCTCGTGAAAGCGGATCGCAAGCCCCTTCTTCTTGGCGAGGATCAGGTCCTGGGTGCCTTCCGTGATGATCGCGTCGAACAACCCGTCGCCCTCCTCCAGCAGGACGGCGTTGATGCCGCCGCGCCGTGGATTGCCGTAGGATGAAAGGACGGTCTTCTTGATCAGACCCTTGCGTGTCGCGCACACCAGGAAGTGTTTGTCGTCGAACTCCTTCACCGCCACGACCGCCTGCACCCGTTCGTCGCGCGACAAACCCTCGAGGTGATTGACCAGCGGCCGGCCTCTGGCGGTGCGGCCGGCCTGTTCGATCTCGTGCACCTTGAGCCAGTAGCAACGGCCGCGGTCGGTCAGGAACAAGAGGTACCGGTGCGTCCCGGCCACGAACAGATGCTCGATGTAGTCCTCTTCCTTCGTCCGCGCCCCGATCACGCCCTTGCCACCACGCCGTTGCGAGCGGTACGAGGAGAGCTCCTGCCGCTTGATGTATCCGGCGTGGGAGATCGTGATCACCATGTCCTTCTGCTCGATCGTGTCCTCGAAGCTGATGTCGCCTTCCTCGGCGACGATCTCGGTGCGGCGCGGATCTCCGTATTTCTCCTTCAGCCGCGCGACCTCGTCCTTGATGATGCCGAGGATCTTCTGCGGGCTGGCCAGGATGCTACGGAGCTTCTCGATCAACTGGATGATCTCGAGATACTCCTGCTCGACCTTTTTGCGCTCCAACCCGGTCAATCGCGACAGCCGCATCTCGAGGATCGCGTTGGCCTGGATCTCGGTGAGCTTGAAGTCGGCCATCAGCCCGGTGCGGGCTGTCTCGACGTCGGCCGATTTGCGGATCAGCGCGATCACCGCGTCGAGATGGTCGAGCGCGATCTTCAGGCCTTCGAGGATGTGGGCCCGCTTCTCCGCCTCGGCGAGATCGAACTCGGTGCGGCGGCGGACGACCTGCTGCCGCTGCATCACGTACTGATCTAGGAGCTCCCGCAGATTCATGATGCGCGGGCGGTTGTCGACCAGGGCCAGCATGATCGCGCCGAACGTGCTCTGCAGGGGCGAGTGCACGAACAACTGGTTGAGGACGACCTTCGGGTTCGCGTCCTTCTTCAGCTCGATGACGATCCGCATCCCGTCGCGATCCGACTCGTCGCGCAGGTCGCTGATGCCGGAGACTTTTCCTTCGCGGACAAGGTCTGCGATCTTTTCGAGCAGCGCCGCCTTGTTGACCTGGAACGGAATCTCGGTCGCGACCAGGCTCATCCGCCCGAGCTTGCCCTCTTCCACCTGAACGCGCGCGCGCATTTTGATCAGGCCGCGCCCGGTCTGATGGCAGTCGCGAATGCCTTGCGTCCCGTAGATGATCCCGCCGGTCGGGAAGTCCGGCCCCTTGACGATCTTGAGCATGTCGGTCGGCGCGCTTTCCGGGTGGTCGATCACGTGCACGATCGCGTCGCAGATCTCGCCGAGATTGTGCGGCGGCACTTCGGTCGTCATGCCGACCGCGATCCCCGAGCATCCGTTGATGAGCAGGTTCGGCACGATGCTCGGCAGCACCACCGGCTCTTCGCGCGTCTCGTCGTAGTTGGGACGGAAGTCGACCGTGTTCTTCTCGAGATCCGCGAGAATCTCGGCGGCGATCGCCGTCAGGCGTGCCTCGGTGTATCGCATCGCAGCCGGTGCGTCGCCATCAATTGAGCCGAAGTTGCCTTGCCCGTCGACGAGCGGGTAGCGCATCACCCAGTTCTGCGCGAGACGCACCAACGTTGGGTAAACGACCTGTTCGCCGTGGGGATGATAGTTGCCCGACGTATCGCCGGCGATCTTCGCGCACTTGCGAAAGCCGCGGCCCGGCATCAGGTTCAGGTCGTTCATCGCGACCAGAATGCGGCGCTGCGACGGCTTGAGCCCGTCGCGAATGTCGGGGAGCGCACGCGAGACGATGACCGACATCGAATAGTCGATGTAGCTGGTCTTCATCTCCGATTCGATCGAGATGTCGACGATCTTGGAGCGATCGTTCAAGGCCATGTCTTCCGTCCTTTGTCTTCGAACTCCGCGGGCGCCTCGTGCGCCTGCCGGCTACTCGCCCCTGCTCCCACCCCATCGCCATTGCGCCGCGACCGACAGATAACGGCCGGCGACGTCGTTGAACACGCGATGGTAGCGAACCCCGACGCCGAGCGCGGCCCGACCCGAGACCGGCCGCACGACCCCGGCCCCGAGGCTGAACCCGATCGAGCTCAGCGCGCGGCTGACCTCGCCGCGATGGTCGTCCTCCAAGCGGTAGGCGCCCCACGTGCCGCTCGCGAACGGGTCCCAGCCCCAGCGCCCGGGAAACCCGACGTCGATTCGCCATCCACCGCCGTATGTCCAGCGATGGATGGTCTCCACCGCGCCGAGGTCGGTGCCGTCGTTCGGATCTTCGAGCCGGCCGATCCGAGATCCGAGGTCGTCGGCGAACGCCATCACGCCGAACCTGGCGCGCGAGTGCGCCGGCCACAATGCGGCGAGCGCGAGCGAAAAACCTCCCTCGTCCGGAGCGCCCAGCACGCCGAGCGTTCTTCCGAAATCTCCGACCAGCTCCGGCGCCGGGAAGCCGCTCGCGACCGCCGGCTCGAGCGCGCTCAGCGCCAATCCGAGCGCAATCCCCCGCCACGGAGCCGATCGAAGAGCGAGGCGCATCAGATGTCGAGGTTTCTCACGTTGAGCGCGTTCTCCTCGATGAACTGGCGCCGCGGCTCGACTTTCTCACCCATGAGGATCGTGAAGATCCGATCCGCCTCGACCGCATCTTCGCTCGTGACCCGCAACAGCGTGCGCGTCTCCGGATTCATCGTCGTCTTCCATAGCTGCTCGGGATTCATTTCGCCGAGACCCTTGTAGCGCTGAACCATGATGTTCTTCTTGCCGAGCCGCGCGATCGCCTCGTCGCGCTCCTTGTCGTCGAAGCAATAGATCTCTTCCTTGCCGCTCTTGACCATGTAGAGCGGAGGCTGCGCGATGAAGACGTGTCCGTGCTCGACGAGCGGCTTGAGCTCGCGGAAGATGAACGTGAGCAGCAGGGTTCGGATGTGGGCGCCATCGATGTCAGCGTCGGTGTTGTGCGCGCACAGGCCGCCCGATCCGCAGATGAAGTTCTCGTCGCCCTCGACGGAGAAGTCGTAAACGAATTCGCCGGTGCCCGGCACTTCGGTGGCTTCGAGCACCTCGAGCCCCATGAGGTCCGCACCGATGTCCACCCTCTGCCGCTTCGTCGAACGCGGCCCCGCGAGGTACGCGTCGACCTGCGTGGCATTCGCGTGACGTCGCCAGATCGCCCGGCAGCGCTCGATCTGATCCTTCCCGCACACCGTCAACGTCCAGTACGGGCGCCGGGTCTGAATCGGCGCACCGGCAGGAGTGGAACGCTGGTGATGCGACACGCTCGCGATCAGACCGAGCTGTCCGAAGAGATAGAGCAGGCCTTCCTTGAGATCATCCGCGTTCGTGACGAAGCAGGGCCCATGACCCGAGGTGGTTCCATCCCCGAGGAAATAGCCTTCGAGGAACGCCATCTGGAGATCCTCGCTCGCGCTGAACACGAGATCCGGTATCCGCTTTTCGTGCCCACGGCCCCCAAGGCGCAACGCCCTGAGCAACCGCGCTGCCGCCACACTGTGGAAGTAGAGCTTGCGCCCCTCGCTTTCCGGGTCGCGATAGCAACGCGGCGTCTCGCCGAAGCAGGTGCGGATCGCTTCGCACAACTCGGGAACGAAACGTTCGTCCTTGCCGCCGAGATTGAGGCTCACCTGGTGAGCGCTCATTGTGCCTTCGGCGACGTACCAGCCCAGGAACCACATCAGCTCGCGTGTGATCGGCAACGTGCGAGCGAAGCCGCGCGACTCGTGAGCGCGCGGAACGAGTCGTACGTCGGGGCCCAGCTGTTCCAGCTCCCGCAGGGTGAATCCCGCGAATGCCTTCCGGTTCGAGACTTTTTGCCATCGGGCATTGCGGCGGTCTTCATGTTGAATGATGTGCTGCTCGATACCGGCTGGAACCACCTCGTACGCGAGCTCGTCCGCCCAACCGATGGCGCGAAGGTAGGAATCGAAGTGAGGAAGGATCGGTCGCGAGACGCCACGCTCCCACTGGCTGACGGTGATCGGTTGCCGGACGCCGACGGCCATCGCCACGTCCGTCTGGGTGCGCAGCATCTGAATGCGGCGCGCGACCAGCCGACTCCAGGCGGCCCCGGGAAGCTCAACCCGAGGAGCCGTCCACTGCTGGGGCGACTTCACGCGGTCGATCACACGCGCCGCTGCGATGCGGCGGACATCATCGCCTTCCAGATAAAGTCCCGATGTCAGTCCGGCGTCGTGGAACGTCCGCAGGAGATCGATCGACCGCGGAGCACCCTCGGGCCGCGGCAGTCGATGGCTCGCGACCAGGCGATCCCCGCGACGAACTTCGTTCCCCTTCTTGAGCCGAACGGCCCCGTCCTCGAGCACGAAGACGCTGTGTGAGGCGGTGACTTGTATGGCTCGTCCGTAACGCGTTGCGATCCGGTACATCGGCTCGTGATGTGGGTGGCGGATCACCGCCTTGAGCGGTCGGAATCGCGTGGCATGGGACACGGGATCGAAACACAAGACCCGGTAGAGCCCCGCGACTCGCCGCCCCGCCATGCAGTCGTCTATGAATGGGCCTATCCGAACCAGCTCGGGACGTCCACTCTCGTCGGCGACGAGTGTTGGCTCGCGACCATCGACGCTCATTACGATGACCTTGTGATAGCGCAGCTTCGCGATGTCAAACTCTTCTTTGATGCCCGCACCGAGCGCCGTGATGATGTTGCGAATCTCTTCGTTGCTCAGCACCTTGTCGAGCCGCGCCTTCTCCACGTTCAGGATCTTGCCGCGGATCGGAAGGATCGCCTGGAATCTGCGGTCCCGTCCCTGCTTCGCGGTACCGCCTGCCGAGTCACCCTCGACGATGTAGATCTCGCACAGACCGGGATCGTCGAACGCGCAGTCCGCGAGCTTGCCGGGCAGCGATCCACCGTCGAGAATGCTCTTGCGGCGCGCGAGCTCTCGCGCCTTGCGCGCGGCCTCGCGGGCGCGAGCGGCCGCCAGCATCTTTTCGACGATCTTGCGGGCAACCGAAGGGTTCTCATCGAAGTGCTCGCGCAGCCCCTCGCCGACGATGCTCTCGACCACGCCCTTGACCTCGCTGTTGCCGAGCTTGGTCTTGGTCTGTCCTTCGAACTGCGGGTTCTGCATCTTGATCGAAATGACCGCCGTCAGTCCTTCGCGGGCGTCTTCGCCCGTCACCGTCACCTTGGCCTTGCTCGCAATCCCTTCGCGCTCCGCGTAGTTGGTGAGCGTGCGCGTCAGCGCAGAACGGAAGCCGATCAGATGCGTGCCGCCCTCGACCGTGTTGATGTTGTTGACGTAGGCATGGACCGACTCGGTATAGCCGTCGTTGAACTGAAATGCGATCTCCACGACGATGTTGTCCCGCTCGCGCGCGAAGAACACCGGACGGCCGTGCAGAGCCTCTTTGTTCTGGTTCAGGTACTTGATGAACTCGACGATGCCGCCCTTGTACAGATACTCCGTGCTCTTGCCGTTGCGTCGATCGGTCAGCCGGATGCTGAGGCCGCTGTTGAGGAACGCCAGCTCGCGCATGCGGCCGGCGAGCGTGTCCCAATGGAAGGTCGTGTCCTCGAAGATCTTTTCGTCGGGTTTGAAGCGCGTGGTCGTCCCCGAGCTTTGCTTCGGCGTTTCCGCCGGTGCCGCCGCGCTCGTCATCTCCCCGGTGGGTTTGCCGTGCTCGTAACGCTGCGTGTAGATGCGGTCTTCCTTCAAGACCTCCACTTCGCACCATTCGGACAGCGCATTGACGACCGAGACGCCGACGCCGTGCAGTCCGCCCGAGACCTTGTACGACTGTGAATCGAACTTGCCGCCGGCATGCAAGGTCGTCATCACGACCTCGAGTGCCGGGCGCTTCATCGTCGCATGCATGTCCACGGGAATCCCGCGACCGTTGTCGCGCACCGTGACGCTGCCGTCGGTCTCGATCGTCACCGCGATCTCGGTGCAATAGCCGGCCAGCGCCTCGTCCACAGAGTTGTCCACGACCTCGTAGACCAGATGGTGCAGACCCCGCCCGCTCACGTCGCCGATGTACATCGCGGGGCGCTTGCGCACCGCCTCCAGGCCTTCGAGAACCTGGATACTAGTCGCGTCGTAGTGATGCCCCTTCGCTTCCGCCATCAGGGTTCCGTCTCCTTCCCTCTTGCTCACCGCTGGATCCCTCCGCGGGCCATGACCAAATGCAGACCGCGAACCTGGTTCGAGCCCAGACGCCGGTTGAGTTGGGCCACCAGCTCGCGCTTGAGGTAGCCGAGCTCCTGGAGCCAGGCCGATCCCTCGACCTCGACGAGCAGGACTCCGTCTTGGAAGCTGCGGGCGCGCGTGCGACGGGCGATCCGTTCCCCGACGATGTCCGGCCATGCCTCGACGGCCCGCCAGCCCGCCACTCCCTCCGCGAGACCGAGCGCCTCGAGCATGCCGGGCAGGAGGTCCCCCAGCGACCGCATGCTCAAGCGGTTGCTTCCGGGAGGCGGAGCGGCATGATCAGGCAGAGCAACTCTTCTTCGGCTTCCGGCAGACCGCCGACCGGCTCGACGATGCCGGCGGCCAGAGCGTTGTTGAGCCGGAACGCCACCTGCTCGCTCGGAATGCTGCGCAGCAGCTCGATCAGATACGTGGCGTTGTAGCCGATGTCCATGGCATCGCCCTGATACTCCGCCTGGATCTCGTGCTCGCCGGCGCCCAGCTCGGTCGCGGACGAGACGCCGATCTGACCGGAGCGCACCGCGAACCGCACCTGCCGCGTGACGTTGTCGGCGTGCGACGCGACGATGTCGACGGCCTCGAGCAGATCCTCGCGGCGCACCCGAAGTTCCTTGGCGTTGTTCTTCGGGATCACCTGCTCGTAGTTGGGATACGGCCCTTGCAGCAGCCGGACGACGATCTGGACGCGGTACTCGCCGACCTGCGCGGTGAATCCAGCCTGATTCCGGCCGGCTGCGATCTCGACGTCGATCGGCGAGGTCGCTTCGTCGGCGGTTCGGCTCACCACGCCGAGCGCACGGCTCGGCACGATGACGCCGTCCTTGCCGACCCCCGTGTAAGCTCCCTTGCGCGTCGCGCGAGCGAGTCGATGCCCGTCGGTCGAGACGAACACGACCTGCTGCTCGCTGCCCTGCACCAGCACGCCGCCGAGCATCGGTCGGGTCGCGTCGTTCGAGACGGCGTATCCAGTGCGCGCGACCAGGCGTCCCAGAGTCGCGGCTTCGAGCGTTACTTTGGTCTCCGGCTTGAGGTCCGGCATGCGCGGAAAGTCGGCGGCGCTCTGCGTCGGGAAACGGGACCAGCCTTTACCCTCGCCGTACTTGATCTCGCATTGCTCGCCGGCCAGCGAAAGGTGGAGCGGGCCGCGCGGCATCTTGCGAACCACCTCGTTCAGGTGACGGGCCGAGACCGCAGCTTTTCCGGCGCCCTTCACGATGCAGGGCACGGTCACTGAGGTCGTCACCTCGAGGTCCGTTCCCGTGACACGCAGCCCACCCTGATCGGCCTCGAGCAGCACGCACGAGAGCAGCGGCATCGGGCTGCGCGCTGACACCGAACCGAACGCTTTGCCAACCGCGTAGGCGAGGTCAGGCTGCTGGATCGTCAGTTCCATTCTTGGCTCCCCAATCCTGGAGGAAGTCCAAGCCCTGTCTGGACTTCCGGCCAGTCGAACCGGCTCGACGCGAGCGCTCGAGCTAGTTGCTGCTGCATGATAGGTAGCGGCTCCGTGCCCTGCAAGCACTTTCGAGTCTCTTAAATCATTGTGGTTAAATAAGAAAGAAGCTAGTAGCCGTAGGGGCTGTGGAGGTGGTGGAAAGCGCCGACTACATGACAATAACTTGTTGTACTGCAAAGCGATACGGTGCAGCTGAACGGTGGTGAGTAAGAACGAGCTTTTCCACGGCCGTCCCGAGCCGGGAACTTGGGCGCCCAACTCTCCCCATTTCCACACCGGTTATCCACCGATCATGCCGACTCGAGCGTGGAAATCAGACCGTTCACGCGCTCCGCGAACGCCTTGTCGCTCCCGAACAACCCCCGCATCTTGGTGCACGCGTACATCACCGTCGTGTGGTCCCGACCCCCGAACACGCGGCCGATCTCGAGCAGCGAGAGGTCGGTGAGCTGGCGCATCAGGTACATCGCAACCTGACGCGGAAGCGCCACCGACTGTGTGCGCCGCGCACCACACAACGCTTCCACTTTGACCCCGTAGCGCTCCGCGACGGTCGCGAGGATGCGCTCCGGCGTCAAACGCTCGGGTTCGGGATTGACGTAGTGCTGGAGCACCTCTTCAGCCAGATCCACCGTGATCTCCTGATGGAGAAGCGAGCTGAGCGCGAGCACCCGCACGAGGCAGCCTTCGAGGTCACGGATGTTGTTACGGATGCGATCGGCGATCAGGAGCAGGACGTCCTCCGGCAGACGGAGGTTGGCCCCCTCGAGCTCGTAACGATTCTTCAGGATCGCCAGACGGGTCTCGAGATCCGGCTGCTGGATATCGGTCACCAGTCCCTGATTGAAACGAGACGTCAGACGCTCCTCGATCTGCAGGATGTCCTTCGGTGGCTTATCCGCGGTCGCGACCACCTGCTTGTGCGCGTCGCGCAAGGCATTGAACGTGTAGAAGAACTCTTCCTGCGTGCTCTCCTTCCCGGCGATGAACTGAACGTCGTCGATCAGCAGCAGGTCCACGCCGCGGTAGCGATTGCGGAACGCCAGCGTCTGGTTGTGCTGGATCGCGTAGATCAGCTCGTTGGTGAAGCGCTCGGCCGGCACGTAGCAGACGCGAGCCTCGGGGCGCGAGCGTCGGACGGCATGACCGACCGCGTGCAGCAGGTGCGTCTTGCCGAGCCCCGATCCACCGAAGATGAACAACGGGTTGTACGCCTTACCGGGGCTCTTGGCCACAGCCTGGCAGGCCGCTTGGGTGAGCCGATTGCTACCGCCGACGACGAAGCTTTCGAACGTGAGGCGCGGGTGCAAATGCCCTTCGAGCCACGTCCGGTCGGCTCTGCGCGGCGGCGTCGAGGCGGGCGTGGACGCCGGGGGAGCGGCGTCGAGGTCGTTCACCGGGAGCGAGGCAACGACGTGATTCGCGTGCGAGTTCCGAGGCATGAACCGGATCTCGGGCTCGGAACCCAACACTTCGGCCAGCGCACGCTTGAGAGCCGGAAGATGGTGTTCGTGCAGCCAGTCGATGAAGAACAGATTGGGCACTTCGAGTTCGACCAGCTCGGTGCAAAGACTCAGGGGCAGGATCGGCCGGAACCAGGTCTCGAAGGTTTGCGCACTTTCGAGACGGCTCTGCACGGACGAAAGAACCTGCTCCCAGATCCTGTGAGTCGCCTCCAACTGCGGTGGCTGGAGAGCCATTGTGCGATCCTTGCTCGGTGAGGGGTCGGGAGCTTTCCACAGGGTTCGAGGCGCCTCGCACAACACGCGATGGCGGCCGCGGGCCCGGTGGCAGACGACGTTGTGGAAATTCGCGTGGCTGGTTATCAACATCGCTTGGCCGAGGACGAGATCGTTGTTTGGTAACGGGTTACTTCCTGATAGCCCCTCCTTCCTCCACCGGTTTTCCACAATCAGCCAGGAATCCGGCGGCCAGCTCCAAATCGGCACCGATCGAGAGTCGGGACGAGAACGCTAAGACATTGGAAAGTTTGTTGTTGAGTGGTTTGCCAAACCACCTGGACTGCGAGGTCCAGATGCTCCCGTAAGGGGGAGGTAAGCTAGCACCCGGCCTTGGCAGAGGCAAGACGGAAGTTTCCAGAACGTTAAGTGCCGCAATGTGTTGAAAGAAAGCAAAATGGCGAGCGGGCACGTTTGTGCCTGCTCGCCTGTTCAGCCTGTGCGCTGCTCGGGCGTGAGCTTCTAAAATGGCAAATTGACGCCTGTTACGAAGCCGATGTCGTCGTTGAACTCGTCTTCCAGCAGCAATTGCAGCTCGCCGATGATTCTGAACTCCGACGCGACGCGAAACTCGGCGCCGAGCCGGATCGGAAACGCCACGTCGGTCGCGTCCCGCGTGCCGATGTCGAGGCTGCTGTAGAACAGCCCCACGCTTCCGTACGGAACCAGCGCGGTGCCGCCGGCGTTCAGTGGCCGGCTGGCGATGATCGACGGCCCGAGGCTGAGCACATTGAAATCGTCGCCGTTCTCGAGGCTCAACGCGCCACCGATGGCGATGTCGACCGGGAGGCCTTGATCCACGCGCGCGACCTGGACCTTGAGATCGGTCCCGACTCGCAGGGTCGTCTTGTCGGAGCCGGCGAGGTCCACCCGCGTCAGGCCGCCGTGGAAGCCGAAATCCATGTTGGGATAGAAGCTCATGCGCAGCTGCGCCAGCAGGCCGACGACGCTTTCGCTCGCATGGAGATAGCCGCCGAACATGTGCCCGTTGACCGGAAGCGGGTCGGCGGGGACGAACTGCCCGAACACCTGGGCGCGGGCGGGGGTTGCGAACAGGCCGAGCGCGGCGAGCGCGGCGGCCAGAGCATGCTTCACGATTCAACCTCCATGTTGACGTTGCGGGAGCGGTCCGATGGCGAGGATGCACCGTCCCAAATCGCTCGAAAGCCGGTCAAGGATAAACTTGCTTGCCGCGACGATGACATGGTAGCGGTGCGGCGGTGAAACTCCTCAGCGACTTCGACGGCGTGTGGACCGATCCGGGGCACGAGGCCCGGGCGCAGGGCGACGTCCTCGACGAAACGCTGCGATCCTGGGCGCCGGCCGGCGCCACGAATGCCTGGGCGGAATGGCTGGTGACGGCGCGCGCGAAGGTGGGTCGCGAGCCGCGTCGCTACGGATGGGCGCCGGGCGGCCACCGGCTGAGCGTGTTCGCCGACGAGGATCCGTTCGCCGCGCACAGCGCCTTGCTGCACTACCTGTTCGTGAGTGCCGGCGAGGGTCGCGACGCGACGGCGTCGGCGATCCTCGAGACGATCCGCGCCCGCGGCTTCACCGACCTCGACGCGTTTGGCGCGCACACGCACGCCTCCGGTGTTGCGCGCGTCGCCGGCGAGCGCGGGCCGGAGATCCTTCCGTCCGCCGCGGCGGCCGGGCGGCGAATGCTCGAGCAGGGTATCGAGATCGTCGTGGTCTCGAACTCCACCGCCGAGAAGCTGGTCAAATGGTTCGCCCACGCCGAGCTGCCCTACACCGTCCATCCCGAGCGCGCGAGCGGCGCCCTGCGCCTGCGCGGCGGGGCGAAGAAGTTCATCCTCGACCCCGAACGCTCGGAAATGCTGGACGTGGGGGAGGCTCGGATCGACGTCGCGCGCCCCCATTACGCCGAGGTGCTCGACGCCGAGCGCCCGGGCGCGGTGGTCGGCGACGTGGTCTCGCTCGATCTTGGCTTGCCGCTCCTATGGAAGCGGCGGCGACCCGAGTGGCGCGGCGTGCGGCTGTTCTGGCTGTTGCGGCCCTACACGCCGTCTTGGCTCGCGGACCAGGTTCGCTCGGCGGCCCGCGGCGAGATCGAGCCGATTGGCGACGGGCTCGACGGCGTGGAATCCTCGCTTGGTCGCCCGCGCCGCTGAGCGGCGCGGGACCTCAACGCGGGGTGTCGTAGAACGCGGAACGCCACGGGGCGCGCTCGCGGAAGCCCAGCCGGCGATAGACGGCCAGCGCCGAGTGGTTGAAATCGTTGACGAACAGGCACGCGCTCCGGCTGCGCTCGAACAGACGGAGGCACAGCTCCGCGAGCCCGCGGCGCGCGTTCCCGCGGTTGCGATGCTCGGGCGGCGTGTAGACGCCCGAGATCTGAGCGGCGTCGGCGGTGATCGCGCTGACGCTGGCGCGAAACCGCAAGTCGCCGCGCGCGTCCTTCCACAGGTAGGTGTGGCTGTCACGGCACTCTTCCTCGACGCGCCGGCGATAACCGGCCGGATCCACGTCGCGCGGATCCTCGTCGAGCTCCTCTGCCCGGAGCTGCGCCCCGCTCACGTACACCAGATCGAAGTCGTCGCGCCGGGCGGGCTCGAGCTCGGGAAGCCGCTCGCCGGTGGCGAGGTCGGCGGGATCGAGGGACATGTAGACCTGCGAGCGCTCGAGCCGCGGTTGGAATCCGCTGCGGGCGAAGCGCTGGAGGAACGGCGCCACCGATGCGGTCGGGCCGATGATCTGGAACCGGCGGGGGAGGAAGCCCAACCGGGCGCGCGCCTGGTCCGCGAGCAGGCGCATGGCGGCTTCGTCGTCGCCGAGCGGCAGCACCGCGCCCGACTGACCGCCGAGATGGAGCAGGCCCGCGATCTCGCCCTCGCGGCGCGCCACCCAGTATTCGTCACGAGTCGCCGCGAGCGAATCCCGCAGCGTGAGCGCGAGGAGATAGACGTTGAGCACCGGATCGTGGTCCAGAAAGCCGAACGTCTCCACCAGGTCGGGCGGGCCGAGACGATCCACCACCATCTCACCCGCGCGTGGACTCGGAACCATTGGCGCCCTGCTTCCCAAAGGACCTGGAGGCTCGCGAACGGCCGTGGACCCGCGCAGTCGCGGGGCGCGACGGGTGTGCCGGACGGCCACCCAAGGCCGATCGTGTTGACAGATGAATTTAGCGCGAGCGCTCGCGGCGCAACAAGGCGGTCCGTCGAGCGAAGATTGACCCTCGAGGCGCACGCCGCGTAGCATCCCGGCCGCGAGGAGGCTGCCGATGGGCGAGCTGATCATGGTGATCGAGGACGAGAAGGAGATCCGTGATCTGATCCGCTACAACCTCGAGCGAGCCGGATTCCGTGTGAGCGCGGTCGCCGACGGCGAGGAAGGCCTCCGACGCCTGTTCGCATCGCGCCCGGACGCGGTGGTTCTGGACTTGATGCTGCCCGGGCGCAGCGGCCTCGAAGTGCTCCGCGAGGTACGCAACGAGCCCGCGACGCGCGAGCTGCCAGTGATGGTGCTGACCGCGCGGTCGGCCGAGATGGACAAGCTCCTCGGGTTCGATCATGGAGCCGACGACTACCTGACGAAGCCATTCAGCCCGCGCGAGCTGATCGCGCGGTTGCGGGCGTTGCTGCGCCGCGCCCAGCCGAGCCGCGCCGAGGGCGCGATCGAAGTCGGCGCGCTCCGCATCGACACGCTGGCACGCGAGGTGACGTTCAAGGGGCGTGCGCTCGCGCTCACGCCTCGCGAGTTCGAGCTTTTGGCCTTTCTGGCGCACCGTCCCGGTCGCGTGATGTCGCGGGAGGAGCTGCTGCGCAAGGTGTGGGGCTACGACTACCTGGGGGAGACCCGAACCGTCGACGTGCATGTCCGCCGGTTGCGCGTGAAGCTCGGCGAGAAGAACCGGCTGATCGAAACCGTGACCGGCGTCGGGTACAAGATGGTGGCGCCGGCGCGCGCCGCCACTCACTGACACGACGGGAGGCCGCGTGACGCGGTCGCTGCGCGCGCGCCTGTTCGTCGCCCAGCTGATCGTGCTGGTGGCGGCGCTGGTGCTGGTGGTCGTCCTGACCGCCCGCGAAGAGCGCGCGTGGCTCGTGCGACATCGGACCGAGCTGCTCGAGCGAAGCGTCCGACTCTCGTTGCGTGATTTCGCCGCCCCCAGCGTCTCCGCGGCCGGGTGGCCCGCAGCGGCGCAAGCGCTCGGTGAAAGGTTTGGTTATCGCGTGACGCTGATCGACTCGTCGGGCCGCGTCGTCGGCGACTCCGAGGTCCCGGCCGAACGCCTGTCGCTGCTCGAGAATCACGCCGGTCGGCCGGAGGTGCGAGCGGCGCTCCAGCAGGATGTCGGGCGCGACGTGCGCCGGAGCGCCACGCTCGGCGTCGAATTGCTGTACGTGGCGATGCCGGTCCGCCGCGTGGCGGGCCTCGCGGTCGTGAGGATGGCGGAGCCGCTCTCGGAGGTTGCGCGCCTCACCGCGTCGCTCGTGCGCCTGCTGGCGGCGGTCGGGTTCATGGTGTTCGCGGTGATCGCGGTCGTCATCGCCTGGCTGACCCGCCGGCATACCAAGCGGATCGGCGCCTTGAGCGCGGTCGCGCGACGGCTGGGAGAGGGCGATCCTCGGGCGCGAGCGCGCGAGCTGCCGGCTGACGACGTGGGACGGCTCGGTCAGGCGATCAACGGCATGGCGAGCGAGCTGAGGCGGCGTCTGAGCGCGCTCGAACGCGATCGCGACGAGCGCGAGCAGATCCTCGCTCACATGAACGACGGCGTGGCGTTGGTGGACGGGGCCGGCCACGTCCTTCGGGCGAACCGCGCGCTGGCCACGATCCTCGGGCTGCCGCTGCCGCCCGAGGTGGGCACGTCGTTTCAGCAGTTCGCCCGCTCGCCGGAGCTGGACGAGCTGTTGCGGGTCGCGCGCCGCAGCGCCCAGACCGTCGAACTGGACCTGCGGCTGTGGACGCCGCAGCAGCGCTTCTTGCGCGCCACCGCGACGCGCCTGAGCGGGGGCGAGCGCGATGCCGTGCTGCTCGTGGTCCACGACTTGTCGGAGGTCGAGCGTCTGAACCGCGTGCGCCAGGACTTCGTCGCGAACGTTTCGCACGAGCTCAAGACCCCGCTGACCTCGGTGCGGGGCTATGCCGAGACGCTGTTGGAAGGCGGCCTCGACGACCTCGAGCACCGCGAGGATTTTGTGCGCGTGATCCGGGACCAGGCAACGCGGCTCCAGGTCCTGGTCGAGGACCTGCTCTCGCTCGCCGAGCTGGAACGGCCGGACGCCCGGCTGAGACTCGAGCGCTTCGATCTACGCGAGGCGGTCGAGCGCCAGCTCGGCGGGTTCCGGGATCGAGCCGAGCGCGCGCGACTCGGACTCGAGCTCGAGGACGGCCCGCCGGTGGTCGTGAGCGCGGATCGCCTGCGGATCGAGCAGGTGCTGGCCAACCTGCTCGACAACGCTCTCAAGTACACCGAGCGCGGGCGCGTGCGCGTCCGTGTCGGCGGCGATCCGGTTCATGCCTGGTGCGAAGTGGAGGACACGGGATCGGGCATCCCCCCGGCCGATCTGCCGCGCATCTTCGAGCGCTTCTATCGCGTCGACAAGGCGCGCTCGCGGGAGAAGGGCGGCACCGGACTCGGGCTCGCGATCGTCAAGCACATCCTGGATCTCCACGAAGGCGAGGTGCGCGTCCGGAGCGCGCTCGGGGAAGGCAGTGTGTTCCGGATCGAGATTCCGAGGGACGCGAGCGCGACGTAGGTCCCGGTCTCGAGCGCTGCGCCCTTCGTCTCGGGGCATCTCACCCAATCCGCATGCCCGCTCGCCGGCCGATACGTAACGGCAACCGTTTTTTCCATCCCGTTAACACGCCGGACACCCGCTCGCCCGACCTCTACCGATAGCCTCATCTGCGATTCGGGAAGCGGTCGCGGCTGGCTCATCGCGCATCCGGGAAGGTGCTCCGACAGCAGTCGCTTGCCGCGTGCATGGCGCCTCGTCGTTCTGCTTCGCCGCTTCCCTCCTTTCATGTCACTCGGCTCCCCGGCCGGCCTGGCACGCCGGCAGGGGAGGCCGGGCTGACAAAGAGCGAGATGTGCGGCACACGTCCACGAGTATCAGACACCCCAGGGAGGCACCATGCGACTGAGTGTGACCAGCGGCCTTCAAACGTTCCGGCGCGGCGCTGCCGCGGTTGGGATTCTCGCTCTGTCCGCAGGTGCGGCCGGGGCCCAGATCGTGTTCGACGGCAATCTGCTGTTTGGCAATAGCGCGACCGCGACGCTCGCGGGTCAGTTCTCGGGCGCTCCGACCGCCGCGCCGGCGTGCGCAGCGGGTTTCAACGCCGTGCAGCTCGGCACCGTTCAGTACACCAACAACAGCTATGCGGATCCGTTGCTCACCGGCGCGATCTATCAGGCCAACGTTGTCCCGGATTGGCGTCCCGCCGCGGGAAGCCCGGCATTCGGCGGCAACGCCGGCCACGGCAAGGCGGTGGATCTGCCTAACGACGGGTTCTTCCAGGATCGGTGCTACGTCGGGGGGCTCGGCCCGCAGCCGGAAACCGACTGGACGCAGGGCTGGACCTACTACGACTCGCTCGGCACCACGCGCCAGGATCTCCATCTGCCGGGCATGCCCGACCCGCGCCCACTGGCGACCTATCAGAACATCAACCTGTATCAGAGCCAGACCTGGTCGGCCGACAGCAACTACCGGATCAACGGGCAGCTGCGAGTCAAGGATCAGACGACGTTGACGATCGCTCCGGGTGTCGTGGTCTTCCAAGAGCGCGCGACGATCGGAACGCTGATCGTAGAGCGGGGCGGCAAGCTGATCGCCGACGGCACGGCCGACAAGGTCATCATCATCACGACCGACGCGCCGCCGGATTCACAGGTCACTGGCTCGATCGGCGGCATCGTCATCCATGGCCGGGCGACGACCAATGCCGCCAACGCGTGCGCCGGCGACTCGGCGGCGAGCGAAGGCGGCGCGGCCGGCTTCTACGGCGGCAACGACGACACCGACAACTCGGGGATCCTGCGCTACGTCCGGGTCGAGTACGCAGGTCGCGAGATCACGCCGAACAACGAGCTGAACTCGTTCACGCTCAATGCGCTCGGGACCGGAACGAAGCTCGAGTTCCTACAGGCCCACCGAGGCGCCGACGATTCGTTCGAGTTCTTCGGCGGCGCTGCGAACATCCGCTACATCGTCGGCACCGACAACACCGACGACGGTCTCGATTGGCAGATGGGGTGGCACGGCAAGGCGCAGTTCGGAGTGATTCGCACCAGCGCGACGCGCGCCCCGTCCGGCACGCAGAACGGCGACAAGGGCATCGAGGCGGACAACAAGGAGAACGACGAAGACAACATCACCTGCTCCGGCCGTTCGAATCCCACCGTCTCCCACTTCACGTTCGTTGGCGACAAGCGGAGCGGCCCCAGCTTCCCCGGGTCCAGCGCCGCCGTCCATCTGCGTCGCGGCACCGCCGGCCAGGTGCTGAACAGCATCCTCTACAACTACAAAACGACCGGCCTCCTGGTGGAAGGCAACACCACGTATCAGGCGCACTGCTCGGGAAGTCCGGTCGCTCCTGCACTGCTGTGCGGTGGAACGGCGAACGTGCCGCTCGCCGAGGGTCGGGTGTTCGTCGCGCGCGGCGCGCCGAATCCGTTCCGCAACTCTTTCGTGATCCGTTTCGCTCTGCCCCACGCCGCGCGCGCCAAGGTGGACGTGTTCTCCGCCGATGGCCGTCTGGTGAAGAGCTTCGGCGGCGGTGAGCTGCCGGCTGGCGAGCATGCCTTCACGTGGAACGTGGAGCGTGCCACGCCGAGCGGCGTCTACTTCTATCGGGTGCTCACGGACGGCGCCGAAGCTACCGGCAAGATTGTTCGGGTCGAATAGCCGCATCGGGTTTCACGGGCCGGGGGGGCGGGCAGCCGCCCCTCCGGTTCCTCAATGCTTCCCCTTGATCCCGCCTGAGCCACGATCCTTCGCACCTTCCCATCGTTGGAGGTCAGACCGGATGATTCGCACCTCGATGTCACGCGCGATGGCCGAGCACGGCCATCTCCGCCGGCGGTTGCTCGCCGCGCTCGCATTCTCGCTGCTAGCCGCCGCGGCGTCCGCGTTCATGGCGAGCGCGGCACTGGGGGCGACCGGAAAGATCCAAGGCAAGGTGATCGCGACCGACACCGGAGAGCCGATCGGGTTCGCCGACGTCGCGCTGATCCCGGCCGACACCACGCAACGCCGGATCGGCGGACTGACGAACGCCGACGGCACCTTCCTGCTGGAAGCGCCGGCCGGCCGCTACACGCTCCAGGTTCGTGCACTCTCGTACGGGCGCAAGACGATCCAGGGCGTCACGATCGAGGCGGGGAAGTTGCTCCCGTTCAGCACCGGGCTCGAGTCCGAGGCGATCGTCCAGGAAGAAGTGGTGGTCGAAGCCCGGGTCCGGCAGAACACCGAGAAGTCGCTGCTGGCCGCGCGCAAGAAGGCCTCCACGGTCGGCGACGCCGTGAGCTCCGAGCAGGTCCGCAAGTCGCCCGACAAGGACGCTGCCGAAGTGCTGCGGCGCGTCACGGGGCTGTCGATCTCCGAGGGCAAGTACGTGTTCGTGCGCGGCCTGGGCGAGCGCTACAGCTCGACCGAAGTCGACGGCGTGCGGCTCGCGAGCCCGGAGCAGAACAAGCGCGTCGTCCCGCTCGACCTGCTGCCCGCGAACCTGCTCGAGAACATCGTGGTCCAGAAGACCTACACCGCCGACCGCCCCGGGGAGTTCGGAGGGGGAGACGTCCAGGTGCGGACCAAGGAGTTCCCCGGCGCCCGCACCTGGTCCTTCTCGCTCTCGCAGGCGTTCGACGAGGGCACGACGTTCCGCCGGATCCGGACCTATCGCGCGACGCGGGCCGACGCGCTCGGCTTTGGCGGCGATTCGCGCGCGATCCCGGGCGACCTGCTCGCGCTCGCTGCCGATCGGCCGCTGGTGCTGAGCAGCGACCCGGATCGCGGATTCAACATCTCGACCTTGGCGAGCGTCGCGCGCTCGTTCAAGAACGTCTGGTCGCCCAGCCTGGCGCGAGCGCTGCCGAACGGGAGCTATTCCGCGACCTACGGTGACGAGCTCAAGCTGTTCGGTCGCCCGTTCGGGTTCGTCCAGTCGCTGAGCTTCGGTCGCTCTTACAACCAGCAGCATGAGGCCGAGCGCTTCTTCAGCGGCGAGGGGGAAACCCTCTACGACTACGACGTCGAGCGGTCGGAGGAATCGGTTCAGCTCGGCGGCATGACGGCCCTGAGCTACCGACTCACGCCGCGCCACTCGCTGCATGCGCGCGGGATGTACACGCACGACGCGGAGGACGAGGTCCGCGTCTATCGGGGACCCGACCACAACTACATCGACGCCGCCTCGGGCGAGCCAGTCGTTCACCGTTCGACCCGCCTCATGTACGTGGAGCGCTCGGTGCTGTCGGGCGTGCTCGAAGGCCGGCACGAGCTGCCTGCGTTCCTGGCCTCGAAGCTCGATTGGAAGGTGAGCCAATCGCTCGCGAACCGAGATCAGCCGGATCGGCGCGAGACCATCTACGACCGCAACAGCTACCTCGACGGGAACGGGCAGCTCGTCTGGTATTGGGGTTTCGCTTCGACCGGGAGCCGCGAGTTCGGCACGCTCGACGACCGGGGCCTCGGCCTCGAAGGGAGCTGGTCGGTGCCGTATCGGTTGGGCGCGCTCGGCGCCGGCAAGGTCGCGGTGGGATTCAGTCGCCAGAACAAGCAGCGCGACAACTTCTACCGGCGTTTCCATTTCTATCCCAACTCCCAGTCCGATCCGTTGGCGCCGCCCGAGTCGCTGTTCAGCGACCGGAATCTCGACGGCACGCGCAACACCGGCTATGTCGAGGAAGGGACGCTCGACATCGACAACTACGAGGCCGAGCAGCGTGTCACCGCGGGCTACGTGAGCGCGGACCTCTCGTTCGGCCGCCGCGTTCGCGGGACGTTCGGTGTCCGGGTGGAGCACGGATTCCAGGACGTGCGCAGCTTCGACCTGTTCGACCCCTCGCGCATCACGCAACGCGGGCAGCTCGAGAACACGGACTGGCTGCCGTCCGGGAATCTGACGGTCAGTGTGACGGACGCGTTGAACCTGCGGCTCGGCGCCAGCCGGACGCTCTCGCGCCCCGATCTCAACGAGCTCTCGCCGAGCCCCGCGCTCGAGTACCTCGCCGGGCTGCGGAAGTCGGGCAACCCCGATCTCGAGCGGGCGACGATCGACAACTACGACATCCGTCTCGAGGCGTTTCCGACCCTGTCCGAAGTGCTGGCGGCCGGCTTCTTCTTCAAGCGTCTCCACGAGCCGATCGAGCAGGTCATCCAGGACGGCTCGCCGCCGATCTTGGTGCCGAGGAACTCGGCCTACGGGCGCAACCTCGGCGTCGAGATCGAAGCGCGTGCGGGGCTTGGCCGGCTGTGGCGGCCTCTGGAGCGGTTCGCGGTCAACAGCAACGCCTCGTTCATCTCGTCGCGCGTGAGGCTCGAGCCCACCGGTACCGGCACGGCCGAGCATCCGCTGCAGGGTCAGGCCAATTTTCTCGTCAATGCCGCGTTGAGCTACACGTCCGGAAGTGGCCGGACCGACGTCTCGGTGCTGGTGGGTGTCGTGGGCAAACGCCTCGACAAGCTCGGTCTGTACACGCGTCCAGACATCTACGAGCAGCCGAGCACTTCGCTGGATGCGACCGTCAACCTCACGCCATTCCAGGGCCTGCGGATGAAACTCGCGGCGAAGAATCTTCTCGACCCGCAGATTCGAAGCCTGCAGGACGATCTGGAGATTTCGAGTTACCGCACCGGCCGCAGCTACTCGATCGGGCTCGGCTACGGATCATGACGTCACGGCTCCGGTTCCCTTCTCCTGCCGCGCGAGCGAAGCGCGCGTTCGTGGCGTGTGTCTGCCTCGGGCTCTCGATTTCCGGGCTGACACACGAGCTCACCGCCGAGGCGAGCTCGCCGCCGCCCGCTCCGCCGTCGGCGACGCCGGCGAAAAGGGGCGGCTGGTCGCTGAAGGACTCGCCTGGCTACTACGCGATCCCGGACCCCGAGTCGATGTCGGTCGTTCTCGGCCGCAGGCCCAACGCTCCATTGGTACGCACGCGATTCGAGGGCGGCGAACGCAGTCTCGAAGCGCTCGGGCGAGCCGTGTGCCGTGCGCTCGAGAACGCCGCCACGGACAGTCTGGCGCGTCTGTGCGTCGCCGAGAACGAGTTCCGTGAGGTGCTGTGGCCGGAGTTTCCACAGAGCCGTCCGGCGACCGGGCTCATGTGGGAAGACGGCTGGTTGATCCTGAGCGCCCGCCTGCGGAGCGGCTGCCGCACCGCGGTTGCGGACGAAGGCGGTCGCGTTCTGAACTTCGTGCGCTTCGAGAGCGACACCACGGCGCGTTACCGGAACTTCAAGCTCCATAACGGGCTCGCGCTCGTCGCACGCAACGACCGAGGCGAAGAAGAGCGGCACACTTGGCTGCGTTCGGTGGCGGAGTGCAAGGGCATGTTCAAGATCTACAGCGTCAACGATTGACCGGCGCATCGCCCCGAGTGCCCTTGGGTCGGGTGTTTCGGCAACGTTCATGCGCCGGTAACACGGCGGTAACGACTGGTCCGTATTCTGCCCGCATTCGGGCCGACTCTTTGGGGGTACTCGATGAAGGAGATCATCCTGGCGGAACCGACCAAGATCGAGGGGCCTGATGCCTCCATCCACGAGGCTCGCGTAGCGATGCGGCGCCGCGGCCGGCCGCTCGAGATGAGCACTGCTCAAGTGTTGGAGCGGATCCTCCAGCTCGCCGGACGCAACGATGGCCTGTTCCGCGTCCATCGCACCCACAGCTCGCTCTACGCGCGCGCGCGCAGGCAGTTCGGCTCGTGGGCGAAGGCCGTCCAGGCAGCCGGGATCGACTATCGTCGAGCGCTGACGAGTGCCCGCCAGCGCTCGATCGAAACGCGCAAGCGCCGGCGCCGCCGGCGCGTAACTCCCTGACGCGAGAGCCGGAACTCAAAGCAGGACCCCTTTGCGTCAACGTATTAACCGCCCGGTAACACGACGGTGAAATACCGGCAACTCGTCCTCCGTAGGCTTGTCACAAATGCGGATCAGCCTCCCCGGGTCGGGGAGGCGTCGCGCTTTCGGAGGGTCGATGAGACAGGGGCACACATGGCAGATGCTTGGATGGATGTCGGTCATGGTTCTCGCCTTGGCGGGTGTGCCACGCGGAGCCTGGTGCCAGGTCGCCGCGGAGCGCGACAGCGCGGCAGCCGGCAGGGAGCAGGTGGACGAAGCGACTCCCGCGGCCGAATCGCTTCCGTCCGACGACTGGAGAGGACAGCTCGAGAGCGTGGTCGAGCAGCTTCAGACGCTGCAGTCCGATACGGACAAGCTCAAGCGCTTCAAGTTTTCGGGCTACCTCCAGGTCCGTTGGGAGCACGCGGAGGATCAGAGCGATACCGTCGCCGTGGCGGGGACGACGGTCACGCCCGCCAATCGCGAGCGGTTCTTCATCCGTCGCGGGCGGTTCAAGCTGACCTACGATTCGAGCCCGCTTAGCCAGGCCGTCGTCTACTTCGACGGCAACACCAGCTCAGGAACGACGCGCAACATCACCCTGCTCGAGGCCTACGTCACGTTGCTCGATCCTTGGACGGTTGACCACCGGCATGGCCTCACGATCGGCCAGATGAACGTGCCGTTCGGCTACGAGATCGAGCGCTCCTCGAGCGTTCGGGAGCTCCCCGAGCGCTCGCGCGCCGAGAACGTGCTGTTCGCAGGCGAGCGCGATCGCGGGATCAAACTGGTGAGCCAGTGGACGCCGTGGCTCGAGACCGTAGTCGCGGTGCTGAACGGGGGTGGCGTCAATCATCCGTTCTTCCCCAACACCGACCCGACCCGGATGAAAGATGTACTCGGGCGTGTCCGCGTGTCGCAGGGCATCGTCGATGGCGCCGTTTCGTACTACGACGGACGCGACGTGCGCCCGCTCGTCGGACCCGATCTCGAAACCGACAAGACGCGACTCGGAGCCGACCTTCAGCTCTACTACGAGCTGCCGGCGCTCGGCGGCGGCTCGCTCAAGGGCGAGGTCTACGACGGCGAGAACCTCGGCGCCGACTTTACCGGCGTGTACGCCATGTGGGTACAGAACCTGGGCGAGAGGCTTCAGCTCGCCGCGCGCTGGGAGACGTTCGATCCCAACACGAACCTCGACCACGATCAGTTCGACCGGGTCGGGCTCGGGATCAACGCCTTCTACGACGGGTTCACGCGCATCACGGTCGCCTACGACATTCCGAATACCGACCGATCGATCGGCGGCGGGCAGTTCGAGGACCCCGACGACAATCTCTGGACCGTGCAGTTCCAACACAAGTTCTAGGAGGCATCACGTGCGTCTCATACGAAGTGGAGCAGCAGCCGTCGCGGCGCTGGCGATCGCGATCGGTACCGCCCAGGCCGCGCGCGGCATCACGGTCAAAGGCTCCGACACCATGGTCATCATGATGCAGCGTTGGGCGGAGAACTACATGAACGAGCGCAAGGGACAGTTCGTCCAGGTCACGGGCGGCGGCTCCGGCACCGGGATCGCGGCGCTCATCAATGGCACGACGGACGTGTGCATGTCGTCGCGAGCGATGAAGGACGACGAGAAGCGCAAGCTGCGCGATCGCTATCAGACGTTGGGTGTGGAGATCCCGGTGGCGAAGGACGGCCTCTCGATCTACCTGCACGACAAGAATCCGGTCGCCGTCTTGACCTTGGCGCAACTGCGGGGGATCTACACCGGAGTCACGACCAACTGGAAGGAGCTGGGCGGGCCAGACGCCCCGATCACG
>DASQFU010000120.1:0-9924 GCA_035632955.1 Candidatus Limnocylindria bacterium
ATGACGCACACGACGTCGAGCGCCGCGCGGTCGCCGTCGGTGAGCGGAACGGCGAGCCGTTCGAGCTCCGCGCGCACCGTCGGTCCGAAGGCATACGGTGGCTCGACTAGGCGCCACGGTCCGCCCGCGACGGCGGCGGGCAGCGCGCCGGTGACGCGTAGCCCGCGCATCACGATCGCCTCCAGGCGCGACTCCCAATCGCGCGGGGTCAGCGTCTCGAGCGGCCGGGCCAGCTCGGCATCGGTCGGCTCGGCGTGCGCGCGATCGAACGCGGCCAGTCGGGGACGGGCCTCGTCGAAGAGATCGCGGTCGAGGTCGCCGTCGACGAGCACGCGCGCGAGCTCCAATCGCATGCGCCGGAGGGCTTCGTCATGAAACGCGAACAGCAGCAGGTCGCAGCCTGCCTCCAGCGCGAGCCTCGCCACGTCCAGCGGGCCGCGACCCTCGGCCGCTCCCTTCATCTCGAGCGCGTCGGTCACCGTCACGCCGCGAAAGCCGAGCTCCGTCCGCAGCAGATCGTGGACAATCGCGCGCGAAAACGTCGCCGCCCGCTCCGGATCGAGGGCGGGATAGATGACGTGCGCGGTCATGATCGAGTCGGCGTCGAGATGGGCGCGGAAGGGAACCAGTTCGCGCGCCCCGAGGGTCTCCCGATCGGCCTCGCACTTCGGCAGGGCGAGATGTGAATCGAGCGCCGTGTCGCCGTGACCGGGGAAATGTTTGAGGCACGAGGCGACGCTGGCCGCCCGCAGTCCGCGCACCACCTCGCCGGCACGGCGGGCCACGACCGCCGGATCGCTGCCGAAGGCGCGCGGCCCGATCACCGGGTTTCTTGGCTCGGAATGGATGTCGGCATCGGGTGCGAACACCCAGTCGAGCCCGAGGCCGCGCAGCCGCTCGCCGGTGACGCGCGCGACCCACTCGATCTCGCCCGGCTCGGCGCCGCGACCGAGCAGCGTCGCGTTCGGGGGCACGACCAGGTGACCGCCGAGCTGCGAGACGAAGCCGCCCTCTTCGTCCATGGACACGAACAAGCGCCGCGGCCGCGCCAGCTCGCGCAAACGTGCGGTCAGACGGCGCAGGTCCTCGAGGTCGCGGAAGTCACGCCGGAAAAGAATCACACCAGCGGGAGGGTATGCCGTGAAATCCCGCTCCCACGCGGGCGCCGGTCCCTCGGCGGGTAGCCCGATCACCATCCGCCTTGCGATCGCGCGCTGAGCGTCCATTGGCCGGGAAAGTGGGCGAGCCTGCAGGGGAAGTCAACCGCGATAGCGCAAAACGACGATTGGGACCCGCGCGCCGGCACGATAGAGTAGAGGCCCCATGCGCCCCCTCGTCTCCGAACGCAGCACGCGGTTCACCGAGTCTGTGATCCGTGAGATGACGCGTCTCTGCAACCGCTACGGCGGCGTCAACCTCGCGCAAGGCTTCCCCGACTTTCCCGCACCCCAAGTCATCAAGGAAGAAGCGGCGCGCGCGGTCCAAGCCGACGTCAACCAATACGCGATCACCTGGGGCGCGAAGCGCCTGCGCGACGCGCTGGTCGCGAAGACCGAGCGTTTTCGCGGGCTGCGCTACGATCCGGAGACCGAGATCACGGTGTGTTGCGGCTCGACCGAGTGCATGATCGCCACGTTGCTCGCGATCGTGAACCCGGGCGAGGAAGTGATCGTGTTCGAGCCCTTCTACGAGAACTACGGCCCGGACGCGATCCTGTGCGGCGCGACGCCGCGCTTCGTGCGATTGCGGGAGCCGGATTGGACGTTCGATCCCGCGGAGCTCGAAGCCGCGTTCAGCGACCGCACCAAAGCGATCGTGATCAACACCCCGAACAACCCCACCGGCAAGGTGTTTTCGCGCGCCGAGCTGGAGCAAATCGCCACGCTGTGTCGTCGCTGGGACGTGGTCGCGGTGACGGACGAGATCTACGAACACATCCTGTACGACGGTGCCGAGCACGTGGTGCTGGCGGGGCTCGAGGGGATGCGGGAGCGAACCGTCACGATCGGCGGGGCATCGAAGACCTACAGCGTCACGGGCTGGCGGATCGGTTACAGCCTCGCTCCGGCGAGCTTGAGCGGAGCGATCCGCAAAGTTCACGACTTCCTGACGGTTGGGGCACCTGCCCCACTTCAAGAGGCCGCTGCTGTGGCGCTAGAATTGCCAGATTCGTACTATGACGAACTGGCCGCGAGCTACAAGGTTCGCCGGGACTTCCTGCTTCAGATTCTCGAAGGCTCCGGCTTCCGGACGTTTCGGCCGCAAGGTGCGTACTACATCATGACCGACATTTCGGGCTTCGGCTTCAGCGACGACGTCGCCTTCGCGCGCCACCTGGTCGAACGGGTGGGCGTCGCGGCGGTGCCGGGCTCGAGTTTCTATTCGCAACCGGCGGCGGGGCGCGAGCGGCTGCGCTTCCACTTCGCGCGCCGGCGCGAAACGTTGGAAGCGGCCGCCGAGCGCCTGAGCGGACTCCGCTCCGGCGCTGCGAGCCACTGAACTCTCACCCAGGGATATTTCGACATGGCCTTCTTCCGACGCACCTCGCGCGGTCCCCTCGCACTCGCCATGGCTCTGTCGCTGCTCCTGGGTTTCGGGTTGGCGCGTGGCCTGCTGGCCACCGACGACCTCAGGAGCCAGCTCGATCTGTTCTCCCAGGTTCTCTATCTGGTGCAGAACAACTACGTCGATCCGCCCGAGAACGAGAAGCTCATCAAGGGTGCGATCGACGGCATGCTCAAGACGCTCGACCCACACACCGTGTACCTGCCGGAGAAGCGCGCCCAGCTGATGGACGAGCAGTTCCACGGCGAGTACTCGGGGATCGGCATCCAGTTCGATCTCCAGGAGGGCGCGATCGTCGTGATCTCGCCGCTCGAGGGGACTCCGGCGCACCGACTCGGGATTCGTGCGGGCGACCGGATCGTTCAGATCGAGGGCAAGCCGCTCGCCTCGTCGATCACCAACGACGACGTGTTCAAGATGCTCCGCGGCCCCTCGGGCTCGGTCGTGCGCGTGACGATCGAGCGTGAGGGCGAGGCTGCGCCGATGGAGTTCAGCATCGAACGCGCGAAGATTCCGATCGAGAGCATTCCGTACGTCTACATGGTCCGTCCCGGCGTCGGTTACGCGCGCATCATCCGCTTCTCGCAGACGACCGGCGACGAGCTCGAGAAGGCGATCACCACGCTCAAGGCCCAGGGGATGAAGTCGCTGCTCCTCGACCTGCGCTCGAACTCCGGCGGACTGCTCTCGCAAGCCGTCGAGGTGCTCGACCAGCTGCTGCCCACCAACAAGCGTGTCGTCTACACGCGCGGGCGCATCAACTCGGCCAATGCGGACTACTTCACCAGCGAGCGGGCCAAATCGGTGGACGGGCCGGTCATCATCCTGATCGACCACGGCAGCGCCTCCGCCTCCGAGATCGTGGCGGGCGCCGTCCAGGATCTCGATCGCGGGCTCGTGGCGGGCACCAACTCGTTCGGCAAGGGGCTGGTGCAGAACCAGCTTCGGCTCAGCGACGGGTCGAAGCTGTTGCTGACGATCGCCAAGTACTACACGCCGAGCGGACGGCTGATCCAGCGTGACTACGATAAGTTCTCGGACCAGTCGGAATACGCGCTCGATGCCTACAAGGAGGACGTGCCGACCGATTCGGCGCTGGCCACCAAGCCCAAGTTCAAGACCGCGGGCGGGCGCACGGTGTATGGCGGCGGCGGCGTTTATCCCGACGTCGTGCTGAAGGACGGCCCGCTGCTCACCGCCCCCGAACGCGACATGATCCAGAAGCGCGTGTTCTTCGAATGGGCCACGCGCTATCTGGTCGCGCGCAAAGGCGAGAAGTGGACGCCGGCGTCGTTCTCGAAGTCGTTCAAGATGACCGATGCCGATTGGAGCGCGCTGCACAAGATCATGGTCAACCGCAAGGTGGCGCTGACCGATTCGGTCTGGGAGGCCGAAAGGCCGTTCATGCATCAGCAGGTGCGCATGGACCTGGCGAGCGCGACGCTCGGCCATCTCGAGCGCTACAAGATTCTGGTGGAAGACGACCCGCAACTGCTCGGCGCACTCGAGCTGTTCCCGCGCGCCAGCAAGCTCATGTCCGGCGTGTTCCTCGACGAGAAGACGGAGAAGGCGCTCGCCAAGCCCGGCGACAAGGACGGGACGGCCAGCAACAAGTAAGCGCGGCGCGATTTCATCGGAGCAAGGATCGGCCCCGATCGACAGGATCCGGGGCCGATCCCGTTTCTAGCGGGACCGCAACCGATCCCGCTCGGCTCACACGCCGGCGCGGACGCGAATCTCGTCGCCGACCCCGAGGCCGAGGCGCTCGGAAGCGTCGCCGCCGACCTGGGCAATCTCCAGCCGGCCGCTCGAGCCGATGATCGCGAGCAGCGTTCCGGTCGGCGCGTCGCCGTAGGAGCGGGCAAGACCCTTGACGACGCGCCCGGCCGCGATCACCCGCAGGCGCTCGGGCGGCACGGTCGCGAACGCGTCACTCAGGTCCTGCTCCGTCAGGTTCGTGAGCACGTTACCGAACCGATCCACGAACGCCACGCGGCCCGTGAGCTCGCCGTCGGTGCGGCGCGGCGCCGGGAGCTTCAACCGCACCGGGTCCTTGAGCAGGGGACCGAAGCGTTCGAGCGCTTCGCCTCTCGCCAGATGAGCGGCCACCGGCGCGAACACGTCGCGACCGTGAAACGTGCGGCTCACGGGTTGGCGAAAGAAGCGCGTCTCGCGCAGCTCGTGAACGCTGGCTTTGGGATCGGCCAGCGCCCACTCGAGCAGCCCGTTGTCGGGACCGACGAAGAACTGTCCCCGCGCCCGCACCGCGAGCGCCCGACGTTGGGTTCCGACGCCGGGATCGACCACCGCGAGGTGCACGGTGGCCGGGGGGAAATCCGGGGCTGCGGCTTCGAGCACGAACGCCGCGCGCTCCACGTTGCCCGGCGGGATCGCGTGGTTCAGGTCCACGACGTGGATGTCGGGTGCGACCTCGTAGAGAACGCCGTGCACGACACCGATGAACCAGTCCTGATACCCGAAGTCGGACGTGAAGGTGATGATCGGTCGCGTCATGGCACTCGACTCGGGTCGCTCAGGATCGGCCCGTCCCCAGCCGGCTCAGGGCCGCTTTCGCTTCCGCGACTTCCGGGAGGCCGGGATTGGCATCCTTCCAGAGCGCCAGGAACTCCCGGTACGATCGGCTGGCCTCCTCGGCGCGCCCGAGCTTCTCCAGCGCGCGGCCGCGCTTGAGATGGAGCAGCACGAACTGGTTGGACTCGAGAACCGGCGCGCGCATCAGGCTGTCGATCACGGTTAGAGCCTCCGTGTTGCGGCCGGTACCGAGCAGGATATCGAGATGAACGCGCCGGCGGTGCGTGTTGCTGAAGGTCGCCGGCCCTGGCCATCCCGCGGTTCCGATCTTGGCGAGCGCCTCGGCGTAGCGCCCTTCCGCGATGAGGAGCTCGGTCTCGGCACCTTCCAAGATGCCGGGCTGCCCGATCTGTCGGATCGGCTTGGATTTCAAGCGATCCAGATCGCGTCGCGCCTGAACCAGTCGCCCCATTCTCACTTCGTTCTCGACCTCGATGACGTTGCGCACGTCGGCGAGTTGGGATCCTCCCCACTGCACGAGACGGCTGGCGATGCTGTCGGTGCGCGCCTGAAGACGCCTGCCATCGCGCGACCACCGCGCCGCCTCGAGTCCATCGGCCATCGGTATCGGAGGACCAGGGAAGGCACCGCCGGGAAACTGAATTCTCCAGGCCCGGTCGGCGATAGCGTTCGCCCGCCCGAACTGGCCCCGGCGCAACGCCGTGACATACTCGAAGCCCAGGCCCGCGTTCCTGACGATGAACGCAGGAGCGCCAGCCCCCGGCAGGAAGCGGCGTGCCGCCTCCGGGCCGTCGAGGTTCAGCGTGATGAGCCCGGCAGTCTGAGCGAGGTAGATTGCCGTCTCGTGTCCGGCCGCCTTGCGTGCCTCTTCCGCCACTCGGACCGCGCCGCGCCCGTCGCCGCCGATGATGGACGTGTTCTGATAGGCGCTCCAGAGCAAGAGGTTTTCGGGATTGCGCGCGAGCATTTCCCGGGCGGTACGAATCGCTTCCTCGACCCGGCCGGTCAACGCCAGTGCATCCACCAGATGGACGCCGGCGAGCGTGAACGTCGAATCGAGAGCCAGCGTCCTACGGGCCGCCTCGATCGCCTGGTCCCTTCGCCCCGAATGGAAGTAGGACTCGACCAGGCCGTAGGTGACCAGCTTGTTGTCCGGCTCCATGCGCTCGAGAGGTTCCAGGCGCGCGGTCGCCTGGCTCCACTGCAGATGCACGAGCTCGGAGATGGCCTCCATCATCTCTCGCTCGCCCGGGGACAGCGCGGCTGCGTCGGCGCGCGCCCGGGCGATGTCCGATTGCGCGTCCACCGGCTCGCCCTGCCACCACCGCGTGATCGCCAGGTGATAGCGGGCCTGCACGAACGTCGAATCGCGTGCGAGCGCCGCTTCGAACGAAGCCTGTGCCGGTTTGAGACCGCCGCGCGAGAAGTGCTCGAGCCCTTCGATGTAGCGCCGCACGGCCTCGAGGTCGGCGCTGGTCCGGGTCGCGACCGGCTGGAGCGCGACGGCTTCGGCGGCGGGCGCGATCCTCCGGAGCAGGCTCCGGCCGAGCGCGTCCACGACCTGGAACACGGATTCTCCGGGCTGCCCTTCGACCCGCACCGCGTCGATCACCTTGCCGGTCCTGACGTCGGAGATCTCGGCGGTGATGATGAGATGAGGCCGACTCTGAAGAATGCTGCCGGTCACGATCCGGCCGGCGCGCACGCGTCGCGCCACTTCCATGGCGGCGCCCCGATCGACGCGGGACCCAGCCCGGCCCAGCCGCCGCAGTGCGTCGAGAATGCGCTGCGTGCTGAGGACGTTGAGGCGATGGTCCTGAGCGAGCGAGGTGACCAGCAGGTTGCCCGTGATCGGGCCTATCTGCTCCTGGTCCTGGGGGTCGGCGAGGTTCTCGAAATAGAGCACGGCCACCGCCGGCTCGGCGTGCGCGTCGTCGACCGCACGACCGCGGCTCCACCAGAAGCCGGCGGCGACCAGCAGCAACGCGGCTGCGGCCGCGACGATCGCAGGTCCCTTCCAACTCCGGCGGCTCGGCAGGGAAGGCCGGGCGCTCGTCGCTTCGACTGTGGCCAGGATGCCGCTCGCGACTTCGGCGCCGGCCGGTCGCCGCGCCGGCTCCTTCTCCAGTAACTGGCCGATCAGGCTCGAGAGCGCGGTGCCGGCCGCCCCTTGGAGCTCGAGCCGCGGCGACTCGTTCACGAGCTGATAGATCACCTCGGCTTCGGTTGCTCCCGGGAACGCCCGGCGCCCGGTCGCCGCCTCGTGCAGCACGGCGCCGAGCGAGAACAAGTCGCCGCGCGCATCGCCGCGGTGGCCGCGCAGGCATTCGGGCGCGAGATACGGCAGCGTTCCGAGCACCGTGCCGGCCTCCGTCATCGTCGGTGCGCCTTCGAGCCGGGCGATCCCGAAGTCGGCGATCTTGTAGCTACCGTCCGACGTCACCATGATGTTCGCGGGCTTGAGATCCCGATGCAGCACGCCGTGCGCGTGCGCGTGCGCCAGGGCGGACGTCAACGCGCGCGCGAGCCTCAATGTCTCCTGGACTCCGAGCGGGCCACGGGCGAGCCTGTGCTCGAGCGACTCGCCTTCGACGTACTCCTGGACCAGGAACTGCTCGCCGCCACTCTCCTCGAGGCCGTAGAGCGTCACGACCCCGGGGTGGGAGAGGCGCGCCGCCGTGCGGGCTTCCTGGGCGAGCCGTGTCCGACCCTCCGCTGACGCCAAAGTCGCGAGGAACTTGAGCGCGACGCGCCGGTCGGTCCGCGTGTCGGTGGCAAGATAGACGCGACCCATCGCGCCGGCGCCGAGCTCGCCGGTGATGGTGTAATGGAGCACGGTGCGCCCGATCATGGGACCTCGTTCACGTCACCAGCCGGCGGGCCGCGCGAGCGCGCCATGGCGGACGGTCGCCGTGAAGGGCAGGAGAGACACTCGGAGGATCGAGGCCATGGCGTGCGATAGAATCGCCGTGCACTTTAGCCGAGCGTCCGAGGCTTGCCAATGCGGGCGCTCGAGGAGGTTTCGTGGTCCCTGACCCCCGATCGAATCGGCGTGCGCGGGGTGTCCGCACACGCGCGGTGCACGGTGACGATGTCCATCCATCCGGCCCCGTCAGCACTCCCGTCGTCCATTCCGCGACCTTCTCGTTCCCGAACGTCGAGACGCTCAACCTCGAGCAGGCGCGCGGGCCGGCCGGCGCGTACTACCAAAGGCTCGGGCATCCGACGCTGCACGCCTGCGAGCAGCGCCTGGCGGCGCTGGCCGGCGCCGAAGCCGCGTTGCTGTTCAGCGCCGGCATGTCGGCGATCGCGGCGGTGTTCATGAGCCAGTTGCGCTCCGGCGATCACGTCGTCGCGATGCACCAATGCTACGGCGGCACTCAGTCGTTGCTGCGGTGGGGCGCCGAGAACTGCGGGTGGAGCTACGACCTCGTCGATGCGCGCTCGCCCGATGCTTGGGAGCGCGCGTTCCGCACCGGGACGCGCTTGTTCCACGTCGAATCGCCGACGAATCCCACGCTGTGCGTCGTGGATCTGGCGCGTGCGGCCGCGCTCGCGCACTCGCGCGAGGCGCTGCTGGTCGTGGACAACACGCTCGCGTCCCCGATCGGCCAGCGCCCGCTCGAGCTCGGCGCCGATCTCGTGGTCTACAGCGCGACCAAGTCGATCGGCGGGCACGCGGACCTGCTGGCGGGAGTCCTGACCGGTCCCGTGAAGCGTCTGGAGCCGGCGTGGCGCTACCGCAAGACCTTCGGCCCGCTCGCGGGCCCCGAAGTCGCGTGGCAGATCGAGCGCAGTCTGAAGACCCTGCCGTTGCGCTCGGACGCCATGAACGCCAATGCGCTCGAGCTTGCGCGCCGCTTGAGCGCGCATCCGGGCGTGGCGCAGGTGTTCTATCCCGGCTTGCCCTCGCACCCCGGCCACGAGCTCGCGAGCCGGCAGATGCTGCGCGGCTTCGGGCCGGTGCTGGCGTTCGAGGTGCGCGGGGGTCTCGAGGCGGCGGAAGCGACGGTGGCGGCGTTCGAGATCGTGCGTCACGCGCCGAGCCTGGGCAGTGTCGAGTCGCTGGCGAGCGTGCCCGTCCACACGTCTCACGTGCAGCTCGACGCCGAGGGCCTCGCGAAGGCCGGTATCCCGCCCGGGCTCGTGCGGCTCTCCGCTGGGATCGAGGACGTGGAGGATCTGTGGGCCGATCTCGACCAGGCGCTGGTGCGGGCGGCCGCGCTGCGCGTCTAGAACGACGAGCCGGGCCCCGTCGGGCGCCGGCTCGGTCGATACGGCGATCGCCTACTTCGGCAACACCACCTGGTCGAGGACGTGAATCACGCCGTTCGACTGCATGACGTCGTAGGTGGAGATATCGGCGACGTTTCCGCTCTCGTCACGGATGACGATGTTGCTCGGGCCGTTCATCATCGCGACCAGCGTGCCGCCGCTCGCGGTCTTCAGCGTCGCCGAGCCCTTGCCCGACACGATGAGCTTGCGGAGCTGCTCGGACGTCAGCCGCCCGGGTACCACGTGGTAGGTCAGCACCTTGACCAGCGCCGGTTTGTTCGCGGCCTTGAGCAGGCCGTCGACGGTGCCGGCCGGCAGGTTCTCGAACGCGTCGTTGGTCGGCGCGAACACGGTGAATGGACCCTTGCCCTTCAGCGTCTCGACCAGTCCCGCGGCCTTGACCGCCGCCACCAGGGTCGTGTGATCCGCCGAGTTCACGGCGTTGTCGACGATGTCGCGGGAGGGCAACATGGCCTGACCGCCAACCATGACGGTGCCGGCGGTGAGCGATGCCTGGGCCATGCCTTGGGC
>DASQFU010000121.1:0-10041 GCA_035632955.1 Candidatus Limnocylindria bacterium
CGCTCGACCAGCTTCTCGCTCGTCGCCATCAGATCCACCATCATGTTCTCGTAGACCTTGCCCATGCGAACGAACGCGGCGGTCGTGATCATGTTGAGCACCAGCTTCTGCGCAGTCCCGGCTTTCATCCGGGTCGACCCCATGACCACTTCGGGACCGACGACTGGGCAGATCGCGACGTCCACGTCGAGGCGGAACTCTGACCGCGGCGTGCACGTGACGTAGGCCGTGCGCGCGCCGCGCTCGCGGGCGCGGCGCAGCGCCGCGACGACGAACGGCGTGCGGCGACTGGCCGCGAGCCCGATCACCGTGTCCCTGGCGTCCACATCGTGCTCGTCGATCGCCCGCACTCCCTCGTCCACCCGGTCTTCGGCCCCCTCGACGGCGCGCACCAGGGCACCCATGCCACCCGCGATCACGCCCTGGACGCGCTCGGGGTCGGAGCCAAACGTCGGCGGACATTCGGAAGCGTCCAGGACCCCGAGCCGCCCACTCGTGCCGGCGCCGACGTAGATCAGCCGGCCACCCTCGCGAAACGACGCGACCACCAGCTCGACCGCCTGGGCGATGAAGGGCAGCTCGCACGCCACCGCCGCCGGCACAGTGTGGTCTTCGGCCGAAATGCGTTCCAAAATGCCCGGAATAGGAAGGGTGTCGAGATCGAGCGTCCGCGGGTTGCGTTGCTCGGTGGCGAGCCCGGCGAATTCGTCGAAACGCGAGCGGTCATCCATGGACGTCGTTTCTCGAGGTCGGGGAGGCGTCATCCGTGACGGCGCGAGCATGCCACGCCCGAGCGCGCCGACGCAACGACCGAGGTCTCGGAGCGCAAGCATCTTGACGCCGGTCGCGAGGGCCTCCTAGCGTGCGGTCATGCCCGAGCTTCCCGAGGTGGAGACCGTGCGCCGGATGCTGGAAGGGGCCGTGGTCGGCCGCGTCGTCCGCCGCGCGACCATTTCCGGCGCCGCCTTGCGAGGAACGGTGCCCCGCACGTTGCCGCGCCGGCTCGCGGGCCGGCGGATCGAAACCGTGCAGCGACGCGGGAAGTATCTGCTGATTCACTTCGACGCCGATCTGACGCTCCTGGCCCACTTGGGGATGAGCGGCCGCTGGCTGTTCAACGAGCGCGCACCGGCCGACGAGCTTCCCCACGTTCACCTGCGGATCCGATTCGCGGACCGATCCGAGCTCTGGTATCAGGACCCGCGGCGCTTCGGTCTGCTGCGCGCGGTGGCGCGCGGGCGGCTCGAGCGCGACCCATCGCTGCGCATCCTCGGTCCGGACCCCCTCGCGAGTCCGCCGACCGCGGAAAGTCTCGGGGGCCGGGCGCGAGGCGCTCGCGTGTCGGTCAAATCGTTCCTGCTCGACCAGCGGCGGATCGCAGGCCTCGGCAACATCTACGTGAGCGAGGTCCTCCACCGCGCCGCGATCGATCCGCGCCGGCGGGCTGGATCGCTGCGCGACCCCGAGTGGTCCGCCGTCGCGGGCCAGGTGGTGGCGGTGCTCGCCGAAGCGGTCGAGGGATTCGGCACGACGTTCGACGCCTATCGGACGCTCTGGAACCAGCCGGGGTCCTATGGGGAGCGTTTGCTGGTCTACGACCGGGCCGGCGAGCCGTGCCGGCGCTGCAAAACCCCGATCCGGCGAATCGTCCAGGGGGCACGATCGACCTTTTTTTGCCCGACTTGCCAACGGCGGACCCCCGCCAGCAGGGCCTCCAAAGCCAAAGGAACGCCGCGCCGGGCGCGGCAATCCCGCGCCCGCGCTTCAGTCATTGCGAGGCGCCCTCCAGCCCCCTAATGTGTCTGCCGCTTCGCGCTCGCCCCCGGCGCTCCCGGCCCCGGGGTGGCGCGACCCTGAAATGCTGCCATCACCGACCCTGGAGGTTTCGTGCCGTTTACCACCCTCGGGCTGCCGGCGTCGATCGTCAAAGGCGTTCGCGCGGCCGGTTTCATCGACCCCACACCCATCCAGCTCCGCGCGATCCCGATCATCCTGCGGGGCCACGACCTGATCGCCGCGGCGGAGCGGGGCACCGGCAAGACCGCCGCGTACCTGCTCCCCACCCTCGCCCGGTTGCTCGAGTCTCCGAGGCGATTGGGCGCCGTCGTGCTGACGCCGAGCCGTGAGCTGGCGGCCAAGATCGAGACGCGTGCCCGGGACTACGCACGGTTCACGAACCTTCGCATTGCGGTCGTGTTCGGCGGCGCACCGATCCAGACACAGGAGCGCCAGCTTCGCTACGAGGGGGTCGATTTGCTGGTGGCGACGCCCGGCCGCCTGCTCGAGCTGCACGCGCGGCAGGCCATGAGCTTCGAAGACGTCGAGATGCTCGTGCTCGACGAGGGAGATCGCATCGTCGGACTCGGGTTCGCGCCCGACTTGCGGCGCATCCTCAAGCTGCTGCCTGAGACGCGTCAGACGCTGCTGTTCTCCGCCACCATGCCGCCCGAGCTCAACCGGGTCGCCAAGGAGGCACTGGTGGAGCCGATCCGTGTCGACCTCGCGCCCCAGGCTCAGCCTGCGGCCGGAATCACCGAGGCGATCTATCCGGTCACGAGCGATCTCAAGACCGACCTGCTGGATGAGATGCTCTCGCGCAGCGAGGCGCGCAGTGTGATCGTCTTCACGCGCAGCCAGCACCGGGCCGACCGGCTCGCGCGCCAGCTCTCCCGGCGTGGCTCCACCGTTGCAACGCTTCATGGAAATCGCAGCCAGAGCGAGCGCGAGCGCGCGCTCGACGACCTCAAGCGCGGCCGCGTCCAGATCCTGGTGGCGACCGACATCGCCTCGCGCGGCATCGAGGTCGACGGCATCCCGCACGTGGTCAACTTCGACGTGCCGCAAACGCCCGAGGACTACGTGCATCGGTTGGGACGGAACGGGCGCACGGCGCTCCTGGGGGATGCCTTCACCCTGATGAGCCCCGAAGAGCAGGAAGCGGTGACGACGATCGAGCGCTTTCTCGGCCGGGCGGTGCCGCGGGTGCTGCTACCGGACTTCGACTACCGCATGCATCCGACCGTGTTCCACAAGGTCGTGAGCTACGAAGAGAGCTCGGGCGCTCAGGATACGAACGGTGACGGCCGCGCCGCGCAGGCCGCACCTGCCGCCCGGGGCGGGGGGCCGCGCAAGCCTGCCGCTTCCCGGACAGCAACGGCGAAGAAACGAGCCAAGCCGGCCCGGCCCAAGCCGGCAAGTGCTTCCAGCGGGCGGACGGCGAAATCCAAGCCGTCGAGCCGCCGCGCGCGCGCGCGGCGATAGCGTCGCGCCCTATCGGGGGCGCAGCACCTCCCACGCGACGACGCCAGGATTGTCCACCGGGCTGGATGCGCCGGTCGCGACGTCCACGACATAGAGCGTCTCGGGCGGTTTGGGATCCGGCCGGAACCACAACGCGCGCTCGCCGCTCGGCGTCGCCACCAGCGAGCCGTTCTTGAGCTTCGGGAGATCGAGCGGCACGAGCCTCCGGCTCGCGACGTCCGCGCGATAGAGCAGGGCCGTCGACGCGCGCGCGGTCGAGCCGGCGACGAGCAGCGCCCCGCTCGAGCTCTCGATGACGGCCGAGGGATCGACGCCCCCGAGCTCGAGGCTCTGGCGTGAGTCGTCCGCCGGATTCCACAGGATCAGGCTGTCGCCTGCGACCAGGGCGTGGCGACGTCCCCTGGCGCCCGAAAGAACGCGGCGGCAATCCGCATGGAGTCGGATCACCCGCACCGGCTCACCGCCGCCGATCGGCCGGCGGCTGACGTCGCGCCCGGCGACCCAGGCGATCGCGTCGCGACTCGGATCGTGCCCGACCCAGACGACCGGAGCACCGGCGTTGACCTCGACCCTAGGCTTCGGATCGTGCGCGCGCACCGCCCGGATGGTCTTCCCGTCCGCCCACCATACGGTGGTTGCATCGGCGGTCCACGCGTCGCGACCGTCGAGCGTCGAGGCTTCGAACAGCTTCCATTCGGGAAACGTCGGATAAACGAGGTGCCACCGAGCCGTGCTTCCGGAAGCGGCGCCCGGTTCCGGGCGCTGCAATGGATCGAACTCCGCTCCACCCTCGGGTTCCCGAGCCGCGTCGAACGAAGGAATCACGACTTCGGCCAGATAGAACGGAGCGGGGTCGAGCAGCGTGAGGCTCAAGATGCGCGCCGGGCTGATCTCGCGGGCCGCGCCGGAGTCGGCGCGGGTGACGGCCAGTCCCTGATCGAACCCGAACGCGAGGCTCGCACCATCCACGCCCCACTCCAGCGCGTTGATGCTGAGCCGCCGCATGGTCGCATTCGGCTCGATCAGCCGGCCGCCGCGGGCATGAGCGTCCTGGTTCGTCGGGATCGCGGGTTCGTAGCGCAGCACGCCGCGACGCCGGGGCTGAAACGGCAGAAACCCGACCAACCGATGCAGTCCGGGCGCCAGCGACGACCAGAGCCAAGTCAAGCCCTGATCGCCAATGCGCGTGAGCCAGGCCACGTGCCGGCCGTCCGGGCTGACGAGGAAACGGGAGATGCGCTCCGGGCCTTCGGGCGACCACAGCGTCTCACGCTCGGCGAGATGGAAGGGCGCTTTAAACAACTCTCCCCCCGTCCCGATGAACGCAACGGTGTCGCTCTCGGCGGCGAACGTCGCTCGCCAGTCTGCCGCTCGGGCCGCCGAGGGTAACGCGAGAACTGCGAGCGCGAGAGCGCCTGCGGCGCGACCGCGGCCGCTCATGAAGAAGCCCGGAGCGCGGGCGGCTCGCACGCGCGCATCATTCCGCTCCCGAGCCCAGCTCGCCGGCAACCCACCGGCACGCCGCCTCGGCGGCTTGCGAATCGGCGGCCGAAGCCTGAACGAGATCCGGGCTGCCGCCGCCCTTGCCACGCGCGCGCTCGAGCAGTCCCGGAACCAACGCCCGCAGGTCGCGGCCTCCCGCCTTGGCCCGGCCGACGACGATCACCGGCTCCGGGCTACCCGCCCCGGCGACGACCCACGGCGCTCCGACCTCCAGGCATTTCAGCGTGAAGCGGCGCACCTCGTCGCGCGAACGCGCAGCGGCGAAGTGGATCGCGCCACGCGGCGGATCGCCCACGCGCTCCCGCGCCTCCGCGAGCAGCAGCCGCTCGGCGAGATCGGCCGCCCGCTTCTGCAGCTCGTCGCGCTCCGCCAACGCCCGCTCGAGATGGGCGATCAGGTCGCGATCCTTGAGCGTCCGTTTGCGGGCCGCCTCGACGAGCGCCTCGGTGCGCCATGCGTGATCGCGCAGCGCGCGAGCTCCGCACAAGAACTCGAGCCTCAGGTTGCCGCGCACCTTCTCCCAGCGGACGACCTTGATCACGCCGACCTCGCCGGTGCGGTTCGTGTGCGTGCCACCGCACGCCGACTGATCCCAGTCGGGAATCTCGACGACGCGGATCCGTCCCTGCACCTGCGCCGGCTTGCGCAGTCGAAATCGGGACAGCTCGCTCTCGTCCACCCAGTGACGCACGACCGGCCGGTCCTCCCACACGACCCGGTTGGCCGCCTCCTCCAGACGTTCGATCGCACGCCAGTCGACGTCGGCGAGCGCGACCTCGATCGTGCTGCGCTCGGTTCCCAGATGCGACGAGAGCGTCGGGGCCTCGAGCACCTGCTCGAGCCCGGCCGAGAGCACGTGCTGGCCGGTGTGCTGCTGCATGTGGTCGAAGCGGCGGGGCCAGTCGACGTGCGCTTCGAGCGCGTCACCGGCCAACGCCTCGGGCGCTTCGACGACGTGCCAGACGCGACCTTCGTCGTCGGCCTGGACGTCGAGGACCTCGGCGCCGCCGAGCCGGCCGCGATCCGCCTCCTGGCCGCCGCTCTCCGGATAGAAGTAGGTCGCGGCCAGCTCGAGCGCGGATCTCCCGGCGTAGTGGCCGTGCGCCACGATCCGGGCCTCGAACCGCGTCGTGTAGGCGTCGTCGTAGTAGAGGCGTTCCGAAGCCACGGTCACGCGCCGGTTCGGCGGAGACCGTATTGCCGGAGCTTCCGCCACAAGGTCGTGCGCGAGATGCCGAGCTGTCGGGCGGCCGTGGTCGCGTTACCCCGATGCGCGGCGAGCACCCGCTGAATGTGCTCCTTCTCGACGTCGGCCAGCGAGCGGGTGTCATCGGCCGCAACCACGCCGTCCGTGCTCGGCGGCCCAGCCTCGCTCTCCAGCGTTCGCGGGCGCGACGAATGCCCTCCCACCCCCGGCAGCATCCGCGGAGCGCGGAGATGGCCCGGCAGCTCGCCGAGCTGGATCACCAGCGACTCGGCGAGCGTCACGGCGCGCTCGATCGCGTTCTCGAGCTCGCGAACGTTCCCGGGATAGTCGTAACGCTCGAGTGCGGCGATCGCGTCGCGCGAAAAACTCATGCCCTGTTTCCCCTGGCGTTCCGAAATTCTGGCCAGGAAATAGGACGCGAGCAGGCCGATGTCCTCGCGCCGTTCACGCAACGGAGGCAGGTCGATCTGAACGACGTTCAGCCGGTAGTAGAGATCCTCGCGGAACCGGCCCGACTCGACTTCGGCGCTCAGGTTGCGATGCGTCGCGGCGACCACCCGGAGGTCCACGACACGTGTCGTGTTGTCCCCGAGCCGTCGCACCTCGTTGCTTTCGAGCGTGCGCAGCAGCTTGACCTGGGCGGCGAGCGGCATGTCGCCGATCTCGTCGAGGAACAGGGTGCCGCGGTCGGCCTGCTCGATCAGGCCCGCACGTTCGCCGGCGGCGCCGGTGAAGGCCCCGCGCACGTAGCCGAACAGCTCGCTCTCGACGAGATTCTCGGGGAGCGCACCGACGTTGACGGCGACGAACGGGCCGTGCGCGCGCCGGGACTGGAGGTGGATGGAGTGCGCGACCAGCTCCTTTCCGGTCCCGCTCTCGCCGATCAGGAGCACGGTGCTGTCGGTCGGCGCGACCTTCGAGACCAGCCGGAAGATGCGCTGCATCTTCGGGCTGATGCCGACGATGCCTTTGAAAAAGGGATCGCGAAAGGCGGCGCCGGCCGTGGGACGGCGACTGCTACGGATCGGGCCGGTTGTCGTCGCCATCGTCGATTTCAAAGCCCAAGGTGCGCTTCGTCGTCCTTCCCTCCAGCGGCCGGAGCCGTTTCAAAATGCCACAGTGCTGCCGAAGGGGTCAATCCGGCCGGAGGGGTGGGTCAGCGGGGAACACAGGATGCGCGGGCGCGCCCTGGGCGAGACGCCCGCCCCCGCTCGGCCCCGTGTTCATCGTGTCCAAAGCTCCGGCGAGAGGAGCGAGGGGCGACTCGATCTCGACCAGCCGTAGATAGAAGAAGGTCCACGCATATTGGATGATGGGCGTGACCGCCATCACGAGGAGCCACGACACCGCGGTGCCGGCCGTGCCGCTCAGAGCGGGGACGACGTACATCAGCATCGCGACGACCAGAATGACGCCGAGCACCAGCGTGGCCGACGCCACGATCAGTTCCAACCAGCGTTCGAACCGGTCGCGCATGATCTTGAACGAGTGCTGGAACGCTCCGGCGAGATCGTGGTCGTCGAGAACGACCGCCTCGGTGGCCACGGCGAGACGGAATCCGATGAACAGCGCGGGAAGCGCAAGGAAAACGGCGATGCCGATCAGCAGTAGGTTCCGTGGCAGATCCGCCACCAGGCTCGTCGAGCTCAGGCGGACGAATACCGCGGGAAGGATCGAGAAAGACGTCGCGGCAGCGAGCGCGAAGTTCCGCACCACCTCGGTGACGAGCAACCACGGGATGCGCCGCAGGCCGCGCGCATAGCATTCGAGCGCCGGAGCCGGATGCACGCGGGAATCCGTGTTGAAGACGGAGCGCGCCCGGATGCGCAGCATCGCCCCGACGACCAGCAGCGTGACGAAGTCGCCGATCAACCCGACGCTGCCGATCAGCACTGTGCGAGGCGTCATAGACGCCTCGCTCTGCGGGGCTGCGAGCGTCAAGGTCAGCACCCACGGCGCGCGCAGCAGGAGCGGCACGACAATGGAATGCAGGAGATCGCGGCGGACAGCGAGGTCGAATGCGAGGGCGAGCGCGTGCCGGGTCGAAATGGGCGGTTTGAATGTCATGGCAACCTGTTGGGCCAGTTGACACTAGAGAGGGGCCTACCTAATGTCAAGACATCGTGCGCCGGCTATCTCATCTCGATCGTCGCGGTCGCGTTCGAATGGTGGACGTGAGCGCCAAACGCGTCACCGCCCGGGTCGCGGTCGCCCGCGGCCGCGTGTTCATGCACCGCACGACGCTCGCGCTCCTGCGAGACGGTCGCGCGCCCAAGGGTGACGTGCTCACGACGGCTCACCTCGCGGGCGTGATGGCGGCGAAACGCACCAGCGAGATCATTCCCCTCGCGCATCCGCTCCCGCTCGAAAGCGTGGACATGGCGTTTTCGCTCGATCAGGAGAGCGCGTCGGTCGGGATCGAAGCGCGCGTGCGGACGCGGGCGCGCACCGGCGTCGAGATGGAAGCGCTCACCGCCGTCGCGGTCGCGGCCCTCACGCTCTACGACATGCTGAAGGCGGTGGATCGCGGCATGGTGATGGGCGAAATCGCGCTGTGGGAGAAGCGCGGCGGCCGCCGCGGGACGTATCGCCGCGGTGCCTAGCACCCTCACTTACGCCGAGGCGCGCGGGCGTGTCCTGGCCGCCGTGCGACCGCTGCCGCCCGAGCGCATTCCGGTCGGCGAGGCGCGTGGCCGAGCGCTGCGGCAGAACATCGTGGCGGCGCATCCGCTGCCGCCGTTTCGGAACTCCTCCATGGACGGTGTCGCCGTATGCAGCGCCGATCTCGCGGATGCGACGGATTCGACACCTGCCTTTATCACGGTGGTCGAGGTCCTACCGGCCGGACGAACCACCTCGCGCGCGCTCGCCGGGGGCGAAGCGATTCGCATCATGACGGGAGCGATGATTCCGGACGGGGCGGACGCCGTGGTCCCCGTGGAGGATCTGGAAACCCTTCCAGGGTCACCCGAACGGGTGCGCATCCGCCGCCCGGCGCCTCCCGGACAGAACTTCCGCGAGGCGGGGCGGGATCTTGCCGCCGGCGATCCAGTGCTCGGCGAGGGACGCGAGCTCTCGGCCCACGACCTCGGTCTGCTCGCTTCGCTCGGCGAGGCTCACGTTCTGGTCGGCCGCCCACCGGTGGTCGCCGCGTTCTCGACCGGCGACGAACTGCTGGACGCCGGAGCGCCGCTCGTGCCGGGCGCGATCCGCGACGGCAACCTGCCGATGCTGGCCGCGCTGCTCGAGGAATGCGGCGCACGCGTGGCGCGCGCGGCGCGCCTGCCCGACGACCCGGTGAAGGTCACGGAAGCGCTGGGCCGGGCACTCTCAAGTGCCGACGTCGTCTTGACGATCGGCGGCGTCTCCGCCGGCGATTTCGATCCCGTGAAGCAGAGCATCGGCGAGCTCGAGTCCGTCGAGCTCTGGCGCGTGGCGATGAAGCCGGGGCGCCCGCAGGCGTTCGGAACGCCGTCGGGCCGCTTGTTCTTCGGGCTGCCGGGCAATCCGGCGTCCGTCGCGTGCGTGTTCGAGGCGTTCGTCCGTCCCGCGTTGCGAAAGCTGCAGGGATTCGCACAGCTCGAGCGGCCGCACGTGGCGGTGCAGGTCGCGGAGGCGATTCCTTCGCGAGCCGGCCGCACCGATCTGGTTCGCGTGACGCTGGCGCGCCGCGACCAGCGCTGGTGGGCCGCTCCCGCCGGGGATCAGGTCTCGGGACACCTCACGCCGCAGTCACGCGCCCACGCACTGCTGATCGTTCCGGAGGAGCGCGAGAGCCTGGCGGTCGGCGACGGCGCGGATGCGATCCTGCTGCGCTGGCCGGAAACCGGCGAACGCTGATGCGCACCGAGCCAAGACCCGCCTTCTGGATGGTGGCGACAGCGTTCTTGACGATCCCGACGTTGGCGGAAGCGACTCCCGAGGCTTCGAAGGCCGATCGAAACGTCTGGCACCTCTTTCGGAGCGACTTCGCGCCACTTTCCGATCTGCGCGTCCATGGCTCCGACGTGTGGATGATGAATGGCGAGGATTCCGTCGCGTTCGCGAAGGCTCCTGAAGCCTTCGAGAGA
>DASQFU010000122.1:0-19660 GCA_035632955.1 Candidatus Limnocylindria bacterium
GCACCGTGACCGAGATCGGCAGCACCGCCAAGCGGTCGGCGACCTCGGCGCTGGAAGGACAGACGAACTTCGAGGTCGAGGTCGTGTTCGACGAGGACGTCCCCCAGGTGCGCCCGGGCATGACCGCGGACGTGGAAATCGAGACCGCCACCCACCCCAAGACGACCGCGGTGCCGATCCAGGCGGTGGTGGTGCGCACCGAGCGCGAGCTCGAGCGTGCGGCGCGCAAGGACCGCAAGCGCGAACCCAAGAAGCCGAAGGGGGCGGTCACGGTCTCCGCGGAGGACGACACCGCCGGCAAGCAGGACACGGAGATCACCGGCGTGTTCGTCGCGCGCGAAGGCAAGGCGGTGTTCGTCCCGGTGCGCACGGGCATCGCGAGCGAGACCATGATCGAGGTGTTCGGCGACTTGAAGACCGGCGAATCGGTGGTGTCGGGACCCTACAAGGCGCTGCGCGAGCTCAAGCCGGAGACCAAGGTCAAGGCCGAGACGCCGGGCGGAAAGAAGCGAGGCTAGCCGCCCGTGCTGATCCAGCTCCGGGATATTCACCGCGTCTATCAGGTCGGCACCGAGGAGGTCCACGCCCTCAACGCCGTCGACCTCGACATCGAGGTCAACGAATACGTGGCGATCATGGGTCCCTCGGGCTCCGGCAAATCGACGCTCATGAACATCGTCGGCTGTCTCGACACGCCGAGCCGGGGCTCCTATCAGCTCAAGGGGCAGGAGATCGGCGCGATGTCGGACGACGAGCTGGCCCGGATCCGCAACCAGGAGATCGGCTTCGTGTTTCAAACCTTCAATCTGCTGGCGCGCGCCAACGCCCTTCACAACGTCGAGCTGCCGCTCGTCTACGCGGGTGTGCGGCACGAGGAGCGCCGCCGCCGGGCGCGCGAGGCGCTCGAGCTCGTCAACCTCGGCGACCGGATGAAGCACAAGCCGAACGAGCTCTCGGGCGGCCAGCGCCAGCGCGTGGCGATCGCGCGCGCGCTGGTCAACAACCCGAGCATCATCCTGGCCGACGAGCCGACCGGGAACCTCGACACCGCCACGGGTCAGGAGATCATGCTGGCGTTCGAGCGCATCTGGCAGCAGGGCAACACCGTCATCCTGGTCACCCACGAAGCCGATGTCGCGGCCCATGCGCGGCGCACGGTGCGCATGCGCGACGGGAAGATCGAGAGCGACGTCCGGACCCCAACTCCCGTCCCGGCCGCGCCGTGAACCTGCGCGAGAGTGCCGGGATCGCGCTGGGCGCGCTCCGCGCCAACAAGCTGCGCTCGTTCTTGACGCTGCTTGGAACCATCATCGGCGTTATGTCGGTGATCACGGTGCTGTCGTTCGTCGAGGGGCTGAACCGCTACGTCTCGGACAAGCTGCTGAGCAGCGGCGCCAACGTCTTCTGGGTGGACAAGTACGGCTTCATCACCAGCCAGGAAGAGTACGAGGATGCGGTCGGCCGGCCGGACGTGACGCTCGACGACGCCGAGGCCCTGGAGTTGGGCGTCTCGCACGCGTCGCTGGTGGTCGCGCAGTCGAACCAGAGCGGCACGGCACGTTACCGGAACCGCGAGGTGCGCGGGGTCGCGATCCGCGGCCGCGGCGCCGGGTACGAGCTGATCGACGAGCTGACGATCGAATCCGGGCGGCATCTCGGCGAGCTCGACGACCAGCGCCGCCGGCTGGTGTGCGTGATCGGGCCCGAAGTCGCCGAGGAGCTGTTCGGCACCCTCGATCCGGTCGGGCGCCAGATCCGGCTCGGCGCCGAGACCTACGAAGTCGTCGGGGTGACGCAAGCGAAGGGCAAGCTGCTCGGTCAGAGTCAGGACCGGTTCGCTGCGATTCCGATCCGCAGCTATCAGAAGTACAAGCTCGAGCGCGGCACGATCGACGTCGCAATCAAGAGTCTGGACGCGGCCTCGATGCCGGTCGCCCAGCAGGAGGCGCGCAACGTGCTGCGTGGCCGCCGCCATCTCGGCCCGTCCAAGCCGGACAACTTCGGCATCACGACCTCGGAGAACGTGCTGCAGCTCTACGAGGCGCTGACCGGGAAGATCTTCGTTGTCACGATCGGCGTGGCCGCGATCTCGCTCGTGGTCGGCGGAATCGTGATCATGAACATCATGCTGGTTTCGGTCACCGAGCGGACGCGCGAGATCGGCATCCGCAAGGCGATGGGGGCGAAGCGCGGCGACATTCTCTCCCAGTTCCTGGTCGAGTCGACGACGCTCTCGCTGGTCGGCGGCATGATCGGCATCGCCTCCGGAGTCGGATTCGCGTTGCTGGCGGCCGCCGTGACGCCGTTGCCGGCCGCCGTCAGCCTGCCGTCCGTGTTCGCGGGGCTTGGGATGTCCGCTTTGATCGGCGTGTTCTTCGGATCCTATCCGGCCTGGCGCGCCGCCCGCCTCGATCCGATCGAGGCGCTGCGTTACGAGTAGCGCATGAATCTCTTCATGCTGCGCGAAACCCTGACGATGGCGACGCGAGCCCTGGTCGCGAACCGCCTGCGCTCGATACTGGCGCTGCTCGGCATCGTCATGGGCGTCGCGACCGTGATCGGCATGGTCGCGCTCGTCAACGGCTTCCAGCGCTCCTTTCAGCAAAGCATCCAATCCTTCGGCAGCAACACGATCTACATCCGCAGGATCCGCCCGGGCTTCCAGTTCTCCGACGACATCCCAGACAGTCTCAAACAGCGCCGAGCCTTCACCATGGACGACGCCCGCGCGATTCTTGAACGCTCGCCCGCAGTAAAGGCGATTGCCCCCTTCAAGTGGTCGATGCAGGACATCCGCCTCTCCCACCGCGAGCGCCGGACCCGCAGCACGTTCTGCTACGGAACCAACGAGCAGTACCTGACCACGCACGGCTACGACCTTGCGCGCGGGCGCTTCTTCACCTCCGAGGAAGTCGCTCGCCGCGCGAACGTCGTGGTGCTCGGCAAGGACGCGCGCGAGGCACTGTTTCGCGACGCCCGTGGACTCGGGGAGCGGGTGCACATCAACGGCATCCCGTTCACGGTGATTGGCGAGTTCGAGCCCAAGGGGCGTATGTTCGGCAACAACTTCGACCAGGTCGCGGCCATTCCCTACACGACGATGGACAAGTACTTCCCGGCACCCGACGACGCACCGCCGTGGTTCCCGAAACGAGGCGAGCTGTTCCTCGACGCGACCGCGGTTTCGCCGGAGCTCGACCAGCAAGCCCAGCAGCAGATCATCGAGGTCCTGCGCATCCGCCGCCATCTGCCGAGCAACAAGCCCAACGACTTCGTGGTGTTCACCGACGACGCGTTCCTGTCGCTCTACAACGCGCTCACCGGCGGTATCTTCGCGCTCATGACGTTGATCGCATCGATCTCGCTCCTGGTCGGCGGGATCGGCGTCATGAACATCATGCTGGTGGCGGTCACCGAGCGCACCCGCGAGATCGGCGTGCGCAAGGCACTCGGCGCGCCCCGCAAGGCGATCCTGGCCCAGTTCCTGGTCGAATCCGTGGTGCTGACGGCAGCCGGGGGAGTGCTCGGCATCGCGCTCGGTGCCGGGGTCTCGTGGCTGATCCACGCCGCCAGCCAATTGCCGACCTTCGTGTCGACGTGGTCGGTCGCCGCCGGATTGCTGTTCTCGGCCATGGTCGGCGTGTTCTTCGGCATCTATCCCGCGATGCGCGCCTCGCGCCTGGACCCGGTGGACTCGCTGCGTTACGAATAGCGGTCCATGAATCTCCGCGAGAGTGTCGGGATTGCGCTCGACGCACTCCGGGCCAACGCGCTGCGGTCGCTGCTCACACTGGTCGGCGTGATCATCGGCGTCTCGTCGGTGATCGCCGTCATCTCGCTGGTCCAGGGCCTGGACCGATACGTCGCGAGCCAGCTCTCCCAAGCCGGCGCCGACGTGTTCTCGATCGACAAGATCGGGGTCGAGTTCGACTTCACCAAGATCGCCGAGAAGGAGCGCCGCCCCGACCTCACGCCTGCGGATGCGGAAGCGATCGCACGCGCCGCGTCGCATGCCGCTGCCGCGGTCGCCGAGCGCACCACCATCGCCACGGTGCGCCGCGCCAGCCGCTCGTTGAACCAGGTCCAGGTGCGAGGCGTCGGCGCCGACTACATGCTCGTCACCGATCTGCCGGTGGCGCGCGGCCGGCCGCTCCATCCGCGCGACCAGCAGTCGCGGTCACTGGTGTGCGTGATCGGTGACGAGATCGCCGAGCAACTGTTCGGTCCCGCAGATCCACTCGGCCGCGAGATTCGGGTCGGGGAGGCGCGCTGCACCGTGGTCGGCGTCGGCGAACGGAAGGGCTCGGCGTTCGGTCAGAGCCAGGACCTCTACGTGCTGCTGCCGTTCACGACGTTTCTCAAGCTCTACGGGCGCGACCAGAGCGTGACGATCAGCGTGCGGGCGCGCGGCCGCGAATCGTTCGAGCAGGCACAGGACGAAGCGCGAGCGATTCTCCGTGCCCGGCGCCACGTGCGGCCGGCCGCTGCCGACGACTTCGAGATCGTGACGCCGGAGATGTACCTCAGTCTATGGCGCAATCTCTCGGGCGCGATCTTCATCGTCATCGTCGGCGTCTCGACGATCTCGCTCGTGGTCGGCGGGATCGTGATCATGAACATCATGCTGGTCTCGGTGACCGAGCGGACGCGCGAGATCGGCGTTCGTAAGGCGATCGGCGCGCGCTCTCGCGACATTCTCTCGCAGTTCCTGGTCGAGGCGGTCACGCTTTCGTGCGTCGGCGGAGCGATCGGACTGGTGCTCGGCGTGCTCGGTGCGGTCGCCATCGGGGTGCTGACGCCGCTGCCGACCTACGTCAGCCCGCTGGCGATCGTGCTCGGGCTCGTGACCTCGACGCTGGTCGGAGTGTTCTTCGGCGCCTATCCCGCCGCGCGCGCCGCACGCCAGGACCCGATCGAAGCGCTGAGATACGAATGACGACCGCCTGGCTGGCGCTCGCTCCGACCGTGGCGCGCATGGCGTTGGGCTCGCTGCGCGCGAACCGGCTGCGCTCGCTGCTCACCACGCTCGGCGTCGTGATCGGGGTCGCCACCGTCGTGGCCATGGCGAGCATCATCCAGGGCTTCAACCGCACCGTCGAGCAGTCGATCAGCTCGTTCGGCTCCCACACGATCTACGTCCGCAAGCTCAAGCCCGACCTGTTCGTCGGAGGGTTTCCCGACAGCCTGCGCCACCGCCCGGCGTTCACCGAAGACGATGCGGTCGCGATCCGGCGCTTGTGTCCGGACGTGCGCGAGGTCTCGATTCTCGGTTTCATCGAAGCCTCGACGTTGCGTTACCGCAACCGCACCGCCGGCGGCGTGCAGGTGATCGGTGCTGACCCGGCGATCCAGGTGGTCAACGTCTACGATCCCTGGCTCGGCCGGTTCTTCACCGGCGAAGAGGTGCGCCGCCGCTCGCAAGTGCTGGTGATCGGCAAGGACATCCGCGAAACTCTGTTCAGCGGCGGCAACCCGATCGGCAAGATCGTGCACGTGAACCAGGTGCCGTTCCGGGTCGTGGGCGAGCTCGAGCCGAAAGGGAAGACCTTGTTCTTCAATCCCGACGAGATCGTCACGATTCCCTACACGACCCTTGCCAAGTATTTCCCACCGCCGGACGACGCGCCCTTTTACGTGCCCAAGCGCGGCGAGTACTACCTCAACGCGGTGGCCGTCTCACCGCAACGAACCGCGGCCGCCGTCGATCAAATCCGGGAGGTGCTGCGCCGGCGCCGCGGTCTCTCGCCCCGGGCGTCCGACAACTTCGCGGTGTTCACGGAGGACGCACTGGCCCAGCTCTACGACCAGCTCACCGGCGCCACCTACGCGGTGATGATCCTGATCTCCTCGATCGCGCTGCTGGTCGGCGGGATCGGGGTCATGAACATCATGCTGGTGGCGGTCACCGAGCGCACCAAGGAGATCGGACTGCGCAAGGCGGTCGGAGCGCCACGCATGACGATCCTGTTCCAGTTCCTGTGCGAGGCCGCGACGTTGACCGGCCTCGGTGGCCTGACCGGCATCGGTCTCGGAGCGGGCGTGGGTCAGATTGTTCGCGTGACGAGCGGCTTGCCGGCCTACACGCCGTGGTGGTCCGTGATCGTGGCGTTCGTGTTCTCGGTCGCGGTCGGATTGTTCTTCGGACTGTACCCGGCGGTGCGGGCGTCGCGCCTGGACCCGGTGGAAGCGCTGCGCTGGGAGTAGGGTTCAGCGACGAGATCGGTCACCATTTCGCATCGCCGCGCCCGTCGCCGTCGTGACCACGACCGTCACGCCGTCACGTCCGATCTCTCTTGCTTCTCCTGATATAGTCCGGGCGATGCCTGCCTCGACCGAGACCCCCGTGACCGCTCGAAACGAGTCCAAGGCTCGCGACCCGCGCGATCTGGCGCCGGCCCGCGGGCTCTCGGACATCGTCATCCGCGGGGCGCGGGAGCACAACCTGCAGAACCTCTCCCTGCAACTGCCCCGCCAGAGCTTGGTCGTGATCACCGGGGTTTCGGGCTCCGGAAAATCGTCCCTGGCTTTCGACACGTTGTACGCCGAGGGGCAGCGGCGCTACGTCGAGTCGCTCTCGGCCTACGCGCGGCAGTTCCTCGGCCAGATGGAGAAGCCCGAGGTCGACGCGATCGAGGGGCTTTCGCCGGCGATCGCGATCGAGCAACGAAGCGCGGGCTCGAATCCGCGTTCCACCGTCGCGACCATCACCGAAATCTACGACTACCTGCGGCTCCTGTTCGCGCGACTGGGCATCCAGCACTGTCCGAACTGCGACACGCGCATGACCCGCCAGAGCGTGCAGGAGATGACCGACCAGTTGCTCGCGCAGTTCGCCGGTCAGAAGGTGACGTTGCTGGCGCCGCTGGTGCGCGGACGCAAGGGGGAGTACAAGAAGGAGCTCGACGCCGTGCTCCGCCAGGGTTATCTGCGGGCCCGGATCGACGGCACGTGGCTGGAGCTGGATCCGCTGCCGAAGCTGGCGCGCACGAAGCGCCACGACATCGACGTGGTCGTGGATCGGTTCACAGTCGATCTGACTGGGCGCGGGCGGATAGCCGAATCGCTCGAGGCGGCGCTACGTCTGGGCGAAGGGCTGGTCGCGGCGGCGCCGGCATCCGGCACCGATCTGCTGATGAGTCAGGGCGCGGCGTGTCCCAAGTGCGGCACCAGCGTGCCGGAGGTCGAGCCCCGCAGCTTCTCGTTCAACTCGCCTTACGGTGCGTGCAAGACCTGCGATGGGCTCGGCACGCGCCTCCGGGTGGATCCCGCGCGCGTCGTTCCCGATCCGACCCGGACCATCGAGGAAGGCGCGATCGCGGCGTGGGGCGATGCCACGGGGACGTGGGTCGGTGGCACGTTGCGAGCGTTGGCCAAGGCGTACAGCTTCACGCTCAAGACGCCGTGGAAGCGCCTGTCCGCTCAAACCCAGAAGCTCCTGCTCCACGGCACGGGGTCGGAGGAAGTGCGCTTCGAGTTCCGCACGAAGAAGGGCTCGGCGTTCATCCAGCGCGCCGCGTTCGAGGGCGTGATCCCGAACCTCGAGCGCCGTTACAAGGACACGAACAGCGATTCCGTGCGCCGCTGGATCGGCAGCCTGATGAACCCGACGCCGTGCCCGGCCTGCAACGGCAAGCGCCTGCGACCGGAGAGCCTCGCGGTGCGGCTCGACGGCGACGACATCGCGAGCTGGACCGCGCTGCCGGTGGACGCCGCGCGCCGGCGCGTCGCCGGCCTGCGCTTCGAGGGAGCGCATGCGACCATCGCCGCGCCGATCCTGAAGGAGGTCGGGAGCCGGCTCGGCTTCCTCGAAGACGTCGGCCTCGGCTATCTCAACCTCGACCGCGCGGCGGGGACGCTGGCGGGCGGCGAGGCGCAGCGCATCCGGCTCGCGACCCAGATCGGCTCGCAGCTCACCGGCGTGCTCTACATCCTCGACGAGCCATCGATCGGTCTGCATCACCGCGACAACCGCCGGCTGCTCGCGACGCTGCTCCGGCTCCGCGATCTCGGCAACACCGTGGTCGTGGTCGAGCACGACCGCGACACGATGGAAGCCGCAGACTATCTCGTCGATCTCGGACCGGGAGCGGGGCGGCATGGCGGCCGCCTGGTGGCGGCCGGGTCGCCCGGCGCGGTGCGGGACCATCCCGATTCGCTCACGGGCCAGTACCTGACCGGAGCGCGCGAAATCCCGCTGCCGCCGATGCGCCGCGCCGGCAACGGGCTCCACGTCGAGGTGCTCGGCGCGCGCGCCAACAACCTCGAGAACGTCGACGTGCGCTTTCCGCTCGGATGCCTGACGTGCGTCACCGGAGTCTCGGGCTCGGGCAAGAGCACCCTCGTCAACGACATCCTGCTCGCCGCGCTGGGGCGCCATTTCGGCGACAGCGGTCCGGTGCCCGGACTCCATCGCGCGGTGCGCGGCGTCGAGGCGCTGGACAAGGTGGTCGCCATTGATCAGAGCCCGATCGGGCGGACGCCGCGCTCGAATCCTGCGACCTACACCGGCACCTTCTCCTTCATCCGCGATCTGTTCGCGCAGCTTCCGGAAGCGAAGGTGCGCGGCTACGGGCCCGGCCGGTTCTCGTTCAACGTCAAAGGCGGACGTTGCGAGCATTGCCAGGGCGATGGGCTGAAGAAGATCGAGATGCACTTTCTGCCCGACGTGTTCGTGCGCTGCGACGTGTGTCATGGCCGGCGCTACAACCGGGAGACGCTCGAGGTCCTGTACAAGGGCCGCTCGATCGCCGACGTGCTCGAGATGACGGTCGAGGAGGGGCTGGAGTTCCTCGGGGCGGTCCCGCCGCTGCGCCGCAAGCTCGAGACGCTGCGCGGGGTCGGGCTCGGCTACATCCACCTCGGACAATCGGCGACCACGCTCTCGGGCGGCGAAGCGCAGCGCGTGAAGCTCGCGACCGAGCTGTCCCGCATCGCCACTGGACGCACGCTGTACGTGCTCGACGAGCCGACCACGGGGCTGCATTTCGAGGACGTGCGCGTGCTGCTCGAGGTGCTGCAAGCGCTGGTGGACCGCGGCAACACGGTGATCGTCATCGAGCACAACCTCGACGTCATCAAGTGCGCGGATTGGGTGATCGATCTCGGACCCGAGGGTGGAGAGGCGGGAGGGCGGTTGGTGGCCGAGGGTCCGCCCGAGGCCGTGGCGCGCGTGCCGGCGTCGTACACCGGAGAAGCGCTTCGCCCGTTGCTCCGGATCACCGACTGAGGCACGATGCCCCGGTCATGAACCCGCGGACGCCGGCCCCCTCACCCGCAGCATCGGCTCCCGTCGCCACTCGCACCCGCACCATGCGCGCGGTGGTCAAGACCACGACCGGTCCGGGCGCCGAGATCCGCGACGTGCCGATGCCGAGCCCTGCGGCGAGCGAGGTGTTGCTGCGCGTGCTGCGCGCCGGCGTGTGTGGCACCGATCTCCACATCTACGAATGGGACCGCTGGTCGCAGGGCCGGATCCGCCCGCCCGTGACGCTGGGCCACGAGTTCGTCGGCGAAGTCGTCGAGTGCGGAACGGGCATCACCGAAGTGCACGTCGGCGACTGGGTCGCGTGCGAGAGCCACATCGTCTGCTACTCGTGTCTCGCCTGCCGGACCGGGAACGCGCACCTGTGCGAGCGCACGCGCATTCTTGGCGTGGACGTGAACGGCGGCTTCGCGCAGTTCGTTGTCGTCCCGGGCGTCAATTGCTGGCACGTGCCCTCTAATGTCCCGATCGAAGTCGCGGCCGTGATGGAGCCGCTCGGCAACGCCGTGCACACCGCCTTCGCCGGACCGATCTCGGGCTGCAACCTGCTGGTGGCCGGCTGCGGCCCGATCGGCCTGTTCGCGATCGCCGTCGCGCGGGCGGCGGGTGCGGCGCGGGTGTTCGCGAGCGACGTCGCGCCGTACCGGCTCGAGCTCGCACGGCGCATGAAGGCCGACGCGGTGATCGACGTCGCGCGCGAAAATCTCGTCGATCGCGTGCAGGAACTGACCGCCGGCCGAGGCTTGGACGGCGTGCTCGAGATGTCGGGCAATCCCGCGGCGATGCGCGACGGCCTCGCGGCGCTGCGCAACGGCGGCCGCCTGTCGTTGCTCGGGCTCCCCAAGGAGCCGTTCGCGCTCGATTGGAACCGCCTCGTGATCTTCAAAGGCGTGACCGTCCACGGCATCATCGGCCGCAGGATGTACGAGACCTGGTACCAGATGGACAACCTCCTCGGCGCCGGCCGGCTCGACGTTCGGCCGGCGATCACACACATCATGCCGATGGAGGATTTCGAGGACGCGATCGGACTGCTCCGCTCCGGGCAGGCGGGGAAAGTCGTGCTGGTGCCCTGGGGCGAGAACGGCTGAGCGACTGACGGTCACACGACCAACGATCGGGCGCCGGGAGATCGCATGTTCGACGCAATGAAGCCACACCTCGAAGCCGAGCTCGCGAAGATCCGCGAGGCCGGTCTCTCCAAGGACGAGCGCGTCCTGGCCTCGGCGCAAGGCCCAGAGGTCCGGCTCGCCGACGGCCGCGACGTGCTGGTGCTGTGCGCCAACAACTACCTCGGACTTTCGAGTCATCCGCGGGTGATCGCGGCCGCCCACGAGGCGCTCGACCGCCGCGGCTACGGACTCTCGTCGGTGCGTTTCATCTGCGGCACGCAGGACCTGCACAAGACCCTCGAGCGCAAGATCGCCGAGTTCCTGCACACCGACGACGCGATTCTCTATGCCGCGTGCTTCGACGCCAATGGCGGCGTGTTCGAGCCGCTGCTGTCGGAAGAAGACGCGATCATTTCGGACGCGTTCAACCATGCTTCGATCATCGATGGCGTGCGCCTGTGCAAAGCGAAGCGCTGGCGCTACGAGAACAACCGGCCGGCGGACCTCGAGCGCTGCCTGAAGGAAGCCGATGCACAAGGCATCCGCCACAAACTGATCGCGACCGACGGCGTGTTCAGCATGGACGGGACGATCGCCGACCTCAGGGCCGTCTGCGATCTCGGGGACCGTTATCGCGCGCTGGTCATGGTCGACGATTGCCACGCCACGGGTTTTCTCGGCCCCTCGGGCCGCGGCAGCACGGAACAGTGCGGCGTTATGGGCCGCGTCGACATCATCACGGGAACCCTGGGGAAGGCGTTGGGCGGGGCGATCGGGGGGTTCACCGCCGGCCGCCGCGAGATCATCGAGATGCTGAGACAACGCTCGCGGCCGTATCTGTTCTCGAACACGCTGCCGCCCGCCGTCGTCGGTGCCAGCATCGCGGTGTTCGATCTGCTCTCCGAGACCACCGAGCTGCGGGATCGGTTGGAAGTGAACACGCTGCACTTCCGCAAGGGCCTCGCCGCCGCGGGCTTCGAGGTCGGGCCCGGGACCCATCCGATCGTGCCGATCATGCTCTATGAAGAGAAGCTCGCGCACGACATGGCGCGCCGGCTGCTCGAGCTCGGGATCTACGTGATCGGCTTCTCCTATCCGGTGGTGCCCCAAGGCCAGGCCCGCATTCGCGTCCAAATCTCGGCCGCTCACGAGCCGCACCATCTCGAGCGCGCGCTCGCTGCGTTCGCACAAGTGGGGCAGGAGTTCGGCGTCGTGCGCACGGCGCCGCGCTGAGGCGATCTCACGATTCACGGCCGGAGGCTGCGGTTCCTTGACCCTCGTGCGGACGTTCCGCTAACTTCCGTCCGTTTCGCCACCCAGGAGCCCTCGTGCATCCTGCCACGACCCTCAAGCACACGCCTTTCCACACGTATCACAAGACGCTCGGCGCCAAGCTCGTCGAGTTCGCCGGTTTCGAGATGCCTATCCGCTATACCGGCGACGTGCGCGAGCATCAGTGCGTGCGCACGAGCGCGGGCTTGTTCGACATCTCGCACATGGGCGAGTTCCAGGTCCGGGGCGAAGCGGCGCTCGCATTCCTGAACCACATGGTGGCGAACGACGTCACCGCCCTGAGCGTCGGGCAGGCGCTGTACACACCCATCTGCCGGCCCGACGGCGGCATCGTGGACGACATTCTTGTCTATCGTTGCGACGATCACTTCATGTTGGTCGTCAACGCTTCCAACATCGCCAAGGACTTCGCCTGGCTGCGCGAACGGATCCCGCCCCAGGTCGAGATCCGGGACGTTTCCGACGAGATCGCGCTGCTCGCCGTGCAGGGGCCGCGCGCGGCGGACGTTTTGCGCGGCAACGTGCCGGCCCCAGCGCTCGAGCTCGACTACTACCGCTTCCTGACCGGCCCTGTGTTCGGAGTCGAAGCGATCATCTCCCGCACCGGCTATACCGGCGAGGACGGCTTCGAGCTGTACTTCCCGGAGCGCGGCGCTGCGACCCTCTGGGAGGGGTTGATGAAGGCGGGAGCGGCTCACGGTTTCGAGCCGGTCGGCCTCGGAGCGCGCGATACGCTGCGGCTCGAGATGGGCTACATGCTCTACGGGAACGACATCGACGACTCGACGTCGCCGCTGGAGGCGGGGCTGGGATGGACCGTGAAGCTCGACAAGCCGGATTTCGTCGGCCGCGAGGCGCTGGTCAAGCAGAAACAGCGCGGACTCGATCGGAAGCTGGTCGGCCTCGAGGCGGAAGGCCGCCGCGTGCCGCGCCACGCCATGATCATCGAGTCGGAGGGGCGGCCGATCGGGCGGGTGACGAGCGGAGCGTTCAGTCCGAGCCTCGAGCGCGCGATCGCGATGGGATACGTCGAAACGAAGTTCGCGGCTACCGGCACCGCGGTCGACGTGGTGACGGGCACGACGCGCCTGACGGCGCGCGTGGTCAAACGTCCGTTCTACACCCGCGGCTCGCACCGCTAGTGTTCCGAGTCAGAAATCAGGTGCATATGCCGGCGAGACATCGTGACATCTGGCAAGGCGCGCCGACGACACGTATCGATCTTGATACGTGGAGGAGGTGCAACGCAGCCAGAGGTCACGAGGGCCGTCGGAATGTGTACCTGACTTCTGACTCGGGACACTGAGGTCGAGCCGGCAGGAGGTTCCGTGGGCTTCCCCGACGATGTCCGCTACACCGCCGAGCACGAATGGGCGCGGCTCGATCGCGGCATGGTCACGGTCGGCATCACGAGCTACGCGACCGACCAGCTCGGTGACGTCGTGTTCGTCGAGCTTCCCGAAGTGGGCCAGCGCGTCGAAGCCACGAAACCGTTCGGCGTGGTCGAAGCCGTCAAGACCGTGAGCGATCTCTACGCGCCGGTCGGCGGCCAGGTGGCGGAAGTGAACGGAACGCTCTCCGACAACCCGGCGCTCGTCAATCAAGCGCCGTTCGGCGACGGGTGGATGATCCGCATCAAGCCCGACAACCCGGCCGATCTCCAGGCGCTGATGAACGCGGACGACTACGAGAAGCTGATCGAGGAACAGCACGCGTGAGCTACGTCGGACTGTCACGCGACGAAGAGCAGCGCATGCTCGAAACCATCGGCGTGCGGCGCTTCGAAGACCTGGTGAGCGCCATTCCCGATCGCGTGCGTCTCGGGCGGTCGCTCGGGGTGCCCGGCCCCCTGTCCGAGATCGAGACCCGGCGCCGGTTCGGCGGCTGGGCGGGCGACAACGACGCCGATCACGCCGTGTCGTTCCTCGGCGGCGGCCTCTACGAGCACTACATTCCTTCGGCCCTGAACGCGCTCGCGCAGCGCTCCGAGTTCGCCACCGCCTACACGCCCTACCAGCCGGAAGTGGCGCAGGGGACGCTGACCGTGATCTTCGAGTTCCAGAGCATGATCGCCGAGCTGACCGGCATGGAGGTCGCGAACGCGTCGCTGTACGACGGCGCGACCGCGGTCGTGGAGTCGGTGCTGCTCGCGCGCCATCACACCGGCCGGTCGCGGATCGTGGTCACCGGCGCGCTCCATCCGCACACGCTCGAGGTGCTGCGCACCTATCTCGATGGTCGCGACCTGACCGTGGTCGCACCGCGCGGAGGCCAGTCTGGGACCGAAGACCTGCGGTCGGCGCTCGGGCCGGACGTCGCCGCCGTCGTCTACCAGCATCCGAACTTCTTCGGCCTGCTCGAGAGCCCGCAGGCGTTGCACGCGATGGCGCACGAAGCCGGCGCGCTCGCAGTCGCGAGCTGCGATCCGATCGCGCTGGCGCTGCTCGAGCCGCCGGGGGCGACCGGGGCCGATCTGGTCGTCGGCGAAGGCCAGTGCCTCGGTAATCCGCCGAGCTTCGGCGGTCCGCTGCTCGGCTTCTTCGCGTGCACCAAGGCGCTAGTGCGTCGCATGCCCGGCCGACTCGCCGCCGAGACGGTCGATCGCCACGGACGCCGCGGGTTCGTGCTCACCCTCCAGACGCGCGAGCAACACATCCGGCGCGAGAAGGCGACCTCCAACATCTGCACGAATCAGGGCCTGCTCGCGCTGCGCGCCACGATCTATCTCGGCCTGCTCGGCAAGGCCGGGCTGATCGAGGTCGCCGAGCTGTGCGTGCGGAAATCGCACCACGCGGCCGAGCGCGCGAGTCAGCTTCCGGGCTACCGCCTCGCGCACGGCGGTGCGTTCTTCCGCGAGTTCGTGCTCGAGTGCCCGGTCCCGGCGTCCGCGGTCGTGCGGGAGGGACGGAGCCGCGGGGTTCTGCCGGGCGTGGATCTCGGGCGCTTCGACGCCGCGTGGTCGCGTCACTTGCTCGTGGCGGTCACCGAGCAGCGCAGCGCCGCGGACATCGAGCGCTGGCTCGATGTATTGCGCGCGGCCAAAGGACGGTCATGAACCTCCGGCGCCGGCTGCTGATCGAGCAGGGGGGACCCGGCCATCGCGGCCCCTCGCTGCCCGCCTGCGACGTTCCCGAGCGGCCGCTCGCCGAGCTGCTGCCCAACACGCGGTTGCGGAGTGAGCTGCGCCTGCCGCAGGTCAGCGAGCCCGAGGTGGTGCGGCACTTCATCGAGCTCTCGGCGCTCAATCATCACATCGACAAGGGGCTCTACCCGCTCGGGTCGTGCACGATGAAGCACAACCCGAAGATCAACGACGAGATCGCGTCGCTGCCCGGGCTGGCGCTCGCGCATCCGCTCGCGGACGACGACGCGAATCAGGGTGCGATTCGCGTGATCTGGGAGCTACAGAAGGCGCTCGCGGAGATCACGGGTTTCGCCGGCGTGACGACCCAGCCGGCCGCCGGCGCCCAGGGGGAGATGACGGGCCTGCTCATGATCCGCGCCTGGCATCGCAGCCGCGGCGAGGGGGATCAGCGACGGCGCGTGATCGTCCCCGATTCGGCGCACGGCACCAACCCGGCGAGCGTCAACCTGCTGGGCTGGGACACGGCGACGATCGCCTCGGAAGAGCACGCCACGGTCAGCCTCGATGCGTTGCGCACGGCCCTGGACGAGCGCACCGCCGCGGTGATGCTGACGGTGCCCAACACGCTCGGCCTGTTCGAGCCTCACATCCTGGAGGTCACGCGGCTTGCCCACGAGGCGGGCGCACAGGTGTACATGGACGGCGCGAACCTCAATGCGCTGGTCGGCCTGGTGCGGCCCGGTGATCTCGGCTTCGACGTCATGCACATCAACCTGCACAAGACATTCTCGACCCCGCACGGCGGCGGCGGACCCGGGGCCGGCCCGGTCGCGGTCGCCGAGCATCTGGTCCCGTTCCTGCCGATCCCGGTGGTCGAGGAGCGCGACGGCGCGCTGCGGCTGGTGAGCGACCGGCCGCGATCGGTCGGCCGCGTGCACTCGTTCAACGGCAACTTTGGCATCCTCGTGCGCGCGCTGGTCTACATCTCGAGCCTCGGTCCCGAGGGGCTCCGGCAGGTGAGCCGCACCGCGATCCTGAACGCGAACTATCTGATGCGCAGGCTGGCGAAGACCTACGAGCTGCCCCATCCCGAGCACTGCATGCACGAGTTCGTGCTCTCGGGACGCGCCCTTCGCAAGCACGGCGTCAAGACGCTGGACGTGGCGAAGCGCCTGCTCGATTTCGGCGTGCACGCGCCGACCGTTTACTTCCCGCTGATCGTCGACGAGGCGATGATGATCGAGCCGACCGAAACCGAGACGCTGGATCGGCTCGATCACTTCGCCGAGGCGATGGAGCGCATCGCGCAGGAGGCGCGCGAGAATCCTTCGTTGCTGCTCGACGCGCCGCACAGCACGCCCGTCAGCCGTCTCGACGAAGGCCGGGCCGCGCGGGAGCTGGTGCTGCACTGGAAGCAACCCGCGCCGCATCCGGCGCCGGCCTCACCGGCGTCTCCGAGTCGCGCCTGATGCACCTCCCGCTCGAATGGGCGTGCAATCCCTGGCGCGATCGACCCGGAGCGGCCGCGGTCGCCGCCGTGCTCGGGGTCGTGGCGTGCGTCGCGGTGGTGCGGCTCGGTGAGGCGCCGTTGCTCGAGGGTGCTCTGTGCCTGGCGGTGCTCGGCTCGCTCGGGCCACTGCTCGCGCCCGCGCGCTGCCGCCTGGACGAAGACGGCGTGACCCTACGCGGGCCGTTCGGCGACAATCGCCGGTCGTGGCAGACCCTGAGGCGCGCGTCCGAGCGGCCGGCAGGCCTGCTGGTCTCGCCGTACGCGCGGCCGCATTGGCTCGATCCCTATCGCGGGCTGCTGCTGCCGCTGCCGAGCCGGCGGCCCGAGCGCGAAGCGCTGCTGGTCCGGCTGCGCGAGCAATTGCACCGCCATGGCCTCTGAGACGACGCTCGTTCCCGAGGATCGTGCCCTGCTCGAGCGGCTCGCAGCGCGGGTCGTCGAGCTGCATCTCGAGCTGCCCGCGATCGTCACGCTCGAAACCGCGAAGCCGCTGTCGTTCCTGGCCGGCCAAACGCTGACGTTCTTCGAGCCAATGGTACAGTCCCTGTTCCGCTTCGACGGCTACCGGCGCTTTGCAGATTTGGTCGAGCGTCGCGAGGCACTCGAGCTGCTGGCCCGGATGATCGAGGATCAGGCGGAGCAAGCGCGCCAGGCGCGTCGCCGCGCTGCGGATGAACGCCGAGCCGCACGCACGTCGCGGCGTTCCTAGCTTGGAGCCCATGCCGATCCGACCCGAGGACATCCGGTCCATTCTCGCCACCGACTGCGGCTCCACCACCACCAAGGCGATCCTGATCGAGAAGCAAGGCGACCGTTACCGTCTGGTGGTGCGCGGTGAAGCGCCGACCACGGTCGAGGCTCCGTTCGAAGACGTGACGCGCGGCGTGCTCAACGCCGTGCGCGAGGTCGAGGAGCTCGCCGGTCGCCGCATTCTCGAAGGCGATCGCATCCTCTCGCCGCAAAACGGCGACGCCGGCGTGGACCTCTACGTATCGACCTCGAGCGCCGGGGGCGGACTGCAGATGATGGTGTCCGGACTGGTGCTGCAGATGACCGGGGAGAGCGCCCAGCGTGCGGCGCTCGGCGCCGGAGCGATCGTGATGGACGTGATCGCGCTCAACGACGGCCGGCGCCCGCACGAGAAGGTCCGCCGCCTGCGCCAGCTCCGGCCCGACATGATCCTGCTCTCCGGCGGCACCGATGGCGGCGACGTCAAGCGGGTCACCGAGATGGCCGAGATCCTCGCCGCGGCCGACCCGAAGGCGCGGCTCGGCGCCGGCTACGAGCTGCCGGTGATCTACGCCGGGAACCGCGACGCCGCCGGTCTCGTGCGCGACTGCCTGGCGGAGCGCACCGCGCTCAGCGTGGTGCCGAACCTGCGGCCGGCGCTCGAACGCGAAAACCTCAAGCCGGCGCGCGACGCCATCCACGACCTGTTCATGGAGCACGTGATGGCCCACGCGCCGGGCTACAAGAAGCTCATGACCTGGTCGCCGGTGCCGATCATGCCGACGCCGGGTGCGGTCGGCATCATCATCGAGAAGATCGCGAAGCGTGACGGCCTGGCCGTGGTCGGCGTCGACATCGGCGGCGCGACGACCGACGTGTTCTCGGTGTTCCAGGGCGTGTTCAACCGCACCGTGTCGGCCAACCTCGGCATGAGCTACTCGGTCTCGAACGTGATGGCCGAGGCCGGCATCGACAACATCCTGCGTTGGGTGCCGTTCGACGTCGACGAGATCGAGCTGCGCAACCGGGTCAAGAACAAGATGATCCGTCCGACGACGATCCCGCACACGCTGGAAGATCTGGTCATCGAGCAGGCGATCGCGCGCGAAGCGCTGCGCCTCGCCTTCGAGCAGCACAAGGCGCTCGCGACCGGGCTCAAGGGGATCCAGACGGAACGCACGATCTCCGACATCATGGCCCAGACGGAGAGCGGCGCGACGCTCGTCAACCTCCTCGATCTCGGGCTCCTGGTTGGCTCGGGCGGCGTGCTGTCGCACGCGCCGCGCCGCGTCCAGGCCGCGTCGATGATGGTCGACGCGTTCCTGCCGGAAGGTCTCACGCAGCTCGCGGTCGACAGCATCTTCATGGCGCCCCAGCTCGGCGTGCTCTCGACCGTGCACGAGGAAGCGGCGGCTCAGGTGTTCGAGAGCGACTGCCTGATCCGGCTCGGCGCCGTGCTCGCACCGATCGGCGGCGGCAAGGCCGGCCAGCCGTGCGTCACGGTCGAGCTGACCGCGCCGGGCCAGCCGGCCGTGGACCGGCGCGTGCCGTTCGGCGAGCTGGTGCTGCTGCCGCTGCCCGCCGAGGGCGACGTCCATCTCACCGCGGCGCCGGAGCGCGGCTTCGATCTCGGCCTCGGCAAGGGCAAGGCACTGACCGCGACCGTCAAGGGTGGGGTCGTGGGGCTGATCGTCGACACCCGCGGGCGCCAACCGTTCGTGCTGCCGAACGATCGCGCGGCGCGCATCGCGCGGTTGCGCGCCTGGAACCAGGCGCTGGGCGCTTACCAACGGGAGGTGTGACGTGGCGCACGCCTACACTCCGGGTCTGCGCGTCACCGAGCGCACTCTTGTGCGGCGCGAACGCCGGCTGCCGCTCAAGGGCCAAGTGCTGGTTGAGGCCGATGCGCTGGTGGAGCCGGACACCGTGGTCGCGCGCACCGAGCTGCCGGGAAACGTCCAGACGCTGAACCTCGCGGCCAAACTGGCGCTCGATCCTGCGAAGGTGCCGGCCTCGTTGGCGCTACCGATCGGCTCCTCGGTGCGCGCAGGGGAGCTGATCGCCTCCGGCAAGAGCCTGTTCGGACTCGTGAATCAGAAGGTGACGGCACCGGCCGACGGTGCGCTCGAGAGCGTGTCCGGCATCACCGGCCAGTTGATCCTGCGCGAGAAGCCGATCCCGGTCGAAGTCAACGCGTATGTCCGTGGTCGCGTCGCCGAAGTGCTGCCGGACGAAGGCGTGATCGTCGAAGCTTGGGGCGCCCTGATCCAGGGCATCTTCGGCGTCGGCGGGGAGACGTTCGGTCCGCTCGCGATCGCGACCCGCTCGGCCGACGAAGAGCTGCGCGGCGACCTCTTGAAGCCGGAGCACGCCGGCAAGGTGGTGGTCGGTGGCTCGTACGTCTCGTACGCGACGCTGATGCGCGCGCGCGAGGTGGGCGTGGCCGCGGTGGTGGTCGGCGGCTTCGACGATCAGGATCTGCGCCAGCTCCTCGGGCGCGATCTCGGCGTCGCGATCACGGGCACGGAAGAGCTCGGCTTCACGCTGGTGCTGACGGAAGGTTTCGGCCGGATCGCGATGGCGGAGCGCACCTGGCGCCTGCTCGGCGCCCATGACGGCCAGAAGTGCTCGGTCAGCGGCGCGACGCAGATCCGCGCCGGCGTGATGCG
>DASQFU010000123.1:0-5323 GCA_035632955.1 Candidatus Limnocylindria bacterium
ACCCGCACGTCCGTCGCGCGCGCGACCGCGAACTCGATCGTGACCGGGCCGGCCGTGGGATTGGGCCGGAGCGCGAGCGTGAACTCGGCGTCCGCACCCGGCAGCGGCTCCACCCCTGTCGAGGCGAGATCGCCCAGGAACAGCTTGCCGTGACCCCAATCGGGGTTCCAGACGGCGCCGGTGTTGGCATCCACGATCGCATGCTCGGCGAGGTACTGCTTCACGAACGATGGGCTGATCGCGCCATATCTTTGCATCAGCAGCGCGACGACGCCCGCGACGTGCGGTGCCGCCATGCTCGTGCCGGCATCGACGAAGTGATTCATGCCATCGTTGAGGTAGATCGACTCGGTGGGAGGGCAGCTCGGGCCGACGTCGAACGATGTCGTGGAGGCGATGTCGAGCCCCGGCCCGGCGAGGTCGGGCTTTTGGCCGCCGGTGCGGGTCGGGCCCGGACTCGAGAACCCGGCCAGCGTGCCCAAAGGCTGCGTGCCGTCCATGACCGTGCGACCCCCGCAATCGATCCACGTCGTTTTAGTGAGGAATGCAGCGACCGTGACCAGCGAGTCGGCATTGCCCGGCTCGACCACCAGCTCGCTGTTGTCGTTGCCCTGCACGAAGACGGCGTGCGCATTGCCGCTGAAGGCGCGCCACAGGTCCACTTCACCATTGGCCGTGCCGAGCGCCACGGGGATCAACGTGAACGTCCAGATGCCGTTCATGTTTTGACCGGGACCGACCTCGATGTCGACGAAGATCTCTGGGTCCCCGCCGCCGCTCGTCGAAACCCCGTTCTCCACGTAGACGGTCCCGTTGGCCGTGACCTGCCCCGTCGCGCCATTCGTGCCACCGAGCGGGATCGGACCGATCACGGTTGCGTCCGGAGTCGTGATCCTGACGCTGACGTTCTCCGTCGACTCGTAGTAGCCGGCAACCACCACTTCTCGCCCGGTTGCCGAGTTGGAAACGGACAGCGTTGCGTCGCTCCCGCCTCCGGCCGCGAACACCTCGGCGTGGTACTGGCGCCCGCGATCGTTGCCGGCCGCCGCGACGACGACGCGACCCGGCCCGGTGAGCGCCGACAGGCTGGTCTCGAACGCGCTCGTGCCGTCGTGCGGGCCGAACTGCGAGCCGAGCGATAGGTTCACGACCGCGTTCTGGTCGCGTGCGGTCGCGCGATCGAACACGTAGCGCACGCCGTCGACCACGCCGGTCGAAGTGAAGTTGGTCTCGACCATGACGAGATCCGCGCGCGGGGCGACGCCTGCGTAAGTGAACGGCGGCGTCGCGCCGCCGGTCTGACTACCGTCGCCGCCGGCGATGCCGAGCACGTGCGTGCCGTGCGGAAACGTGTCGGTCTCCCGTGCCGAACCGTCGTCGATCGCGGCGGGCGCCCAATCCGAGCCGTACGGATACGGCCCGGTGCCGGTGACGAGCGGGCTCGGGCCGAGCGTGTCGGTCTGGTCCCAGACGCCGATCAGCCGCGTGTTGCCGGACGGATCGTCGAAGTCTCCATGACCGTAGTCCACGCCCGTGTCGACGACGCCGAGCAGGATGCCTTGCCCGTTGAATCCCGCGAACGCCGGCCCGGGTCCGCGCGCAATATGGACGTTGGTCACGGGAATGCTGGCGTCGAGCTGCGGGGACACGGGCACGGCGCCCTCGATGCGGCGCACACGCGACAACGCTGCCACTCCTGCGACCGCCCCGGCCGGCACCCAGGCAGTGAACACGCCCTTGGCCTCGGTACGCACCCGCGCTCCGGCGGCCTCGAGCTCCTCGCGGGTCACAGGTCCGACGATGAAGACGTCCAGCTCGCCCGCCGCGTTCACGGCGGCCCGCACGTCGGTGAGCCTGGCCGGCGGCGCGCCAGCACGAAGGCGCGACAAGGCCGATCGCGTTCGCGCGTCGAGCTTTCGCCAATCGGCGTCCGCCGCGCCCACCGAGGCGACCGAGAGGATCAGGAGAAGGGACGAAGCGAGGACACGCAGCATCGGTGGCTCCATTGAGGCTTGTGATCGACGCGCGACATTCTATCGCGAACCGCGGCTTGCTAGGATGCCCGCAATGCCGCTTCTGCCCGCTTCTCTCCACGTCGCCGCCGTCCTGGGGCTCGGTCTGGCCGCGGCGCCGTGGCCGATGGACGGGCAGCCACGCCCCTCGAACCTGGCGATGTCGCAGCGGAAGGAGGCGTTCGGTCCGCTCCTCAGACGGTTGGAGGAAGCGCGAGTAGCGTCGGTCAGCTCCGTTTGCGGCTCGGGGGTCGCCCCGTGGACCTATCGGGGTCGAAGCGGCAAGAACACGACTCTCCGGGCGTATGTCACCGATAAAGCGGACGAACCATGGACGAGGGAGTTCGTTCGCACGCTGATGCGCGAGGCGGATTGGGACTCGAGCCTGAAGCATTCGGCCTCGATCAAGCCATGCGACGAGGTGCATGAGGTTCCGCTCTACCTCGTGGAGCTGCGCGCGCGAGGGAGGGTCTACGCACTGCTGGACTTCGAGAAGCGGTGCGCCCAGCTCTTCGAGCCGAATCGTCCGTTAGGGGAAGTCCGATTCGCCGACCGAGCCGATTCGCTGTTCGCGCTGGTCCGAAGGGCGATACCGAGCGACTCGCTGACGCGGGCTTTGACTTCGCCGCCAGCGCGCCCCGACTCGAGTCTGGCCGGGCGGCCGATCGGCTACACCACGGCTCTGGTGGAACACCTCCCGGAGCCGGTGCACAAGACACACCCCTCCTATCCCGATGCGGCCCGCGAGGCGAACGTCCAGGGCACGGTCTGGGTGCAAGCACTCGTGGATCGGGAGGGAACCGTGTTCGATGCCTTCGTCCTCAATTCCATCCCCGAGCTGGATGACGCGGCGCTGGATGCGGTCTGGCACTGGAAGTTCAAGCCGGCGGTGACCGGCGGCAAACCGATCGCCGTGTGGGTGGCCATCCCCGTCAGGTTCTCGATCCACTGAGCGGCGATGGCGATCTCGGTTGTGAATCCTCGGGGCGTCCGCGGCATCGTCGCGCCGCTGCGCGAGCTGGTGCGGGCGACGCTCGCGAGCCAGGGCAAGCGGCCGGGCGAGATCGGCATCGTCCTCACAGGCGACGCCGAGGCGCGCGACCTCAATCGCCGCTACCGCGGGCTCGACCGCGCCACCGACGTGCTGTCGTTCGACTATCGGACCGCGCCCGAGGGCCCGATCCACGGCGATCTCGTTATCTCGCTGGATCGCGTGCGAGAGCAGGCACGCCGGTTCCGCGTCGGCCGGGGCCGCGAGTTGGCGCGGCTCGTCGTCCACGGGGCGCTGCACCTCGCCGGACACGACCATCATCGTGCGGCGGAGCGCCGGATCATGCGCCGTGCCGAGCAGCGCGTGCTGCGGGCGACCGGTGCTGCGATCGCACGCCTCGGGCGCGCACTCGATGCGCTAGACTGACCCCAATCCCTAGAGTCCCAAGCGAGGAAGCGATCACGATCGACGGTCGCGCGTGTCACGAGCCAGGAGGCCGGTCCCGGTGGCGATTCCCAAGATGAAAGAGGATGTGCCGGCGACCGCCGGACGGCTCCGCAACTACCTGCTGACCGGGTTGCTGGTGCTGGCGCCGACGGCGCTCACCCTGTGGGTGTTCTTCCGGCTGCTCAACTGGATGGACAACCTGCTCGGCCGCTACCTGCGCTTCTCGTTCGTCGACTATCACCGCATCCCGGGTCTCGGTCTGCTCGCGACACTCCTGCTGCTCGTGATCGTCGGCTGGATCGCATCGTGGATCGGCGCCCGCTCGCTCGGCGTGATGTGGGACCGAATGTTGACCCGCATTCCGGGCGTCGGTATTTTGTACGGCTCGACCAAGTCGCTGGGAGAAGCCCTGTTCTCGAAGAAGCAGGAAGTCTTCCGGCAAGTCGTCCTGGTGCCCTGGCCCCATCCCGGGATGTGGCGCATAGGCTTTCTCACCGGCCCGCCGACGACCCGCGTGCGCCACGTGTTCACGGAGGACATCGAGGTCGTGTTCGTGCCGCACACGCCGAACCCGGCCTCGGGTTTCGTCCACTACGTGCCCAAGGCGTCGGTGATCTACCTCGATTGGCCGATCGAGGACGGCCTGAAGGTCGTGATCTCGGGCGGGGTCGTGCAGCCGGACGACTCGGGGCGGCGCACGCTGCCACCGGAGGTGCTGGTGCGCGAAACGCACACCGGCTAGGAGACGCGATGGCGCTCGAGCGCTGCGAAGGCATCGTCCTCAGGACCTACGCGCTGGGCGACACGAGCCGCATCGTCGTGGCGTACACGCGCGAGCGCGGACTGCTGCGCATGGTGGCGAAGGGCGCGCGCAAGACGCCGAGCCGGTTCGGATTCTCGCTCGAGCCGCTATCGCGCTCGCGCTTCCTCGTCTATCTCAAGGCCGGCCGCGAGCTGCAGCTGCTGTCTCAGGCCGAGCCCCTGGGCGTGCTCGGCAGCGAGCTGCGCGAGCTGGAGCGCCTGGCCCACGCCGAGGCGGCGCTCGAGCTCGTCGACCGGCTGGTGTGGGGCGAGGAGCCGCAGCCGGAGCTGTACGACCTGTTGGCCGAAACGCTGGAGGCGGTTCGGCGCGCTGCGCCGGCGTCGTTGACGGCGGTCACACTCGCGTTTCAGCTCCAGACCGCGAGCCTGCTCGGCTACCGGCCACGCCTCGATGCGTGCGCGCACTGCGGAGCGCCGCTGTCGCCGCGGCTGCTGTTCTCTCCCGCGCGTGGCGGCATGCTGTGCGACCGTTGCGGAGCATCCGAAGCCGGCACCGTGACGTTGTCCGCCGACGCGCTCGCGGGTCTTTCGTTGCTGCTCTCGCGCCCGATCGCGGACGCGGGAGACTATCTCGAGCTGCGGCGCGCGGGGGAGATCCTGCGGGTCGTCGAGCTGTTCCTGCGCCATCACTTCCAACGCTTCCAGGGATTGAACGCGCTCGCGATGTTGCGCGGCGCCGATGCCGATGCCGACGCCGACACGCCGGAGGCGAGGGTCGCGTGGCCGAGCTGAAACCGTCACGATCGCTCCAGGAGCTGATGTTGACACTCGAGATGTTCTGGGCGGAGCGCGGGTGCGTGATCCAGCAGCCGTATCCGAGCGAAGTGGGAGCGGGCACGTTCAACCCCGCGACGTTCCTGCGCTCGCTCGGGCCCGAGCCGTGGCGCGTCGCCTACGTCGAGCCCTCGCGGCGTCCGAAGGACGGGCGCTACGGCGAGAATCCGCACCGCTTCCAGCAGTTCTACCAGTACCAAGTGTTGCTGAAGCCGGCGCCCGGCGACGTCGTCGAGCAGTATTTCGGCTCGCTCGAAGCGCTCGGTGTGGATCTGCG